>CAZXTA010000034.1:0-12811 GCA_964642865.1 uncultured Methanomassiliicoccus sp. | reverse complement strand
CTTTCATGTTCCCGTCCATCCAGATTCTACCGTTCTGTCCGATGAATATACGGCAGTTGGTGTAGGTCTTGATCATCTGGATCATGGAGCCGTTCTTCCCTATCACCCGGGGTACCTTGCTGTGGGCGATGGCCACTATCTGTCCCCCCTGCAGCTTGCGCAGCCCCTGCTCCTTCATGGTCACCTGCACCCGCTTGGTCTCATCCACCGACAGCACCTTGGCCAGCAGGGTGTCCCCCACTCCCAGGTACCGGGCAGTGTCCCCGAACTCCACCCTCCACGGCACCTCATTCACGTGCAGGGGCGCCGGGTAGGGCGAATTTATGTCCACCAGCCAGTTCGAAGGTCCTATGTCGATGACCTTGCCTATTATCATGTCTCCCGGGGCAGGTATGTACCGACCCCCTAGGGCGATGACGTTCACGAAATTGGACTTGACGCTCTTGACGCCCAGCATGGCGGCGAAGATCTTGCCGTCGTGAACGTAGGTCCCCTCACCGGGCTTCATGGTTCCGTCGTCCAACATGTCACCGGGAAGCACCAGCTCTCTGGTCGCACTCTCATTGTTCATTTGATCAACTCTTGGAATCTAATGTTCGACTTTATTTCAGTTGTTTGGTCTCCACCGTGCCGTGGGTCTTGGCGTTCAACCGGTGGAACAGTTCGTCCCTCAGACCGGCGGGTATCTCCACCACGCCGATCCAGTCCCCGTTCTTCTGCCACTCTTCCTTGGTTATATTGCCCATCTCGGTCATGTCCTCATAGCAGTGGCCGTATTCATCGGCCTTCAGCTTGACGGCGATACGCACCTTGTCAAAGCGGATGGGGATGAGCGGACGCAGCTTGTCCATGACATGCTTCACCTGCAGTTCCACCGGCTTGAAGGCGTCTATGTGCACCTTGGCCTCTTCCATGGCCATCTCTATGCGCGCCGGGGTGTGCGGCCCCCCGGTCTGGGGGTTTATGGCGTTCCGGGCGATGGTGGCGATTATGCGCAGGCGCTTGATCTCCAGCATCTCCTTGCGCTGCTGAGCGGTGAGCTGAACCTCCCCCTTCAATATGATGGTCTTGGCGATCTCGACCGGCTCGGTGGTACCGAACACCTCTTGGAGCTTTTCCTCCGAGGCCCGGGTGCCCTTGTGGGCGTTCTTGAAGATCTCGTCGATGACCATGTAGTCGATCAGCTCGACCTCCTTGCCGTGCCTGATGTGGTTGACCACCTTGGGGTCTATGAGGACCTCAAAGGACTCACCATGGGAATCCAGGCGAGCCACGATCGCCTCTTCCAGGTCTACCATCGACTCTCCGGTTCACTCCTGGTTGACCTTGGCGATGTAAGCTTCCACCTCGGTCTCGTCCAGACGGCGGAAGTTCTCTCCGTGGCGGACCACCCCGATCTCCACGGCCTTGGGGTTGAGCTTCTCTTCCTCGGTGGCCTTCTTCAACGCCTTGAGGCCCAGGCCAACGGCGTCCTCCATGGACATGCCTTCCTGGTAATCCTCCTCGAAGACCTCCATGACCACGTTCCTTCCCGCGCCTATGCTGCCAGCCTTGTAAGAGACCAGCGCCCCGCTCGGGTCGGTCTCGAAAAGATGCTCGCCCATGTCATCTACGCCGGCGACCAAGAGCGCGGTGCCGAACGGTCGCACCCCCCCATACTGAGTGTAATTCTGCTTATAGTCGCAGATCCTCTTGACCAGGTCCTCCACGCCGGCCCTCTCATCGTAGGTGATCTTGTTGATCTGGGCCAGTACCCGGGCCTGGTCCACCAGAATGCGCGCGTCAGCCACCAGTCCCGAGGTGGCGCAGCCTATGTGATGATCAATTTGGAATATCTTCTCGATGGACTTGGGCTCCATCAGTCGGCTGGCGATCCTTTTGTCCACGATAAGGACCACTCCATCCTTGAATTTCAGACCGACCGTGGTGGTTCCCCGCTTTACCGCCTCTCGAGCGTATTCCACTTGGAAAAGGCGCCCATCAGGAGAAAAAACCGTTATGGCCCTGTCATATGCCATCTGTCCTGGTTGCATGAAATCAACTCCTATTGTCCTCAGTTCAAGCCACCTAAGTTATCAAGACCTATATATTTCTTGGGGATTATTCGAAAATTTTAAAAACCATTCCAGTCAACGCCGCGCCACCTCCGCCCGGAAATATTTTTCCCTGAGCGTCCTCAGCGTTCCCGATGTGCTCAGGGTGACTATGGATAAGAGGGGTCCGGTCCTGGAGGCCAAGGCGCCCAGTACTCGGTCCTTATCGTTCGGAAGGCAACGGAATATGCCCTTCTGACCGTCGAACTGGATGACCTTGGGTATTTTGATGCCCTGGGGGGCGAAGATCGCGGTGAAGGTCATCAGCAGCTCCTCATCCGTGGCCCGCCGACACGTATGGAAGGCCACATAGCGGCGCCGGCCCCGCTTCTCCTTGACCACCATCTCTATGGCCTCATCTACCCTTGATGGAATCCACGATGCTGTTGAACTTCACGCCGGTCAGCACCACCAACACCCTCATGTCGCCCTTCATGTTCTGATCGACCGCGCAACCCCATATGATGCGGGCGCGCGGGTCCACCGCCTCGCTCACCAGCAGAGCGGACTTCTCCGCCTCGGTGACGGTCAGGTCGTCCCCTCCGACCACCCGGACCAAGGCTCCCTTGGCCTGCTTGACATCCACATCGCCCAACATGGGCGAGGACAGGGCGTCCTCGATGCAAGCCTCGGCCCTCTGGCCGTACTCGCTCGATTCACCCAGCCCAATGAGGGCCATGCCTCCGTTGCGCATAATGGTCAAAAGGTCATTGAAATCGATGTTCACCAGGCCGGGCTTGGTCAGGGCATCGGTGATGCCGCGGATGCTCTGCATCAGCACCTCGTCGGTGACCCGGAATGCCGCCTCCAGGGGTAGCTTGGGCACCAGCTCCAACAAGCGGTCGTTCTGCAGGACGATGGTGGTGTCGCACCTATCCCTTAGTCTCTCCAATCCCTTCATGGCGTTGTTCATGCGCACGACGCCCTCGGCCTTGAACGGCATCGTGACCACACCTATGGTCAGAGCCCCCGCCTTTTTGGCCAGGTCGGCCACCACCGGGGCGGAACCGGTCCCGGTCCCACCGCCCATGCCGCTGACCACGAACACGATGTTCTGCCCGTCCACGTACTTCCAAAGGTCGTTCTCCGACTCCTCGGCCGCCCGCTGTCCTATCTCGGGTATGGACCCCGATCCCAGCCCCTTGGTCATGCTCTTGCCCAGCAGGACCTTGTGGGGCGCCTGTATGGACAGCAGGTGACGGGCATCGGTGTTGCAGGCCACCAGCTTAACACCTTCCACACCTCCTTGGTTCATACGGCGGACGGTGTTGGAACCGCCGCCCCCGCAGCCAATGATGGAGATCTTGATCTTAAGCGACTCCACCAGTCTCCTCAGCTCATCATCTTCGTCGCAGGACGCGGTCGAGGCTTGCTCGGCATCTTTCTGGAACAGGTCATCGAATAAAGGGCAAATGGCACCCACCCGTTTTATGAATATTCTACGAAGTATAAAAAGACAAGGAATACCAGTTTGTATATCAAGGCTCCTTGACCATCTCGAAGCTGATTCCGCAGGAGGGGCAGACCTTGTCCTCCGCAGACAACCGCACCCCGCACTCGGGGCAGGATTCTCCCAGGAAGGTTCCGCACTCACATATCCCCCGACCTTCCTCGAACACCCGTCCGCAGAAAGGGCACTGTACCATGTGCACATCCTCGAAACGTTCATGGCAGTAGGGGCATTGGGTCTCCCCGTCCTCGATCTGGGTGCCGCAACCGGGGCAGTAGAACTTCCCGTCCTGGTCGGCGATTATGGCCCCGCATTCGCAGCTTCCCGAGTCCTTGTATACCGAACGACCGCACATCGGGCACTCCATGCTCTCCAGGTCCGGGTAGGTGGCGGCCCTCTCCACCTCCTGATGGGAATAGGTCTTCTGACAGTAGGGGCAGAACCCGGTGCGTTTCAGGCAGGTGATGTGGAACACCTTGCCGCATTCGCATCTAATGTAGGGCAGGCCCGCCTTCAACTTCCCCATGCAGATCTGGCATACCACGCCCTCACCTCTTACAGGCCGGATCCTCACTCTCATCTCCAACCGGCTCAATGGCTCAATGCGGTCCTCGTGGAACGTCCATCCCTTCGTTGTTGCCTTCTTCTTCTTAATTATCAAATAATACAAAGGCACGAGGCAAGATGCCCCTACAGATCCCAGGAACAAGGTCAGGAGCACCTTGAAGCGCACTACCTTTCTATTTATATCATTTCCTCTCTCATTATTAAAATAGGACATGGACAAAATATGGACGTCAGATGACGGCATTCACTTTTTTCAATACAAGCACTCTTTTTCTTCCGAAAAATGAAACGATAAAAGCGAAAAGCTCTTAAATAAAATGTATTGACCTATCCCACCGTGAGCACCATGTCCCATCCCCTGACAAACCACAAAATGTTGAAATATACATATTCTAATGGTGGGGGGACTGCTTCTATTGCAGGGTTCAAATCCATGTTGGACCAGCCGTCAGCGGTATCGGTTTCCGGAGGTTCCCACACCTTACCTGGGATTTGGAACATAGGAGATAGGGATATCGAAGTCTGTATTTTGGTCATAAATGAATTTTAAAATAGGAGGGAGAGGGAAGTGAGCAATTTAAAATCAAAATTCGGCGGGTTGTTTAAGAAGAGCTCGATAAGCGAGAAATCGTCCCAAGGATCGGCAGTTGATACAAAAGGGGCAGCGACAATAGAATCAAAAGGATCAAAAGGCGGTTCTGTTTTGGTGGTAGGAGGAGGTATTGGCAGTGTCCAGACCTCATTAGACCTAGCAGACTCAGGTTTCCAGGTTTATATGGTCGAGAGCAAGGCCAGCATAGGTGGTGTTATGGCCCAGCTGGACAAGACCTTCCCGACCAATGACTGTTCAATGTGCATCCTGTCCCCTAAGCTGGTGGAGGCCTCTAGGCACCCTCTGATAAACATGATGACCTTGACCGAGGTCATGGGGATGGAGGGAGAGGCCGGCAATTTCACGGTGACCTTGAAGAGGAAGCCCCGATACGTCCGGGAGGACAGATGCGTCGGTTGCGGGCTATGTGCGGAAAAGTGCCCGACCAAGGTCCCCAGCGAATACGAGTTAGGATTGATGAATCGGAAGGCGATCTACGTGGACTATGCCCAGGCCGTTCCGATGAAGTATGCCATAGACCCTGACCATTGCCGGTTTCTCACGAAGGGAAAATGCGGTAACTGCAAGAAGGTCTGTCCAGCTGACGCAATCGATTATGATATGAAGGAAAAGATCGAGAAGGTGAAAGTTGGCGCAGTTGTTCTCGCACCTGGTTATGAGCTTTTCGACGCCCGCCTGAAAAAGGAGTACGGTTACAAGGAGTACAAGAACGTGGTCAACAGTTTAGAGTTCGAGAGGATTCTAAATGCCACTGGCCCCTATCAGGGACATGTGGTCAGGCTCTCCGACCATCAGACCCCCAAGAAGGTCGCTTTCATCCAGTGCGTCGGTTCCAGGGACGACAAGGTGGGCAATCCCTTCTGTTCATCCGTCTGTTGCATGTACGCGCTCAAGCAGGCTATCATCGCCCGGGAGCACTCCACCGGTCTGAGCTCCACCATATTCTTCATGGACGTCAGGGCCGTGGGCAAGGAGTTCGAGGACTACATTAAGAGGGCCGAAAACGACTACGGAGTAAAGATCCACCGCGGAACCCGAGTGGCTTCCGTGGAAGAGCTCGAGGGTGACAACCTGTTGTTGCGCTACACCGATGGCAGCAACATCATGGCTGAAGAGTTCGACATGGTCGTTTTGTCCGCTGGCTTCCAGCCCCCGTCGTCGGCCAAGGTCTTGGCCGACAGGTTCGGCTTCGAACTGAACGAGTTCGGTTTCTGCCAGACCGGTATCTTCAGTCCATTGGAGACCACCAAGAAGGGCGTATACGTCACTGGGGCCTTCAGCGCTCCCAAGGACATCCCCACCACCGTCGCTGAGGCGAGCGGCGCTGCGGCCAAGGCTGCGTCCCACATCTTCAATGACAGGGTAAACCTAGACACAATAATCAAGGAAGTTCCTGAGACCGACATCACTGGACAGGAGCCTCGCATCGGGGTGTTCGTCTGCGACTGCGGTATCAACATTCTCGGATCTGTGGACGTACCTTCCGTTGTCGAGTATGTCAAGACCCTGCCTAACGTGGTCTATGCCTCGGAGAACAAGTACACCTGCTCCGCCGATACCCAGGAGCTGATCAAGCAGATGATCAAGGAGCACAAGCTGAACCGTGTGGTGGTCGCTTCTTGCACTCCCAGGACTCACGAGCCACTCTTCCAGAGCACCATCAAGGAGGCCGGGCTGAACCCCTACCTCTTCGAAATGGCCAATATCCGGGACCAATGTTCTTGGGTTCACATGAAGGAACCTGAAAAGGGCACAGAGAAGGCCAAGGACCTTACCCGCATGGCGATTGCCAAGGCCCGGTTCCTGGAGCCGCTGACCAAGTCGAAACTGGGCGTCAACCACTCGGCAGTGGTGGTCGGTGGCGGACTGTCCGGAATGACCGCGGCCTTGGACATGGCCTCTCAGAATTTCAAGGTCGATATACTGGAGGCCGCCGACACCATGGGCGGACAGATGAACAACCTTTACACTGCCGAAGGGGGTATCCTCCCCAGGCAGTACATCAAGGACCTGGAGGCCAAGGTGCGCGCCAACGACAAGATCAGCGTACACCTGAAAACCAAGGTCGAGGACGTGACCGGCTTCGTCGGCAACTTCAAGGTGAAGGTGACCGGCGGAACGGAGATCGAGACCGGAGCCATCGTGATCGCCACCGGCGCTCAGCCCTACGAGCCAAAGGAGTACATGTACGGGAAGGTCAAGGGAGTGGTCACCCAGAACGAGCTGGAGAAGTCCCTCGCTGAGGGTGGGTTCCAAGCCAAGACCGTGGTCATGGTACAGTGCGTGGGGTCCAGGAACGAAGAGGCCCCCTACTGCAGCCGGGTGTGCTGCGCCAAGGCGGTCAAGAACGCCATCGAGATCAAGAAGAAGGACCCCAAGGCCCAGGTCTACATCCTGCACAAGGACATCAGGACCTACGGCTTCAGGGAGGAATTGTACAAGGAGGCTGGCGAGCTGGGAGTGAAGTTCATACGCTTCCCGGAGGACAAGATGCCGGAGATGGCCCTCGATGGTAACACCATGAAGGTCCTGGTCGACGACATCATGCTGGGCGACCCGGTACAGCTGACCCCCGACATCCTGGTCCTCAGCGTCGGCATACGTCCGAACGAGGACAATGTGGAACTGGCCAAGATGTGCAAGGTGCCATTGAGCAAGGACAAGTACTTCCTCGAGGCGCACATGAAGCTGAGGCCGGTGGACTTCGCCACCAGCGGCATCTACCTGGCTGGACTGGCCCATTGGCCAAAGTTCATCGACGAAAGCATCGCCCAGGCCTCCGGCGCTGCGGCGCGGGCCATGACGGTCATATCCAGGGACCTTCTCGAGACAGAAGCTATCATCAGCGTGATAGATGAGGAAAAGTGCACTGGCTGTGGGAGCTGCATTGAGATCTGTCCCTTCAACGCCATAAGCAAGAACGAGGCCGGAAAGGCCGAGGTGACGGTGGCCGCCTGTAAGGGCTGCGGCAATTGCGCTGCGAGCTGTCCAGAGAACGCCATTTCCATGAAGCACTACTCGGACGAGCAACTGCTTGCTGAAGCCATGGCCGCTTTGGAGGAGGTGAAGATATGAGCGAGTTCGAGCCCAAGATCATTGTCTTCCTTTGTAATTGGTGCTCCTATGCCGGTGCAGACCTGGCAGGAGTAAGCAGATTCCAGTACCCAACCAATACCAGGGCCGTTCGGGTCATGTGCAGTACCAGGGTGTCCCCGCACATCGTACTGGAGCTACTCAAGGAAGGGGTCGACGGGGTAATGGTCTCCGGATGCCATATTGGGGACTGCCACTACTTGAACGGCAATTACTACACCCAGAGAAGGTTCAACCTGACCAAGAAGCTGGTCGAACTAGCAGGCCTCGAGCCTGAGAGGTTGGACCTGGAATGGGTCTCTGCCTCAGAGGGAGACAAGTACGCCCATGTAATGACCGACTTCATCAAGAAGGTAAGGGAGCTGGGTCCGAGCCCGGTCAGGTCCAACCCCGACCTCGCCCTGCGTCTGGGGGCCGCGGTCAACGCGGCCAAGCTGTTCAGGTTAAAGGTGCTCACGGGCAAAGAGGTCAAGATCATGGACAAGGGAAACGTTTACGGCGAGATTCCTCAAGAAGCCGACTACGAAGGCGTTTTGGATAAGGCCATTGAGGAGGAGTACCGTAGAAGCCTGATCCTGAAACTGACCGCTGGCAATGCGCGCTCGGTCAAGGAGCTGGCCCAATTGATGGGTCAGTCAACAGAGAGTACGCTGGAGCACGTGGTGTCTCTCAGGTCCAGGAACCTGCTGGCCTTGGACCATGTCGAGGATATGAGCCCTAAATACAAAGCGATCGTCATCGGAGGTGCTTAAATGACAGATATAATAGGAGCTGTAATGGTTGTTGGAGGAGGCATTTCTGGTGTGCAGACCGCATTGGACCTTGCCGATTCCGGATTCAAGGTGTATTTGGTGGAGAAGAGACCCAGCATAGGCGGGACCATGGCCCAGCTGGATAAGACCTTCCCCACCAACGACTGCTCGATGTGCATAATGGCACCGAAACTGGTGGAAGCGGGCAGGCATCAGAACATCGATCTGATAACCAACACCGAGGTGGAGTCGATCAAGGGGGAACCAGGCAACTTCATGGTCACACTGAAAAAGAACACCCTAAGGGTGGACGAGGATAAGTGCACTGGATGCGGTGAATGCGCACTCAAATGTCCGGTGGAGACCAAGGATGAGTACAACGAGGGGTTGTTGAAGCGCAAGGCTATCTACGTCATGTATCCGCAGGCCGTGCCCTTGATCTATTGCATTGACAAGGATGTCTGCATCGGATGCGGCATCTGTCAGGAGGAGTGCAAGGCCAAGGCGGTGGTCTATGATAAAGAGAGCAAGGTCATGGACATCCCCGTGGGAGCGGTCGTCCTCTGCCCCGGGTTCGAGGAGTTCGATGCCAGGGCGAAGAGGGAGTACGGCTATGGCGAGTTCAAGAACGTGGTGACGAGCATCGAGTTCGAAAGGATATTGAGCGCCACTGGCCCCTTCTTCGGCACGGTTATGCGCCCCTCGGACGGAGAGGTCCCAAGGAAAGTGGCCTTCATTCAATGTGTCGGCTCCCGGGACGAAAAGGTGGGCAACACCTATTGCTCGAGCGTCTGTTGCATGTACGCCATAAAAGAGGCCATCATCGCAGGGGAGCACACTGCTGGCCTGAAACCCACCATCTTCTTCATGGACATCCGGGCCGTGGGCAAGGAGTTCGAGGACTACCGGGAAAGGGCCGAGAAGGAGTACGGGATCACCATGCACCGCGGTGCTAGGGTCGCCTCCGTGGAGGAGGACCCAGTGACCAAGAACCTTACCCTTCGCTATAGTATGGATTGCAATATCATGGCCGAGGAGTTCGACATGGTGGTCCTATCCGTGGGCCTGAAGCCTCCCGAGGACGCGGAAAAGCTGGCGAAGCGCATGGGCATCAAACTGAACAAGCACGGGTTCTGCGACACCTCGATCTACGATCCGTTGAGCACCTCTCATCCCGGCATCTTCGTGAGCGGCGCCTTCGCCGCTCCCAAGGACATTCCCACTTCAGTGGCGGAAGCCTCCGGGGTGGCCTCCAAGGCCGGGGCGGTCATCGCTTCCGCCAGGAACACCCTGATCGTAAAGAAGGAATTTCCTGAGGAGCTCGATGTCGTTGGCCAGGAGCCCAGGATCGGGGTCTTCGTCTGCCATTGCGGTATCAACATCGGAGGGACCGTGAAGGTCCCATCGGTGGTGGAGTACGCCAAGACCCTGCCTAATGTGGTCCATGCCGAGGAGAACCTCTACACCTGCTCGTCCGATACGCAGGAAAAGATAAAGGAGAAGATAAAGGAGCATAAGCTGAACCGTGTGGTGGTCGCCAGTTGCACCCCGCGCACGCACGAACCCTTGTTCCAGAACACTATCAAGGAGGGCGGGCTGAACCCCTTCCTGTTCGAAATGGCCAACATACGCGATCAGTGCTCTTGGATACACATGCATGAACCAGTGAAGGCCACAGAGAAGGCCAAGGACCTGGTACGCATGGCCGTGGCAAAGTCTCGGTTCCTGGAGCCGCTGACCAAGGCGAAATTGGACGTCAACCATTCTGCAGTGGTGATCGGTGGCGGACTGTCTGGAATGATCGCGGCCTTGGACATTGCCGTCCAGGGCTTCAAGGTGGACCTATTGGAGTCCACTACTGAGCTGGGCGGGCAGATGAAGAACCTGTACACCGCCGAGGGCGGGGTCAGCCCGAGGGAGTACATCAAAAAGCTGGAGAACGAGGTGAGGGGCAATGGGAACATCACCATCCATACCAACACCAAGGTCGAGGACGTGACCGGCTTCGTCGGCAACTTCAAGGTGAAGGTGACCGGCGGAACGGAGATCGAGACCGGAGCCATCGTGATCGCCACCGGCGCTCAGCCCTACGAGCCAAAGGAGTACATGTACGGGAAGGTCAAGGGAGTGGTCACCCAGAACGAGCTGGAGAAGTCCCTCGCTGAGGGTGGGTTCCAAGCCAAGACCGTGGTCATGGTACAGTGCGTGGGGTCCAGGAACGAAGAGGCCCCCTACTGCAGCCGGGTGTGCTGCGCCAAGGCGGTCAAGAACGCCATCGAGATCAAGAAGAAGGACCCCAAGGCCCAGGTCTACATCCTGCACAAGGACATCAGGACCTACGGCTTCAGGGAGGAATTGTACAAGGAGGCTGGCGAGCTGGGAGTGAAGTTCATACGCTTCCCGGAGGACAAGATGCCGGAGATGGCCCTCGATGGTAACACCATGAAGGTCCTGGTCGACGACATCATGCTGGGCGACCCGGTACAGCTGACCCCCGACATCCTGGTCCTCAGCGTCGGCATACGTCCGAACGAGGACAATGTGGAACTGGCCAAGATGTGCAAGGTGCCATTGAGCAAGGACAAGTACTTCCTCGAGGCGCACATGAAGCTGAGGCCGGTGGACTTCGCCACCAGCGGCATCTACCTGGCTGGACTGGCCCATTGGCCAAAGTTCATCGACGAAAGCATCGCCCAGGCCTCCGGCGCTGCGGCGCGGGCCATGACCATCATCTCCAAGCCCTACCTGGAAACCCAGGGGATCATCGCTGCAGTGAACGAGATGGTATGCAATGGCTGTGGCATATGCGAGCCGGTTTGCGAATACCGGGCCATAACCATCGTGGGTGACCCGGACAACCCGGAGAAGCGCAAGGCCGTGGTCAATGAGAGCCTGTGCATGGGTTGTGGTACCTGTGTGGCCGCCTGCCCGTCGGGAGCGCTGGAGCAGAAGGGCTTCAAGAACAACCAGATGTATGCACAGATCGATGCGGCTCTAGTTGGGGGTGGAAAGTAATGTCCGCGAACGAAGCACATGCCGCCAGCGCCCCTGCTGAGGAGGATGAGGCCTGGGAACCCCAATTATTGGTGTTCTGCTGTAACTGGTGCTCTTATGCCGGAGCCGACCTGGCCGGGGTTTCCCGGTTGCAGATGCCCACTAACTTCCGGGTCATACGCACCATGTGCTCCGCCAGGGTGGACCCCGAGTTCGTACTTAGGGCCTTCTCCAAGGGAGCCGACGGCGTGCTGGTCCTGGGTTGCCACCCCGCTGACTGTCATTACATCGGCGGAAATTACCGGACCAGGAGGAGGATCGCGTTGCTCCGGGTGTTGCTGGAGCAGTACGGCTTCAACCCGGACCGCTTGAAGCTGGAGTGGGTCTCCGCAGCTGAGGCGATGAAGTTCCAGAAAACGATAAAGGAGTTCACTCAGACCGTTCATGAGATGGGGCCGAGTCCCCTGAAGGAGGAGTAGAGCTCATCCCTAAGGAGGAAAAAAAATGTCAAAGATAAGAATCGCGCAATATTGGGGTGCTGCTTGCGGAGGCTGCGACGTGGCCCTGCTGGACATCGATGAGAAGATCCTGGGGGTTGCGGAGATGGCCGATATCGTCTTCTGGCCCATCGCCATGGACGCCAAGCTCAAGGATGTCGAGGCCATGCCTGATGGATACATCACTGCAACCTTGTATAACGGGGCCGTTAGGAACACCGAGAACGAGTATGTGGCCAAACTGTTGAGGAAGAAATCCGTGATACTGGTCTCCTTCGGTTCCTGCGCCTGTTTCGGGGGCATTCCCGGACTGGCCAATGTGACCAATAGAAAGGACCTATTGGACTACGTCTATACAAAGACACCCACGTCCGACAACGTGGAAGGGGTCCTCCCGATGACCCACTACCAGGCTGAGGAAGGGGAACTGGAACTGCCAGAGCTCTTCGATACCGTCAAGACCCTGGACCAGGTCGTGGACGTCGACTACTACATACCGGGTTGCCCGCCTACCACCAACCTGATCAACGAGTTCCTGGGCATCGTGGAAAAGTACGTCAAGGAAGGTGTCCCGTTGCCCCCCAAGGGTACTGTCATCGCCTCCCAGAAGACCGTTTGCGACGAATGCCTCAGAAAGAGGACCATGAAGAAGGTGGACAAGATAAACATGCCTTACGAGATCGATATCGATCCCGAGAAGTGCATGTTGGAGCAGGGGGTCATCTGTCTCGGACCAGCCACAAGGGCCGGCT
>CAZXTA010000033.1:0-12850 GCA_964642865.1 uncultured Methanomassiliicoccus sp. | reverse complement strand
CGCCACCGGTGGTCCTTCTAGGATTACAGGATTTTACCCCTACCCCAGAAGTACCTCTGACCTCTCCCGATCCCAAGTCTTGCAGTCTCCCCGGACTTCGAACAGTTAAGCTGGTCGATTTACCCAAGGATTTACAAGACCGGCTACGGACGTTTTAGGCTCAATAATATCGACCACCACTCGGGCCGCGGGTATTACCGCGGCGGCTGGCACCCGTCTTACCCGGCCCTTACTTCTCCGGTTTTTTAGACCAGAGAACAGCCAACACAATGTGCTGGCACTTGGAATTCCCTCATCGGGGTTTCCCCCAGTGTGAAGTTTTCGCGACTGCTGCGCCCCGTAGGGCCTGGACTCATGTCTCAGAGTCCATCTCAGGGCTCCCTCTCTCAAGGCCCTTACGCGTCATAGGCTAGGGGGTACGTTACACCCACTACAACCTGATACGCCGCAGACCAATCCTTGGGCACCGGAGTTTTCGGCCTTGAAGCATTCCAGCTTTCGAGGTCTATGGGGTATTATTCTCAGTTTCCCGAGGTTATCCCCCACCCAAGGGCATGTTATCCGCGTGTTACTGAGCGGTCCGCCGAGACCAGATGTCTCTCGACTCGCATGTCTTAATCGAATTCCAATAGCGGTGGCCGCCGGCAGGATCAACCGGAATTGATCCTTCGACAACCATTAATTGATCGCCTAGGATGTATATCTTGTAGAAATTGGCAGAGTTACCAAGTTTCACCAGCAGTAACATTTCCTCAGAAACGTCACTGCCATCGAGCGTCAGAACCAAGAGAGCACGTCGACGCTTTTCGACGGAGATCTTAATTCTCCATTCCCATTCATTTTACCTAACAGAATGCAAGCATCCAGTTCGGCGTTTGTATCGCTGTGTTTCAGCGCAGAATCCCCTTAACTTCGGTCTTATATATAACCGTTTCGAGGGACCCCTGCCCGAAAAACTTGTTATCTCTTCATTCGACACCCAGGTATATGACCTTTGCTATAACACGCTCTATCATGTTCAAGGTTTTTCAGTGCCGCCCCTGGCGGACGATCGGGCGGACCGCAATATCATAGGCCTGTAGATAAAAAAACCATACTGCGATACATTTATTAGAGATTGTCCATTAGACAACGGAATAGCGGAGGTGGCCCAGCCCGGCAAGGCGATGGATTGCTAATCCATTGTCCGCAAGGACCCGGGGGTTCAAATCCCCCCCTTCGCGCCATTTTTCTATCCAGCATCCCGTATTTAAGATCAATAGGGGATTTTCGTAGACGGAACCTATCTAGCAAACACGTTGCCTGGCTTTGAAAGAAACGCGGAAGTATTATTTTTGTCCGGAGACGACCACGCCTATCCAACCGCCCTTGACCGTCGCCCCCTTCAAAGTGGTCTTGGCCAACATGCCATTCAGTTCGTTCGGCGTGTATGCGGCATCGATAGACGTCTTCAGGCCGGGTCGGATCTCCTTTGGCCCGGCCATCAGCCACATCATACCTTTCACCAGAGGGTTCATGTCCCTGCGAAGATCACTTATCAGAAATTTACCTCCGGGCTTCAGCACCCGGTATATCTCGTCGAACACCTTCTGCGGAGCCTCCCATTCATGGAGCGATCCATTGGTGAACACCATGTCGAAGCTCCCGTCCAGAAAAGGCATGTCGATGCAATTGCCTTGAACGTATTTCGTCCTCGATAGAAATCCATACTCCCCTGCATTCCTTTGTGCGACGACGATCATGTCCCCGCTGATCTCCAGCCCGGTCAAGAGGGTACCATCCGTGGCCTTAAGCCATTCCAGGCCCAAATAGCCCGGCCCCGGTCCGATTTCCAGGGCTTCCCCCACGACCATCCCCTTCTTCAATATCAGATCCGTCTCCATCCATCCCTTGTCACGCATTCGCCGTTGCATTTGATCGTAGATACCAACGTCGAACTCGCCCTGGATTCCCTCATTTGTCTCTATTATTCTTTTCTTTACCATACGTGTCCCTCTGTCAATCCCCGGACCTCGGCGCGGAGTATCCCACCTTAAATGATGCTCATTCACAATATTTCAAAGAAATGGGCATGAGTGACCGCTCGATTCGCCGATGATCATGGATCGAATCATATTTGCACATGAACGCGGCGGTTTCGAGGGCGGTAGGTCATTCAACGACCAAGACCACCGAGACAAGTTACGGGCGCATTGGGAACGATTGACCTCCGAAGGACCTATAACAACTATGGGGCGATGACACCGGAAGGCCAAAGCCTCAAAATCTCAAAAAATCCCCGATCGAAGTGAAATATGGAATATCCAGCTTCGCTTTGAGGTATCCACTCCTATCTCGCATGTATCAAATATTTTCAGACCATCGATATCCTCATCATTGAGCGCCTCTCAAATGATCACCAGGATGGTGTAAAGTGCGTAGGTAATCAGCAATATGAACGACGTTCTGCGGTCCAAGGAGTTCTTCATGAACATGAAGACGATGAGCGTACCATAGAGTATCAAGGTGAATGGAAGGGTGATATTGTAGAATTCCGCGGGCACTCCAATGGAACCAACGGCCGAGGCCAGTCCAAGGACCAATAGACTATTGGATATGTTACTTCCGAGGATGGTGCCAAATAAAAGACTATTGTCCTTTCGACATGCCGAGGATATTGAAACGGCCAGTTCCGGTAAGGACGTTCCCACTGCCACCACGGTCAGTCCTATAATGAACTGGTCCACGCCCAGGGAGGTGGCTATGCCAACCGCCCCCATCAGCACAAGTTGAGATCCTATCACTAGTAGTAATATTCCGATGAAGAGAAGGGCCAGATATCGCCACCTGTCACGATAGGCGGAAACGGCATCCTTGCCGGCCTTCCTCTGCGAAGGCCTGGCCGCCCTAGCCGCACGCAGGATGAATATGTTGAAGGCCACTGCAGCCGTTAAAAGGATCAGGGCGTCAGCCCTTGAGAAATGGCCGTCCAAACCCAAGACGGCCATGGCCAATAAGGATATCACTAGGCACACTACCTCTTTTCTAAGCAGCTGCAACTTGACCGTCAAGGGATAGATGAAACAGGACACTCCCAAGACCAGGCCAATATTGGCGATGTTGGAACCTACGATATTGCCGAAGGCGATGGACGGCTCACCTTCCAAGGTAGAGACCACTGCCAATGTGGCCTCTGGGGCGGACGTGCCCATGGCCACGATGGTCAGACCTATAACGAATGTGCTCATTCCCAGGGAAACTGCCAATCGCGAGGCCCCATCGACAAGCCAGTCTCCTCCGAAATATAGGAAGACCAGGCCAACGACGAGCAATAACGATTCGAACAGCATATCAGCTAAAAACATTCGTTCTGCCACTATCTATATTAAATACACGGTACAATTTGCGGCCGTGAAGTTCCATTTCGAGACCTACGGCTGCACCATGAACCATGGGGAGTCCCAGGACTTGATGTCTCGTCTAACAGGAATGGGCCACACGATAGTGCCAGACATAGAGTCTGCCGATGTGGCGGTGGTCAACACCTGCGTGGTCATCGCTCCCACGGAGAGGAAGATACTCCGACGCCTTCATCAATTACGAAATGAGAGCAAGAGTCTCATCATCCTCGGTTGTATGGCCTCGGTCAGCCGGGACAAGTTGCTCCAAGATTTCCCGGGAGCAATGGTATATGGAACAACGGACTATTCTCAATTGCCATCGGTCTTTGAACGGGAGTTCGGAAGCGGACCAGTTACTTCAACCAATACACCGATGGGGCCATTGGTCCTCCCCATCGCTCAGGGTTGCAATGGCTCCTGCACCTATTGCATTACCAAATTGGCAAGAGGAGACCTTAGAAGCTATCCCTCAAATGACTTGGTAGAAAAAGCCCGTGACGCCATAGCTCAAGGCGCACAAGAAATATTGCTTACTTCCCAGGACACCGCCGGATACGGCAGGGACGATCGGTACCGTCTTCCCGATCTTATGGAGAACATTTGCGCCTTGCCAGGAGATTTCCGTATGCGCGTGGGCATGATGAACCCCGACAGTCTCTTGAAGGTGGTCGACCGCACCATGGAAGCTTACCAGCACCCCAAGGTATACCGGTTCCTACATCTACCAGTACAGAGCGGAAGCGATCGGATCATCCGTGAAATGGGGAGGGGTTACAGCTCTAAGGAATATCTTGATCTGGTCAGCAAGTTCCGTCAGGCCATCCCGGAATTGACCCTTTCCACAGATGTCATCACCGGATTTCCCGGGGAGACCGTCAAAGATCATCAGGCCACAGTGAGACTGGTTGAGGCGTTGAGACCGAACATATTGAACGTGACCAGATTCTCCGCCAGACCGGGAACGGTGGCCAATGAGATGGAACATCAAGTGCCAGGTTGGGTTTCCAAGGAACGCTCCAGGGAGCTGACCGCCCTACGTTTCCGCATATCCGCGGAGATCAACTCCTTGAAGATCGGCCAGGAACATTCGGTGTTGATAGACGAAAAGGGCAAGGGAAAGAGCGTCATGGCCCGGACCAACGATTACCTTCCAGTGGTCATCATGGGCGACCTGCCCCTATGGCAAAGGGTAACGGTCCGGATCACCGCGGCAGCCCCCACTCATTTGTATGGTACCATGATCGGGGAGATGGAAAATTAAATAAGGGATATCGCATCGAGGTCTCCTAGAGCCCCGTAGTGTAGTGGTCAATCATGCTGGCCTTTGGAGCCGGTGACTCCAGTTCGAATCTGGACGGGGCTACCATCACCCATCTTCTTTTTCGATCCCTCGACATCAAAAAACTAGGTACAAATGTCTTAGGACAAAGATGATTTATGCCGGGCCACTCATTGACCCGCCGTGGAAACAGAGTGCCTTCTTGAATTGAACATGGGGAGCGAAGAAAGGGCCAGGAACGTCAACCGCTCTTTGGAGCTTGACCACGGTGAGCACGCCCGGTCCTGGGTGGAAGGTCCGGTCCTGAAGGTGGAATGTCAAGCAAAAAGCCTCATGTCCTTGCTCCACACCATCGAGGATCTCATGGCCTGTCTGAAGGTGGCCGACGAGATCACCGATCTGGAAGGAGATTAGGTCCCTTCCCGGACCTTCACTGCCACACCTTTCTTGAAGCTCAGCATCTCCTCACGGGTCAGCTGGGCGCGGCCGATGGCCACCAATGAATCCCGGCCGTCCACCACCATCACCTCTTCCTGCGGGCGGATCTCCGCATCGGCGTCTCTCACGAATGAGCAGAAGACGTTCTTGCCCTGGCGATTGAACTCCACCGAATCGTCAGCCACCACCACCCTCATACGCGGGGCGTCCAGCCCTTTCAGGAGCCTGCGGGCCCCGGCCGGTCTGAGGGTGAAGAAGCCGTCCTCGGCCCTCAAGGAGACCACATGCTCCCCGTCAACCATCACGTTACGGATGCGGTCCACGTTCTTGGACTTGACCAGGGAAACGCTCCCGTCCAGCAGGGCCTCGGCCGCCCCCTTTCCGAACTGATAGTCGGCCACCGCCCTCACCCTGGCCATGTCGATGTCGAAGTCGCCCTTTCCTTGCGTGAACATCTTCAGGAACTCTAAGGTCTCCTCCCCATCCCAGAGGGCCCCCAGTTTGTAGTCGTGACTGTGGGCCAGGTCCTCCATTAGGCGTTCGGTGCGCTCCATGGTCTGCTGGTCCCTTTCCTTGGGGAACAGGGACTGGGAGATGGGATAGATCTCGTCCAGCTCGATGGGCACCGGTCCGAAGGGTGAGATGACGTTGAAATGCGCGTCGCTGATGGCCAGTATGGGATCCATGACCGGACGCAGGGTCCGGGAATAAGGCTTCTCCGGCTCCTCGAAGGTGATTCCCACCTCGGTACAGGGATGGACGTAACGTTCCTCCAACCGTTTCTGATATCTGAGGAACACCGGCCGGTTCAACGTTTCCGGACCAGTGTAGAAAAGGGCATGCTCCCGGCTCAACGGTTCGTACATCTCCATAAATTCCTGGTACTTCCCCAACGACCTCAGGGCGTCTAGCAGCGCCGGATGAGAGCGACACCGCCTTTCTACCAGCTCCCAGAGGTCACCTTCCAATATGGCGCGTTTCACCCTTTCCAATTCCATCTTGGATACCCACAGGTTATGGCGAGCGATAAGCTCGATTCTTTCCCCGTCAGGCATCTTACGGATGTCCTCCAGGTCGTGTCCCAGGCAGGCGGGGCAATTGCATTCCAGAGCCTTCATGTCCTTCAGGCGAAAGGTCCCTTCCAGGAACATGAAGCGGTCGTCCCTTGCGAACTTGGCATAGGAGGCGGAATCGAACATATCACATCCCAGTAGCACCGCTAGGGCGAAGAGCATGGGATGCCCGGCGCCGAACAGATGCACCGGCCTATCGGCCCGCAGACCTTTCTTGGATGCGACGATCACGTTGACCAGCTCGGCAAAGCGGTAGGTCTCCATCAGGGGCACCACTCCCCCCACCGGATTGACGTCCACATCCATCCCCGAAAGTCGGTGAGCGCACATCTCCCGCAGGTCGGGGTAGACTGAACCTTGCACCACCCCGGCCAGTAGCATGTCTCCTTTCAGGGTGACGGCCTCCTCGGTGCGGCCGAGGGTGACCTCGATGGACTCCGCGGTCCTCTCCTTGCTCCATTCCGGTTCAGCGAAAATGTCCAGCACGGTGCCGATGTCCGCCCCGATGTCCCTCTGGAACTCCACGATCTCCCGGTTCTGAACCCCCACCTCGCCATACATGTGGGACTGGAACGTGCCAGAGTCGGTCATGATCACCCCCGGGAAGTCCAGTAGATCGTGCAGCCCTTTGTTAAAGGCCTCCTCCTTTATCCTCGGGTCGTTCCTGATGATGTATGAATTTGTGATGACGGCCCGGAAACCGAAAACGTCATACAGTTCCCGCGGCCGGATGGTGATCAGGCGGGGGTTGATCACCGGCAGGAGGCAAGGGGTCTCCAGCTCCCCCCTCCTAGTGTGCAGACGGCAGATGCGTGCCAGGCCGTCCCTGCGAATGAGCTCAAACATTAACGCTCCATTTCCTCTCACTATTAAATATAATACGTGAAAATACGCAGGAATCACGAGAAGTCATATATTGCCGTCCGGTAATGGCGACCTTGATATCATGGACACCTTAGTTATGATGTGCCCCCTCTGCGAGATACTGATCTCGATCAAGGTCCAGGACTGCGTCGAGGGTCAGGAGTTCCCCTGCCCCATTTGCGGCAAGACCTTGTGCTTCCATTTCACCACTGAGGAGCTGGAGAAGATGATCGAGGTCGCCAAGAAGAACCACGAGCGAGCCCTCCGAAGATCCTTCCCCCTGGCCTTCGGAGACATTTGAGGTTCGGCCCATGGACTTCGAGAACAAGATGGTCATCGTGGTGCGCAAGGACCTCAATCTCTCCCCTGGTAAGATGGCCGCGCAGGTGGCCCACGCCGCGGTGAACTGCGCTCTGAGCAGCAAGAAGAGGAAGCCAGCACATTTCGAGCGCTGGTACAGCGAGGGACAGAAGAAGGTAGTTTTAAAGGTCCAGGATCTGACCGAACTCTATCTCCTCAAACAGGCCGCCGAGGACGCCGGCCTGACGACATCCCTCATCACCGATGCGGGTATGACCGAACTGCCTCCGAACACCACCACCTGTCTAGGCATCGGCCCGGCGCCCAACGGTGAGGTGGACCGGGTCACCGGACATCTGGGGTTGATGTGAGTGAAGGACCAGGCCCGGGTCCTGGGCATTGACGACGGGCCGTTCGTCAAGGGACAGGGGTCGGTCCCGCTGGTGGGCGTCCTGGTATGTCCTCCTAATTACGTGGAGGGAGTAATGGTCTCATCCTGTCAGGTCGACGGCGTGGACGCCAACGAGATCATAGTCCGCATGGTGCAGGAGTCCCGCTTCTCCGAACAGGTGCGCATGATAATGATCGACGGGGTTGCCTTCGGCGGCTTCAACGTTGTGGACATCCCCCGACTGAGCTCGATCTTGGACCTGCCTGTAGTGACCGTGGCCCGGGAGATGCCGGACCTGGATTCCATCGCCTACGCCCTCAGATCCCATTTCACCGACTGGGAGCAGAGGCTGGCCATCATCTCCCAGGCCCAGGTCCGAGCGGTGGAGCTTCTCGAGGGCAGGGTGTTCATAGCCTCGGTGGGCATCGCCGAGGAGCAGGCCGACGCCGCGGTCCGGAGGTGCGTGGTCCGAGGATGTCTGCCAGAACCGGTCCGACTGGCCCATCTGGTGGCTGCCGCGTTGGTCCGAGGAGAGTCCAAAGGAAAGGCCTGATGAAGACGGCGTAAAAAGGAAAACGTCTAATTGCCCGGTCCATACTATGGGTATATGTGGTCGAGGATGTGGTCCTCAAGGTGGCCGAGCGTAGGATGAGGGAGATAGCGTCGGAGCTGCCCGATCCCGACATCGTTACCCACTTCTCGGTCGAGGAGGATGGCCGGGGCCGTATCGACCTGTTCTTAAAAATGGAAATGATAGGGCAGGAGTTCATCGAGACCTCCAGTTCCTGGAGGGAGGAGGGCCGCCTGGGCGATTATCGGAAGGTGTTGAACAAGAAGGTCCGGCTAGTGGTGATGGCCCCCTTGGCGGAGGCCATGAAAGTAAGGATGATGATGCTAGAACTCAACAATTGGTGGATGTTCAATTACCTTGTGTACGGTTACGATGCCCAGGGAAGGTTGGTAAGTGTATTGAGGCCGGAACCACCGGACCGGCAACCCTCCTATGTTGCCTAGTACGGTAAGGCGCGCAGACCTCCAGCCGCCCCATGTCCAGCATATATCTCAGGTCTGACCCACAATCCCATATTCTTATATACAAAATCAGTAATAGAGGGCCTGCTCCTGTAATTTGAGGTGAAATATTTGGCAAGAGGATTATACACTGCCAGAAAGCTGAGGAACGATCGGCAGAAGTCTCGATGGAGCGACAGGTCTTACAAGAGAAGGCTGTTGAAGCTCAAGGAAAGGTCCGATCCGCTCGAGGGTGCAGCCCAGGCTAAGGGCATCGTTCTGGAAAAGGTCGGTATTGAAGCGAAGCAGCCCAACTCCGCCATCAGAAAGTGCATTAAGGTTCAACTGATCAAGAACGGCCGCCAGATCACCGCCTTCGCGGTGGGGGACGGGGCCATCAACTTCATTGACGAGCACGACGAGGTCCTGGTGGAAGGCATCGGAGGTAGGATGGGTCGTTCCTACGGTGACATTCCCGGCGTCAGGTACAAGGTCATACAAGTGAACAACGTCTCCCTGAACGAGCTGGTCAGGGGCAGGAAAGAGAAGCCGGTTAGGTGATCACCGTGGAAGAAGGGATTATCAAATTCGACAATATCCTGCTTTTCGGCAAGTACTCCAGTGGTGAAGTGACCGTTAGGGACGGCGGGTTGGCCAAATACATCAATCTGACCCCCACAGCCGTCCCGCACACCGCCGCCCGCCATGCCAACAAATGGTTCGGCAAATCCAAGGTCAGCATCGTTGAGCGCTTGATCAACAACATGATGAGGACCGAGGCCTACACCGGAAAGAAGCTTAAGGCCTACGATGTCACCAGGAAGGCCTTCGATATCATCGAGCAGCGCACCAAGAAAAACCCCATACAGGTTCTGGTCGAGGCTCTGGAGAACGCCGCCCCCCGGGAGGAGATCACCCGCCTACAGTTCGGAGGAATATCTGTGCCCAAGGCCGTGGACGTGGCTCCCTCGCGGCGGCTGGACATCGCCCTGCGCAACATTTCCAAGGGGTCCGTGAACACCTCCTTCAAGAACACCAAGCCCATCGAGCAATGCCTGGCCGAGGAACTCATACTCGCCTCCAAGGGAGACATGAACAGCTTCTCCGTGGCCAAGAAGGAAGAGATAGAAAGGGTTGCCTCTTCGGCACGTTAGATCTGAGGTGGGGATCATGGGCAGAAAAGAGGACAATATCAAGAAGGCTCAGCAGATCATGCTGACACCTGAATTCATAAGGAACATCGGCACCGCCGCGCATATCGACCATGGGAAGACCACCCTGAGCGACAACCTGATCGCTGGGGCGGGCATGATGTCGGAGAGCCTCGCCGGCAAGCAATTGATGCTGGACTACGACGAGCAAGAGCAGGCCCGTGGCATCACCATCAATGCGGCCAACGCCTCTATGGTGCACACCTGGCATGGGGACAATAAGGATTACCTGATCAACCTTATCGACACTCCCGGTCACGTCGATTTCGGAGGGGACGTCACTAGGGCCATGAGGGCCCTGGACGGCTGTATAATTCTGGTCTGCGCGGTCGAGGGCATCATGCCCCAGACCGAGACCGTCATCCGTCAGGCTCTGAAGGAGAGGGTCAGACCGGTGCTCTTCGTCAACAAGGTGGACCGCCTGGTTAACGAGCTGAAGGTCACCGAGCAGGAGATGCAGCAGCGCTTCATACAGATCATCACCGAGGTCAACAAGAGGATCATGACCAATCTGCCCGAGGACCTCCGCAAGAAGTGGATGGTGAAGGTGGAGGACGGTTCGGTCGCCTTCGGCTCCGCCTTCAACAACTGGGCCATATCCGCTCCCTACATGAAGAAGAGCGGTATCTCCTTCAAGGACGTATACAACTACTGCAAGAACGAGGACCAGAAGACCCTGGCCAAGAGGTCCCCGGTGCACGAGGTGCTTCTGGACATGGTCATCAACCATGTCCCTAATCCTTTTGAGGCTCAGAAGCTCCGTATCCCGGTCATATGGAAGGGGGACCTGGATTCCGAGGTGGGCAAGGCCATGATGACATGCGACCGCGAGGGCCCCACCACCTTCATGTGCACGAAGATCATCGTCGACCCCCACGCGGGCGAGGTGGCCATGGGAAGGCTGTTCTCCGGCAAGGTCATCCGGGGACAGGAGATGTACATACTGGGCATGCCCAACCCCAACCGCGTACAGATAGTTGCCATGAGCGTGGGCGCGGACCGTATCGCCGTGGACGAGGTCGAGGCCGGTAACATCGTTGCCCTGTCCGGGTTGAAGGATGCCATCTCTGGCGCCACCTGCAGCTCCGACAAGGACATGGAGCCCTTCGAGAAAATATCCCATTACACCGAGCCGGTGGTCACCGTGGCCATCGAGGCCAAGCACATGAAGGACCTGCCCAAGCTGGTCGACGTGCTGAGGATCATAGGCAAGGCCGATCCATCCATCCAGGTGCAGATAAACCAGGAGACCGGGGAGAACCTGCTTTCCGGAATGGGGGAGCTCCACCTGGAGATCACCAACTACCGCATCGTGAACGACCACAAGGTGGAGATCAAGTCCTCCGAGCCCATTGTGGTCTATCGCGAGTGCATAAAAGGCAGAGGCGGCCCGTTCGAGGGCAAGTCCCCCAACAAACACAACAAGTTCTACATGGCCGTGGAACCTCTCGAGGAAGCAATCGTAGAGGCCATCAAGAGCGGTGACATCAGGACCGAGGGTAAGATCAAGGACCCCAAGGCCTTGGCCAAGCAGCTTTCGGACCTGGGCATGGATAAGGACCAGGCCAAGGGCGTGGTATCATTCAAGAACAACAACGTGTTCATCGACACGACCAAGGGTATCCAGAACCTGCATGAGACCATGGAATTATGCAAGCAGGCCTTCGAGGAGGCCATGAACCTAGGCCCGCTGGCCAACGAGCGCGTTGCTGGCCTCAAGGTCATACTGGTGGACGCCAAGTTGCACGAGGATTCCATCCACCGTGGTCCGGGCCAGGTCATTCCGGCCACCCGCTCCGGCATATACGGGGCGATGTGTCAGGCCGGAAGGGTCTTGCTCGAACCAATACAGAAGGTCTATATCAACTGCCCTCAGGATATGATGGGGGATGTGACCCGCGAACTGCAGGGACGCCGTTCCACCATCGAGGACATACATCAGGACCATGACGCCACAGTCATCACTGCCAAGGCCCCGGTGGCCGAGATGTTCGGGTTTGCCAGCGCGATCCGCGGAGCAACTCAGGGTCGTGCGCTGTGGTCCACCGAGAACTCAGGGTTCGTAAAATTGCCTGGAGAGATCCAGGAAAAGGTCGTGGGAGAGATACGGAAGCGCAAGGGATTGAACCCCCAGCCTTACGAAGCAGGATACTACTCCGGTTGAGCATGAAAAACCGTTATATAGAAAGAATAGTATCGAGAGGCAACCAACTCATATAAAAAGGATAATTTGGAGGGAAAATAAATGGCTGACAAACCTCACATGAATCTGGTCTTCATAGGTCACGTCGATCACGGCAAGTCCACAACAGTGGGCAGATTGTTGCTTGATACCGGTGCAATCGACGCCTATGTGATCGAGAAGTTCAAAAAGCAGGCTGACGAGAAGGGAAAGGCGACCTTTGAGTTCGCCTGGGTCATGGACAGCTTGAAGGAAGAAAGGGAGCGCGGTGTTACCATCGACGTCTCCCATAAGCGGTTCGACACTGACAAGTACTACTTCACCGTCATTGACGCCCCTGGTCACAGGGACTTCGTAAAGAACATGATCACAGGTACCAGCCAGGCTGACGCTGCGGTAGTCGTCTGCTCCGGTATCGAAGGCCCCCAGGCCCAGACCAAGGAGCATATCTTCCTGGCCAAGACCTTGGGTGTCAAGCAGATCATCATCGCTATCAACAAGATGGACGCGGTCAAGCCCGCCTATGACGAGGCTGCCTTCAACAAGGCCAAGACGGACATCAGCACCCTACTGAAGGCCGTCGGCTTCAAGATCGATGAGATTCCCTTCATACCAATCAGTGCTTACAAGGGCGATAACTGCGCCAAGAAGTCCGAGAACATGCCTTGGTACAAGGGGGAGACCCTCCTCGACGCCCTGAACAAGCTGAAGCAGCCCACCT
>CAZXTA010000032.1:0-13457 GCA_964642865.1 uncultured Methanomassiliicoccus sp. | reverse complement strand
CCCAGGAGGGCGGCCTCGTGCTGAACCTGGACGGCAGGACCGTTCTCGAAATGGGCGGCAATGGACTGATCGTTCCGCTGCGGGCCCGCAGCGGTATGCGCGACAGCTGCCTGCCTCCCGCGCCAGTATCCGCCGAGGTGGCCGTGCTCGAAGGCGCTTTCGAGTTGAGGCGGGACGCCCGGGCCTTCGTGCAGGCGTTCGTGGCCCTGAGGAAGGAGGTAGGGCGCTCCAGGCTCATCTACGCCCCCGGCATGGCCGACACGGCCAACGCGGCCCTGCTGATCTATCTGGGCGTCGACCTGGTGGACACCGCGTTGATCGATCACCGCGCGGCCTTAGGCCATATGTCCCTGCCCGAAGGAACCGTATCAGCCGAGAAGGTCCCCGGGTTGGTCTCGGAAAAGGATGACCTGTTGCAGGTCAACCGGCTACTTCTTCATAAGGAGGTCGAGCTGGTCAAGCACATGACCTCGGCCGGTCGCCTGCGGGAGTTCGCCGAGCTTCGCTGCCATTCCACCCCCTGGAACGTGGCCGCCCTGCGCATCTTCGACGACGAGCACTACGAGCATCAACAGGCAGATTTCCCGGTCATCGGTCCGCGCTTCAACTGCAACGCCAAGCAGTCCCTGGTCCGCCCGGACGTGAGGCGTTTCAGGGAATCGGTGAAAACACTATTCCACCGCCCCGACCATCGTAGGATATTGCTGCTCATTCCCTGTTCGGCCAAGAAGCCCTACTATTCGTCAAAAAGCCACCAGCTGTTCCGGCAGGTGCTTTGGGAGGTCCCCAACTCCCAGGTGGTGCAGGAGATGATCGTCACCTCTCCCTTAGGTGTCGTGCCCAGGGAGCTGGAGCTGTTCTATCCCGCGGCCCAGTACGACATCCCGGTGACCGGGCATTGGGACCGGGAAGAGCAGGCCATGGTGCAGGACATGGTGCTTTCCGTGGCCGGGCAGGGGTACGATCACGTGGTGATTCACCTAGGGAACGAGGGGTCGATCATCCAAGAGGTTCTGGACGGCACCGTCACCTCTGAAGGTCCCCCTACCTCCAACGAATCCCTGAGCAGGCTGAAGGAGACCCTGAGGGAGATATGCTCCGGCTACGATCGCGTGGACCCCGCCCTGGACCGCTGGGCAGCCATGTCATCCGTGGCCGGCTACCAGTTCGGACCGGGAGGAGAAGCGCTGCTGCAGGACGCCCAGGTACTGGGCAACTATCCGTTCATGAAGATACTGTGCCATCGGGAGCAGCGGGGCATGCTGAACCCGGAGCGGGGCATGATATCTCTGACCGTGGAGGGGGCAGAGGCCATCCTGCCCATCGTCCCCAAGGTGGTCATGGACGACTTCGAGCTCAAGGGCAGCCTGTTCGCGGTGGGCGTTCTGGACGCCGACACGTCCATATTGGCCGGGGAGGAGGTGGCCATCATGCGCAACGGGAAATTGGCTGGCGTCGGCGTGGCGGTCATGGGCGGCCGGGAGATGCTGGAGATGCGTCGCGGCGAGGCGGTCAAGGTGCGACATAAACGGAAGTAAAAGGTCACTTTCACCGGTCTGGTCACTTGTCCAGTCGTCCCTGTTCACATTCGGCTTTCGTTCACCCCTCCCCTCCCTACTTCTAATACTCGAAGGAGCTACCTTACATTGCGAACAAGAAGGCCCCTCACGATGACGACCATCCCTGGCGGAGGGGGACAACAGCTCCCGTCTCCCCCGCCTACCTTTTTTACCTTCATACGATGCGAACACGATCTTTTAGAGCGACAGGCAGGACGATACGGATTGATGGGAACTATGATCGAAAGGAAGGGATGATGCAGATATCAGATTTTGTCCGATGCGATTGCCAGTAAATAAGGTATGAAACATCATAGGGATATCGAACCCAACACATTTCTTTTCACTCAATACTATAGATATATGATATCGATGGCCACACATTCGAAGGTATGATGAGTTGCCGAGCCGGATCGAGCCCATTTATCGTTTCGGTCAGATAGGGAAGGTTGAAATTCGATCGTTCAGGACGTACTCATGATCGGCATTGAAACTCCATCGACCCCCGCGGCACCAGGGAGACATCACTCCTCTTATCCTTTCAGGTCTCCATGGTCATGAGCCATTGAGATGGTAATGATGGTAAAGAACCCCTGTATTAATTATTTCAAGTGGAAATACGATGAACTGCTACTATCATGAAGAAGGATGTCGATGAGATCAATCGGGCCCTCCAGAAAGGCGATGCCCTGGTCCTCACCGCCAGAGAGGTCGAGGAGCTTCTCAGCCAGGGTCGGGACGAGGAGGTCCAGGAGGTGGATGTGGTGACCACGGGAACCATGGGTATAATGAGCGGCACCTATGCGGTCCTGTCCTTCAAAATAACCGAGGCCGGCCTCCACAGGAAGTTCAAGGAGGCTCGTATCAACGGCGTCCCGGCCATCGTCGGTCCCTGTCCCAATGAAAGTCTGGGCATACTTGACGTGATGGTCCTTGGCCCCGTGGAGAGCGAGGAACGGCCGGACTACGGCGGCAGCTTCCTGTTCCGGGACCTGGTGGAAGGGAAGGAGGTCACCATAGAGGCCACCTCCGATCGAGGTCATGAGGTCGAGGCAAGGCTCAGCATCGATGATATGCAGACCGCCAAGCTCATGAGCTCGCGCAATTGCTTCCGTAACTATCGGGCGTATGTCAATCCATCCGACCGGGAGTTCTCATCGATATTCCATTGCCTCCCGTTCCCGCCCCACTATGCCGGGCTGACCTTCTCAGGTTGCGGCCACCTCAATCCTATACAGAACGATCCGGAGCTTAGGACCGTCGGGATAGGTACGAAGGTGCTATTCAACGGCGCCGAGGGTTACGTCTTCAGCAATGGGACGAGAGGCTCCCCGAAATACCCCAACCTGATGGCCGTCGCGGAGATGAGGGACATGGACCCCAAGCTCATGGGCGGCTATATCACCGCAGCCGGCGTGGAATGCCTGGCCTCATATGCCGTACCCATCCCCATCATCGACCGCTCCGTCCTGGCACATGTGATGACCAGGGACGAGGACATCCCGCTTTCGATCGGCGACATCCGTGACCGGCATAAGATCGGTCAGGCGGATTACGGTCAGGCCTGGTCCGATCGCGATGAGATCGTGACCATGGATGAGACCCGCTGCATCGAATGCGATGCATGTCACGCATCGAAGACATGTCCAACGCTGGCCATCGTCAGGAAGGGTGGTAGGACGACCATCGACAGGGACCGTTGCATCAATTGCGGTGCATGCATTTCGGCATGCCCGGAGAACTGTTTCCACGGTCGGCTGGGGGAGGTCAGGGCGACTGTCAATGGAGAGGAAAGGGTCATGCCCATCCTGTGCCGCAACTCCAACCGGGAAGGGGCCGTTAGCACCATGGATGATCTTAAAAGGAGGATCGTCGAAGGTAGGTTCACCATCACCGCAAAGGTGTCGGATCTCCGGCCATAACCATTGCGTAGAAATCGTGATCGGGCGGATCGAGCACCTTCTGTCATAAGAATGTCGATATGGGCGCCCCCATCGATCCCATGTCCTGCACGATGGGGCACTCGAGCACCAAGACCACGGAGAAGTACTACTGCCGGAGGACGAACGGATCGGTTATCTCGGACGCACAGAAAGTGTGGGGAAATGCACCGATTCCCCATGAAGTTGCCAGATTTGGGAAAGTAAAAACCCCCTGATCGATGAAAAATATGAGATCACTGGATATGGGTGATGTTATATGACGCATTCTAATATTTTGCTGAGGCCTTGTTGATGGCATGCTAAAAGTGGCTCCCCGTCATTGATGCCGAGACGCGTACCAGAATCAACGATCGAAAAAGGTGGAACGACCGGCGCCAACGATGCTCGGCCATTTCACGGTTGGGAGGGATGCACGGAATAAATGAGAGCCGGATCAGGCTTCCGAATTGCTAGGAGGCAGGATGCCGCATTCGCTGAGACGCTTCTCGATGGTCCTCAGCCTTTTGATTTTGTTATAGAACGAATCCCTGGTGAAGGAACCGTTGTTGATGATCTTTTCCAACTTCTTCAATACCCGAGAGATGGATGATAACCGTCTGTACTCGTTAAGCATATTATCGTCCACGCACATGATGCGAGCCCTGCAGATAATATCCTCCCTGATCTTGACCAGGTTCATGAGATTATTAATCTCGTTAGAGAGAGATTCGAGGGCGAAGGGCTTCATCAGATATCCATCGAAGAGCGTGCCGTATTCTTCCACTTCGGTCATGGTGGGGAATTTTCCAGTGAGCATCAGTATCGGTAAATAGAACAATTGCTTGTCGTTTCTGATGCGCCTGAGCGTCTCCCAACCGTCCATGGGAAACATCATGATATCGAGGAGAATGATATCAGGCCGATAACCGCTGTTGAGAAGTTCGAGACACATCGCTCCGGAGGTCACCGCCCGTGCATCATAATTTGAATACTGGAGCATATCAGACAGGACCTCGACCAATCTGTCGTCGTCATCAACGCACAGCACCTTGTACATCTACTCCCTCTCAGAGATCTGGTGGTATCGCTGTAGGAACTCACGTACCTTTTCCGATTCCAACCAACCCAGGTCAAGCCGTTTCACGATATCGTCGATTGACCGCACGGCCTCTTTCATCCGTTCGGTAGAGTCGGTCATCTCCCCCACGGCCAACAATCCCACTATGATGGAGAGCGGATTCCTGATCTGGTCGTTCAGAGTGGCAAGTTGTACAAGGTTGCAATCTATCTGCTGGAGCGCCTTTCGTTCCCGCTCCCTAAAGATTTTCTGCTCCGTGATGTCGTTGGCGAAGATCATGAAGCGGACCAGGCACCCGTCCTGTTCAGACATCGTAGACACCTTTGTGCTCGACCAGGTGGGCGACCCATCATTTCTTAGGAAGGCGTTCTCCATGGTGAAGATTGTGATCTCGTCCGCCCGCAATCGTCGGAAATTATCCTCACATGCAAGACGGTCCTCCCGGTCGATCAGATCGACCACGCGCAGACGGCGCAGCTCATCCTCTGAACGGTCCAGCATCCGGCAGAACTCATTGTTGCAGCGAATGAATCGGTAGTCCTGGTCGACGATGGCCATACCTACGGTGCCGCTCTCGAACACCCTCCTGAATCGTCCCTCACTTTCGTACAAGGCCGCCTCCACCGCCACGCGTGCAGCGATGTCCTTCTCCAGTTGCGTCACCTTCCTCTGCAGCTTACGGAACAGGACCTCGTTGTAACCCTGGAGTATCTCGACATCGGTTTTGCCCTCAGCAGATCTGGTAGGTCCTCTCTTCATGACATCCTCCAGGACCTCAGCGAAGACCTTCAGAAGCACATCTGGCTTCTGCGGTTTCACCAGAAATCTATCAGCCCCGAGACTGAGGGCGAACTTCTCGTCCTTGGTGTCGGTGTAGGTCGCTGTATAGAATATTAACGGGATGTGTTTCAGACGCTCATTCGATTTCCACACCTGGCAGAGCTTGAAACCGTCCATGACCGGCATCAGTATGTCGGTCACGATAAGGTCCGGCGGGTTCTTCTCCGCTACAGCCAGCGCCTCTGCGCCGTTCTTGGCCGAGGAGACCTGATATCCCTTCCCCTTAAGGATGGTCTCCAGCATATAGATGTTCTGCGAGTTGTCATCGACGATTAGGACGTTGGTCATTTGTTTTGACCTCCGGGGGTGGACGAGCCCAAATACGCCCCTATCTGTTCTGCGAAGATCTTGGGGTTGATCGGTTTCTCGATGTAGCCAGTACATCCTGCGGCCAGAGCTTTCTCTCGATCTCCGGCCATAGCATATGAGGTCAGGGCAATGATGGGGGTGATGGTCGTTCCAGGCATCTTGCGCAGCTCACGCGCTATGATATAGCCATCCATGTCCGGCAGCTGAATGTCTAAAAGGATCACATCTGGTTCGATGGAGGTGGCCAGCTCTATTCCCTTATTCCCATCCGGGGCTCGGACCACGGAATACCCCTTGGCGCTAAGGATGAAATCGACAAGATAGAAGTTCTGATCGTTATCCTCAATATACAATATCCGAACCTTCCTCGTCACGTTCCCCATTCATTATTATTAATGCCTCCTTTATTTATAAATCATTTGTCACCGTTATCCCCTTTGGCAATGGGCAGAGTAACCGTGAACACCGAGCCCTTTCCCAATTCGCTATCCACCCCGATGCTGCCTCCCATCAGGTCTACCAGCTTCCTGCAGATCGACAACCCGAGCCCGGTCCCCTCATAATGCCTGGTCAGACCGGTATCCACCTGGCTGAACGGTTTGAATAGTTTGTCCTGGTCCGATCGTTTGATCCCGATTCCCGTATCAATGACCCGGAGCTTGATGAGACCGTCCTCCTTCGAGCATTGGACCTTCACGCCGCCCTTCTCAGTGAACTTGATGGCATTGGACATCAAGTTCAGTAGGATCTGCTCCATGCGACGCATGTCGCCATCGATCCTATCCACATCGGGAGCGATATCCACATCGATCGACAGACCCTTCCTTTCAGCCAATGGTTGTACGGTCCGCACGACCTTGTTTATAGACGACGGAAGATCGAAAAGAGAACGCGATAGCGTCATTTGTCCGGCCTCTATCTTGGATATGTCCAGGACGTCGTTGATCAGAGCGAGCAGGTGTTCCGAGCTGTCCGAGACCATGCCCATCTGTTTCTTCTGCTCCTCATTCAATGGTCCGGCCAGCTCCTGCAAGAGTATTCCCGAGAAGCCGATGATGGAGTTCAGTGGTGTGCGCAGTTCATGCGACATGGTGGCCAGAAAGGTTGATTTCAACCGGTCGGCGGATTCTGCCGCATCCTTGGCGATGGCCAGTTCTCGCGTTCGAGCGTCCACCAGCTTTTCCAGGTGATCACGATACATTTCCAGCTCCTTCAGTACCTGTTCCCTTCCCCGCTTCTCTGCATCGATCTTCTTCACCATAGAATCGAAGGACCGGCTCAGTGACCCTATCTCGTCAGTGCTCTCCACTTCTATCTTATGATCAAGATCCCCGGTCTCGGCGATCTTCTGGCTGACCTTGGTCAAACTGGTGATCGGCCTTATCACCGTGTAGTGGAGACTGATGATGGTGATGATACTGAGCAATATCAATGCCAGAACGACGAACGACAGAGTGCTTTTCACAGATTCCGAGACCTCGTCATCGATGATGGAGATAGGAATGAAGGCGCCTATCTTCCATCCCAGCTCGGACGAGGAATAGTAGGTCATATATGTCTCGTTCAGCTCCAGCATGCCTTCTTCGGTGGTCAGGAACTCTGACGTCCTATCGTCGATGATGGCGCTCACGTTTCCGAAAAGGTATGCGGGGTCGTTGGCGGCGAGCACGATGCCATGCGCGTCCACCAGCATCATTTCCAAACCTCCCACGCTGCTTACGGAGGTGATGTAGCTGGTCAAGCCCTCAAGGGTTATGTCCGCCCCTACCACTCCATAGATGGTACCGTTCTCCAATTGGAGCGTGATCTCTATACCGATGTTCACATCGTCCGTCGTGACCGCCTTGTACGGGTCTGTCACCACAACCTCTCCCGGGTTAGCGACGGCCAATTGATACCAGGGGCGGTCCCTCGGGTCATACTGCGTTGGCTGAGCCCTAGGGTAGGCGCGGACGAAGGCCCCGTTCTCCCTTCCCATGTAGACCGAGTTGACGTATGGATGGGATATCTGGTAGCCTTTCAACACATCGATAATAGCCTGTTCCTCCGGACCTATGGAATAGGTGAAGTTATCACCGGTGACGATAAGGAAATTGGTGAAGTTGGCATCGTCCAGGATCCGCACGTTCTCGTTCATCGACAGTTCGAGGACGTCGTACTTGGCCTCGTCGATGAAGTTAGTCAAGGCGAAATCGATGTGCTTGAGCTGTTTTATGGATTCATCGGAAATGGAACCTATCTTCTGTTCGTGCAGGGCCGAGGGCAGCACCTCACCTATGAGCACCAGCACCAGCATCCCGATGATCAAGTATTGGATAAGGATTCTGGAATGGAGCTTCATATGTGTGTTATAATCTTGTGCGGTTAAAAATCATATTGCTTTCTTTAAGAGGGAGCGGGTGAGTTAATCGATTCCCCATTCCATTACCTTTAACCATGGATGATAAGCAGCTCTTCCAGTCCGGCCTGGGACTGAAAGCCCAATGGTTCGTGAGCGATGTGAAGCTGAACAAAGCGAAGAAGAAACTGGACATCTGCACCGACTGCGAGGGCAATGACCTCAAGACGTTGGTGGAACCGAAGGTCATCGACCACTGCGCTCTGAAAGATGACCGATGAGGAAATAATGGCGTATCTGAAGTTCCAGAAGACCAAGGGCATGAAGCCATCGGGAATAAGCTACAACCCGGGCACTTTAAACAGTGTTCTACGTTTCATCGGCAACGGCGCGATGGACATGACCAAGATGCGGTTCGCCCAAAATTTCCTCAAACAGATGTTCCAGAGGTACGACCCGATTCCCGATGAGAAAAGGGCGAAAATCATCCATTTCGCCAACATCGTGGACGACTCGGATCGGCTATCTCGAACGCACAAAAAGTGTGGGGATATGCACCGAGGCCCCAAGAGATAGCCAGTGCCGGGAAGGTCAAAAACCCCCCGATCGACGAAAAATTTGAGATCACTGGATATGATTGAGAGTGCAGGTGTCGGGATTCGAACCCGAGTGTTTAGCTTGGAAGGCTAAAATCCTGACCGCTAGATTACACCTGCGCGGTGCGCTCATAATGGAGATTTCGTATTTTAACCCTTTCATGCACTGAAAACACTGGCAGCATAGGTCGATTTGAAAAAATAAAAAAGTTTGAGGCTAGTGGGAAGGTAAGGGGGGTCATGCTTCCCACAAGAGATCTTAGCAGGAACGTATGGGCCTAATGGCTCATCACTTTCAGATCATTGATGAGGTCCCACAACGGAAAGGAGTCCTGCCCCTGTTGGTCCATTTCAAAGGCCATCAGTTTGAGGTCCTCGATGGTGTGGTTCTTCATCCATTCGATGGCATGACCATCGTACTGCTGTTCCCAATGCGAACTCTCGTTTCGCCTCATTTTACATCCCATCCGTCTGACTTTCGTCGGACAATATACAATATTGTGTCTTATTGTATATATAATTTATCAATTCGATCAAGCCAGTGCATGATTTATATGATCTTCCGTTTCCAGCCACATATAATTAAATTCGGTCAGACAAAAATGAAATAAACGTATGACAATATAGTGAAAACCTGCGACAAACATATTAATTGTCCGTGGTTCATTGAAGTCAGGGTAAGTGGGAAATATGGGATTCTTCGACAGCTTGATGGACGGTGAGACGAAGGCCGTCAAGAAGGCATCGCGGTCCTTGGACGTGGCGAATAAGCACATCCACGCCAAAGATTTTGATAAGGCCAGGGTCGAAATGGATAAGGCCAGGAGCTTCTTGGACGGTCTAGATCCCAAGACCTGCTCCAACCTGGACGAGTACCGGAAGATGGTGACCCGTCTATCTGACGCTTATTTCAGCATAGATATGACGAATAAGACCTTGGAGGTATTGGAACGTTTCACTAAGTCACTCCCCGATGACCGCCAGGGGATCATGATGAAGGTGTCCGTCCATCGTAAAATGGGCGAGCGCGAGAAGGCCCTCGCGGTCTTGGACGATTTCGTCTCCCGCCGGCCGATGAACAAGGAGGCCCACATAGAGCGAAGAGAGTTGCTTGACGAGCTGGGCAGGTCCGAGGAGGCCAGGCAGGCGTTGCTCAAGGCATTGGAGGCCGATCCGTTGGACGAGGATACCTACGACCTCATACTGCAAGCGAGTGAAGATAAGCCTCTCTGGTTGGGGAGGAAGGCCTCTGCGCTCATACATAAGGACAAGGCCGAGTCCGCACTGTTCGAGCTAGATAAGGCCCTTGAGATGGCCCCCCTGGACCTGACCCTCATGATGATCAAGGTGGAGGCCTTGGAGAAATTAGGGCATCAGGAGAGGGCCAAGGACCTGTTGGAAGAGGTCATTGACCGGGATGTGGACAACCCTCAGGCCAATCTGATGATGGCCAGAAAGACCCGGGAGGGCGGGAACCAAGCTGCCGCCCTGGAACATTATAAGCGGGTCCTCCGTTCCCGTCCTGAAGGTCCTGTTGGATGGTCAGAAGTGGCATCTTTGCTCTTCGACATGGGCCGTTACGAGGAGAGCCTCCGTTCATATGAAAGGCTGAGGGAGGTCAGTCCGGACGATGTACAGGCGCTCTACGGTCAATGTAAGGTCTTGGCGGCATTGAAGGACATGTCGACCTTCGATACTGTGGCTCAGGAGATTCTTCGGATGACCCCTGAAGATCCGGCCGCCCATCTGTTCGTAGCAGACACGCTATTATCCTTGGGGGCCGACCCCGAGGCGCTCGAGTCCTTGATACGTGCCCAGAAGGCGTTCCCCAAGAACATGGATATACTGGACCGCCACCGCTCACTACTTTCGAGGCAAAAGAAGTACCAGGATGTCATCGCCCTGTGCGAAACGCAGATGGCCATCAAGGAAGACCATCTTCCCGCCTTCCAGGACAAGGGACTCGCTCTGATGGAGCTCGGCAAGGTCCCCGAGGCCATCAAGACCCTGGAGCGGGGGCTCAAGATATGGCCGAAGGACATGGTCATGCTCGAAGCCCTGAGGGAGTGCTACAAGCTCGGTCAGAGGGACAAGGACGTGGCAGAGGTCAGCGATCGCTTGTTGAAGATCAAGCCGAATGACAAGGGCGCACTGTTCGACAAGGCGGTGGCCACCGACCGCCTGGGCAAGACGGAGGCGGCGGCGGCCCTGTACGGGCAGGTGCTGGTCCTGGACCACAATGACGTGGACGCCTCCAAAGGCATATCGGTGGCATTGTTCTCCTTGGAGAGGTACGAGGAAGCATTGGCCAGGGCGGTGCAGGGGGCCATACACGACCCTGGCCAGCTTGTATTCTGGCACATTCAGGCCGACTCCCTGTTCATGCTGAAGCGCTTCGAGGAGGCGGTGCAGGCCTACGATAAGGCCATCGCGCTCTGTCCCCAGGACAAGAAGCTGATCTACCAGAAGGGACTGTGCCTGGAGAGCCTACGGCGCTTCGAGGAGGCCATCGTCTGTTACGATCAGGCCTTGGCGCTGGACGTCAAGGACAAGAACGTGTGGATCAGCAAGGGCATCGCCCTGGAATGGCTGGATCGGTACGAGGAGGCCCTGGGCTGCTACGACCACGCCATCGCCCTGGACAAGGAGGGGCGCTTCATACACGCCCGCCGCGGGCAGGTCCTGGCCAGACTGGTGCGCCACGAGGAGGCGGTGAAGTCCTTCGACAAGGCCCTGGACATGGGCCCCAAGGACCTGGAGGTCATGCAGTCCAAGAAGAGCAGCCTGAAGTTCCTGGGGCGTCACGAGGACATCATCAAGGTCTGTGACCGCATCGTCAAGCTGGAGCCGAAGAACAAGGCAGCCTGGGTGGACCGGGGTATGGCCCATTTCCGCCTTGAGAACTTCCAGGAAGCGGTCCGTTCCTACGACCGTGCCCTGGAAGTGGAGCCGGGGGACATGCAGGTGCTGCAGATGAAGCGCACCGCCGTTGTGGCCAAGGGAGACGCGGAGGAGGTCCTGAAGGTCTGCGAGGACATATTGAAGATCGATCCGCACAACAAGTCGGCCCTAACCGACAAGGCGGGGGCCCTGGAGAAGCTCGGTCGTTTGGAGGAGGCGCTTTCCACTTTCTCTGAGGCGATAATGCTCGACGAGTCCGATCCGCAGATGTACAAGGGGCGGGGGAGGGTCCTCATGTCCCTGGGGAAGTTCGGTGAGGCCACCGAGAGCTACGACATCGCCTTCCGCCTGAACCAGGACGTGGATTCCCTGGCCAGCAAGGGACGGGCGCTGCTCATGATGCGTAACTACGAGATGGCGCTGGAAACCTTCGATCAGTGTGTCAAGCTGAACAGCCAGGTGGCCCGTTACCATAGCGATCGCGGTCGAGCGTTAGCCTCCCTGAACCGTCTGGACGACGCAGTGGAGGCCTTCGACAAGGCCGTACAGTTGGACCGTTCCGATACCCAGACCTGGAAGTACAAGGGCAACGCCCTGTACAAGCTGGGGGAGATGGAGAACGCCCTGCTGTGCCTCAACCGTGCTCTGGACATGGGGGCCGAGGAGTTCGGCATATACAAGTTGAGAGGCAGGGTGCTGGAGGAACTGGGGCGGAACGAGGACGCCATGGACTCCTACGCCAAGGCATTGGGCCTGGATCCAGGCGAAGGCACCGTACTGGAGAGCATGGCCCTGCTGGAGGACAAGCTGGGCAACCCGGAGAAGGCCTTGGAGATGCTGGACAAGGCCCTGGCCATCGACCCCCGCAACCGCCGTGGGTGGATGGAGCGGGCCGATCTGGTCGAGCGATTGAAGCGCGACGAGGAGGTGCTGCGCAGCTACGACAACGCCATCGGTCTCGATCCGAGCGACCCCGCGGCCTGGAATGGCAAGGGCTTCGCCCTGCTACGCCTGGGCCGCTACGACCAGGCCCGCCGGGGCTTCGAAAAGGCTCTGGAGATGAGCCCGAACCTGGCATCGGCCATGGAAGGGCTGCGCATGGCCGAGGGCAAACATCGTGAGAAGCAGGTCTCCGATATGGCCGGCAAGGTTCTGGAGTTCCAGTATCGGAACGGAAGGCGCATGAACAAGGAGGAGGTCTTCCGCGAGTGCAACGTGCCCTACCAAATGCTGGACGACGTCTTCGGCTACATCGATCAGCGGGAGTACGTCGACCCGGCGCAGCTCTCGGAGGAGGAGTTCTCCTCCCTGGAGATGCAATCCCGTGCCGTGCTGCTGTCCTATTACCGTTCCGCCCGCTCCGGTCAGGGCGCATTATCCCTGGCCGACGTCTACTCATCGCTGCCGGAAAGGGACATTTCACGTGCCAAGCGGGTGTTCGGTTATATCGAGGGGGTCAACGACATCGACTTCACCTACATCATGCCGGATGAGGAGACGGAGAAACTGCTGCGCACCGCGTTGAGCATGCCGGAGGAGCGGCGCAACCTGTTCTCCCTGATGGAGGGGCTGAACATCGGGGTCTACAAGGCGCGCAACATCATCGCCATCATCAGCTCGCTGAAAGCGGGCGAGCGACCCGTGCCCATGCCCCGGTCCAAAGGGCAGAGGGTCGCTCCCACCTCCCGCAGCACCGATGACCTGTTCGTGGAGCAGACCAAGCACAAGAGGCCGCAGAAGGCCGATGCGGTGTTCCTCCCCGACAAGCGCCCAAAGCCCTCCGAACGCCAAGACCGCGACGGGCTGCGCATCTTCGGAGAGCAGGAGAGGGAGCTTTACGACACATTCTACCCCCCTCAGCCGGAGAAGAAGGAGGAGAAGAAGGACGATGTGGCCGGCCGCCGCTGCCTGTTC
>CAZXTA010000031.1:0-13638 GCA_964642865.1 uncultured Methanomassiliicoccus sp. | reverse complement strand
AAGGTAAGGTTCCCCATCAGGGTGATCAACTGGTTGTTGATGTCGTGCCGGGTGACGCTGGACAGAAGATTAAGATTTTTATTGGTCTTCTGCAACGATTCCTCCACCCGCTTACGCTCGGTTATGTCCTGGTTCGCTCCGTAGGTTTTGATGGTCCGTCCGGAAGGGTCCTTGATCGCTCTGAAGACGACGGTGATGGTGCGTCTCTCTCCGTCCCTCCTAATAATGTCGTGCTCGAACTGCCTCGAGAAGTTCGGGTCCGTGGTCATCATAGCGGCCTCGATCTCCTTTCCGACGTTCGGAGCCGCTTCCGGAGGAAGGAACCTCTTCGCGTATTCCGATGACCGCATCTTATTTCCCCCCTCCCTTTCCGCGGTGGTCCCGAAGAGAGCGTAGAACTGATCATCGAAGGTGAACGTGTCCGTCGCCACATCGTACTCCCAGTGCACCAGCTTGGCCAGGTCCATGGCTATCTTGAGCCGCGCCTGGGCATCCCGCAGTGCCTCCTCCGCACGTTTGCGCTCGGTGATGTCCGTCATGAGGTTCAGGGTAGCCGGGCGTTCTTTCCAGTTGATCGATATTGCGTTGATCTCCGCCCACCGGGTGTTTCCATCCTTGGTTAATAACCTAAATTTGTATCGAACAGGGGCGGTTTCGCCACTCGACCGCCTTTGGTAGCGGTCCATCATCACGACACGGTCGTCTGGATGGATGAGCGATGAAAAAGGTTTAGATATGAGTTCTTGTTCTGAAAAACTGGTCAACGCGACGGTCATGGGATTGACCAATTGAATGAGACCATCTTGTATTACTACGATAGCCTCGGCGGCACTCTCCACCAGCAGACGGTACCTCTTCTCGCTCTCCTGCAGCGCCTCCTGGCTCCGCTTGCGTACGGTGATATCGGTGCAGAAGGCCATGTATCTCTGGTTAGGCAGTTCGACCGCGTTTAGGAATACAGGCACCCGGACGCCGTCCTTTCCCACCAGGATGGTTTTCTGGTTCATCGACCCCTTTTCCTTGAGTTCCTGGAATTTCTCCATCCCTTCCTGAAGCGTGCTCTGGTCCGAAATTTCTGCGATGTTCAGATTTAGCAGCTCCTCGCGGGAATAGTTGAGCATGGTGCACGCGGTCCTGTTCACGTCCTGGTAGTTGCCCATCGCATCAACTATGAATATTCCCTCGGGGGAGTTGTCCAGGTAGGTCCGGAGCCGCTCCTCGCTCTTGCGTAGCGCCTCATATGCCAGCTTCTGCTCGGTGATATCTCGGGCGATGGTCGAAGCGCCTATTATGCGACCCTGGTCGTCAAGGACAGGAGATGCAGTAAACGAAATGATGATTTCCTTTCCATCCTTCGTCGAACGTGTCGTCTCATATTGAGAAATTGATTCTCCGTGTGAGATCTTCGTGAGTATCTCTTGCATCTCACCCTTTGAATCATGAGCATGGAGCAATGAGATCGATTGTCCAACGATCTCATTCTCGGTATATCCAAAGATCCTTTCAGCCCCTTTGTTCCAACTGGTTATGGTCCCCTTCAGATCTTTCCCGATGATCGCATCATAGGATGTATCAATGATCCTTGCCATTTCCTTGATTTTTTGATCTTTCGTTAGACGTTCACTGACATCCCTTATGTTGCATTGAGCGATCTTTTTTCTATTTACCACGTAGACGTTGCTTATGAATTCCACATCGATCCTCTTGCCATCCTTTCTTCTGAGCGGGATGTTCTCATATCGGACATATCCGTTATTTCTTAACGATGAGAATGCTTCTTCTGCCCATTGTTTATCTTTAACGAACCCAAGCTCCCAGAGGTTCTTACCCACGACCTCGGCCAGTGGACATCCGATCATATCTAAGATGAACTTGTTCGCGTCGATTATTTTTTCAGTTTTATAATCGATGATCAATATGCCATCCTGGGCGGTCTCGAACAATCTTCGGTATCTCGACTCGGAATCCTTTAATTTCTCCTGGTTCAATTTTTTTCCTGTGACATCCCTAATTATCACGCTTATCCTGACGCTTTTATCAGAACATGTGAAGAGGCCGGCGGTGGTCTCGCCGATGAAGGTCGTTCCATCCTTTCGTCTATAGGTAAAATCACCCATGATCCTGCCGATCTCTTTCAATCTTCTTTGCCCGGCCTCCCACCTTCTGTCTTTGACCACTATGCCCTCCATACCGATCTCCTTGAGATCATCCTCGGTCAGGTCGAACATATGACATGCTGAGGGATTGGCGGACGATATCTTCCCATCTATTGTCGCAATGATCATTGAATCATAACTGTTTTCAAAAAGTGTGCGATGACGTTCCTCACTGATTCTTAACGACTCCTCTCCCTTTTTTTTGGAATTTGCCTGACCGATCATATTCGCCAGCTCGGCGAACTGTGATCTTGGGTCCCAGCCCTTCTGCAGATAATAATCAGCACCGGCGTTCAGAGCCTCGATCGCCACATCCTCCCTGCCCTTGCCAGTGAAGAGGATGAAGGGGATCTTCGCATCCATGGCCCTTATCTCCTTCAAGAGCTGGATGCCGTCCTTCCCAGGCATCTTATAGTCCGCAACGATGACATCGTAATCTTTGATTCCGATCATCTCTAGGGCGCGCGCGGCCGAGGTCGCCGTGTCCGCAGAAATGCTCCGGTCGAACTCGAGGAACTGCTTGGAGATCTCTAGAATGTCTGGTTCGTCGTCAACCAATAATACCTTGACCGCCAACGCTTTCATAGTCGGTCCAACCAAATATAATAAGAATGATTCGTATAAAAATGTTAGTAAACGGTCTATGGTACTTTTACGGTATATATGTGAATTTTCTGACGAGGAGAGAGAGAGTCGCACGGGCTCACCATTGTACTATCTTTCCATTTAAAGCCTTGAAATATTGACAGGGAACGGTGCGTGACCTATCACATGCCGATGCTGAGCTTGTGTTCCGAGGTAGCAAGGAAGCGTAAAATTAAATATTGACCTTGAGCGAGCTAGAAATATTGAGAACGTTTGGATCGACCTATGGCCGGGGTTATCCGGAATAGAAACGTGGTGGGCCCAGCCGGGACTACGTATCACTTGAACCAGATACTGAAAAATTGAAATCAATTTTCGGACGATTAGCACAGGCCAGTCATTTAAACCCTTTTTACCTTTTTTATTGTGATTTATTACAATACTCACAAACTACTCAATAAGGTCTATGACCCCCCTGAACTCATCTCTCTCGATTCCTATATGGTAAGCAGCCCGGTTCGCAACATCCTTCGTTATGGCAATGCGAGCCTTCGCACAATCGTCAGGGTATTCTGTCTTGACCTTTCTGACGATGGACGAATAATTCTCTGATGAATGCCAAATAATGGAGTATATGTCGCAGGCGTCCTTCCAAAGCTTATCATCATTTTGACGTTGCGGGATTGACCTTAACTTAGTTGCGAGCAAGGAGGCAGGATCGGGGATGTGAACGTAAAAATCTCCCAATGTTTTCTTTACATAACTTCCGTTCATGAATATTTGGGCTGCGATAGGCTCATCGAGCGGGTCGCATTTGAAAATACTTTTATGTTGTGGATGGATATTATCTACCATCATATCGATGTATAGGTATGTAATCTCATAAAGTGGGAGCCCTTTTGCTGCCTTCTCGGTCAAAATCGTTCCGTCGGCCTTGCGGATCATCTTACAAAACCGGTAGGAGCCATGAGGCATGTAACCCTCCTCTTTCACAACCTTTAAAGCCCGGGCAAACGTGCTGGTACGAAGAGTGTTGATATCTTGTCCAGGATCGATATGAAAGCAGACGTCGATATCCCTGGAACCTAGATACGATGTCCCATGGATCTTGCTGAATGACTCGTTGACAGTGAGATATACTGCCCATCCACCTATGAGCAAGAATGGTTCTGGCAGCGAACGGGAGATCGTCCTGAGTGCCTCCATTGCTGTACCAGTCTCCTGAATTTCGTAGAGTGGCACTGTCATTGATATACCTTCGACACTAACAGATCAGCCGCCTCTGCACACTCGGCTCCAGTGCGATATAGGTCGACGATCAGTTGTTGTGTGGAGACCAGGGGATGGTTGTCTATGCATTGCCTCTCGAAGAACACGTGATCGTCGGCTAGAATGATCTGTGCGTTCCCCTTGCCCACATAGCCATGCTCGGTTAGAAGCTGATGCCATTTCAGTGTATCTTCCTTCTTAACATAGAACTCGCGGTAACGAGGAAACAGGTACCGACCGATATGGTTCTCGGCGAAGTAACCGGTGAATACATGGTCAAGTTCTGATTTGGTAATGATATTGTCCAAATCCTGAACGTTGTACTCTCGGAAAAGTCTGAGGTCCTTCCGTTCTGCCCACCTCATGAGCAGCCCCCTATGTTGGATCACCTTCAATCCATCGATCAGTCCATCGCGTTCAAGGCCTTTAAGGACGCTATATGCCCAACCATAGCTTACATCCGCATCCTTGGCGATGCGATACCATGTTCGACTAATCCCATGTGTGCTTAGAAGGACGCGGTAAATGCGTTCAACCTTGTCTCCTTCTTGAATGTAATGTGAGAACTCGGTGCCGCACTCGCGAATCGTCACGATATATCTTAGTATGTAATATGTATTAATAGCTATCGGATATATCTTACTATACATATTGTATTTAATATCATCGGATAACAACACCTACATACGATTGACTAAACAGAATGATACTGACTTAAGAAAATTGACAGCTTCTGGCAGATACATCCTTAATGCCATGATAAATGCGTCTCATCGGGAGCCTTATTAAAAAATCAAATGGAGTGGACTGAATTAGACCACACATCGATCGATCCAGATGATTAAAATTTGAAATCAATCAATTGGTGCTCTGGAAGAGCCAGTTGAAAAAGCTTATCTCATAATTGAATTTCAAAAATAATTGTCTGGATAAGACAAGTGGTGGGCCCAGCCGGATTCGAACCGGCGACCTTCTGCGTGTGAAGCAGACGTCATGACCGCTAGACCATGGGCCCTTCAGTAGGCCATCCAAATGGGGATGGGATATAAAAATGTTTAGAGATGGTGGTTTTCGTCATCGTTCGTTGATTACCTGGGTCGCCCTGAACATCCCGTCGTTGAACATGAGCGAGAAGTACCCGGTCTTATGGTTTGTGGAGCGCAGCTTCACCGCCCGGATGCGGCGCTGCACGTCCGATTCCCCGATGTTCTGTAGCTTGAGCGATATGACGCCGTCGGCCAGGTAGCCCTCCTCGAAGCGACTGTCGAACATGTGGTCGGGGGAGGTCTCCGAGATGAGGAATGACGTCACATCCATGCTCCGCAGCCACATGAACAGATAGAAAAGGTCGTTGCGCCGGTCACTGTTCATCTGGGCGGCCATCTCCAATACGTCCAGGGAATCCAGCACAAGGATGTCGAAGCCCTGGTCCTTCTTGACCGTCTCGGCGTACATCTTGAAGACCTGCAGCCACGAGCCCTTGGCCATCATTTCCGTGACGTTCTTTCTTATGGTCGCCAGGTCCAGGACGTAGACCTTGGACTGCACCTCGGGATCGTTCATGCCCATGATGTTCATCTGCTGTAGCAGGTTCTCCTTGCTCTGCTCTAACGTCATGTACACGCTGCGGATGTCGTGGTACTTGGCATTGTTGTAAAGGATGCTATAACAGACTGACGATTTCATAGTACCGGGGGTGCCAGTGATGAGGATCACATGCCCTTTCGGGACCCCACCCTGGATGTAATCATCGAAGTTGTGGATATAGGTCTTCACTCGTTCGACAGTAATGCCCATCCCCTCGGCTGAAATATAAACATTTTCAGGTATATAATACCGTTTTCCAGATTAAAACGGCTGATTGGCCAAAGGCAAGGACAGGTTGAGCTCCTTTCCGTCGTGGAACATACTGTAATAGCGGGTGTCGACGTTCACCCCCCGCATCTTGACGCACCTGATCAGGCGTTGCACGCGGGAGTCGCCCATCTCCCGCATCAGTAACTCCATTATGCCGTCGGAGAGGTATGCCTCGCCCTGATAGGCCTCGTCCCATTCATTGGAGCTGTTCTCCGATATGACCAACACGGTTATTCCCAGCGATTTGAACCAATCGAACAGGTCCTTGAGGTCCTGCCTGGCAAAGGAGTGCTCGGTCACCGCCTTGAAGGATTCCAGGGAATCAAGTACGAAGATCTTGAATCCGGTCTCCTTCTGCACTTTCTGCACATAGCTGAGCAGGATCTCGCGCCAGTTGCCCTCCTGCCCGGCCATTTCCTCTCGCAGGTCATGGAGGTCCATCACCTTCAGCCGGTCCCCGGTGGCCGCCAGGGGCATGCCTACCTTCTCCATCTGTCTCAGGATGGACCGCTTGCTCTGCTCCACCGAGAAGTACAGGCCTTTCGTCTCGTTCCTCACCGCCGCCCGGTGCAGGATGGTGTAGGCCAGGATGCTCTTCATAGTGCCCGGCGCCCCATTGAAGAGCACGATGTGCCCCTGCGGGATGCCTCCGCCCAGTATGCCGTCCAGCTTGGAGATGTTGGTCTTGAGCAGGCCCACCTCGCTCACTAGGGGTGGAAAATCAAGTTGCGCCCGTAGCTCCTGGAAGATCTCCTCGGTCAAGCGGGCCAGCACCTTCGGGTCCACTGCTGGTCCTAGCGTCTCGTCGGCCTCCATCATCCGTAGCTTGAGCTGAACCTCCTGTAGCTCCGTCCCCCTCTCCTTCAGCAGGGACTGCAAGGCCTCCAGTTCCGGTTGGAACTGACGGGTCAGCTCCTCCTTGATCCTTTTCCGTAGTTCGTCCATCTCCGAGCTGCCGATCGGGGCCGCTTCCGTTTTCGGCTCGGCCTCCAGCTGGCGGGCCTGCTCATCCAGGCTTTCGGCTAGGACGGCCAGTTTCCTCTCCCTCTCGATGAGGGCCTCCTCCCTTCGCACCATCTCGTCGCCCTTGAGCTGCAGGGAGCTGTCCGGTCTGGAAACCGTTACGTTCTCCACCGACCTGATGCGCGTTGTCGAATATTTGTCCACCTTGGTCTTGTCCAGGTGGACCGTGGACAAATCGACCTGCACCGGGTTGGAAATCCATGGCCTGAGGTCCTCACCGCAGCGGGCGCACTGCTCATCTCCGGGGTGGATACCGAACCCGCATCGCGGACACTCGAACCTGCTGGGAGGACGCATCACATCACTCACTGATCACTCTGGTCACCTGGAAGCGACCGTTGTTGTACAATAACGAATAGTAGGAGGGGTCGTGGTTGGTCTCCCTCATCTTGACACAACGTATGCGCCTCTGCATATCCACGTCACGGATGACCTGCATCTTCAGGGTGATGATGCCATCGGAAAGGTACCCTTCGTCGAACTTGCCGTCGATCAGCCGTTCCGAGGAACTTTCTGAAATGAGGAAGACCGTCACCCCTAGGTCCCGCAGCCACTCGAACAGGTAGAATAGGTCCGTACGGTGGTTACGTATCTCGGCCATGGTCTCCAGCACCTCCATGGAGTCGATGACCAGCATGTCGAAGTCGAGGTTTTGCTTGAGGTTGGTCAGATAGGTCTTGAAGATGTGAAGCCATGATGTACCACCGGCGATCTCCTTGAGCTTCTTTCTGATGATGGCCAGGTCCAGAACGTGAAGGTTCTCCTTGACCTTCTCGCCCTCCATGCCCATTTTTTCCATCTGACGCAGCAGGCTCTCCCGGCTCTGCTCCAATGTTACATAAACCGAGGTGCGCCCGGACGCCAGGGCTTGATTGTACAGAATATAGTAACTAATGGACGATTTCATGGTTCCCGGGGTACCGGCGACCAGCACGATGTGCCCTTGCGGTATCCCACCCTCCAATATTCGATCGAAACCATCTATGAACGTCTTGAGCCTGCCGTCACCTTCCTCCATGCCACATCCCCCGCGGCCCGGCGGCCGCTCGATGCCTCATGTTCTTATGCGTTATTAAATTCTCGTGGAAAAACTCAGATGCCCCGAATGATGACCTTGCGCACGTATTTGCGGGCGGTCTCGGCCATGCTCAACAGCTCGCCCTCGCTGTAAGGGTCGACCTGGCTCAATCGCCGGTCCAGGGTAGTGTCGTTCCGGAACTGCTGCAGAACGTACTTCTTCGCCCCCCCGATGAAGGCGGCCATGCGCTCCAGGTCCGCCGCGCTCAGATAGTGAGGAACGACAGTCGTCCTGAACTCGTAGTCCACACCGGAGGTCATCAGCATGTGGATGGAGCGCTTCACTGCCTCCAGGTCCACCTCCCCGCCGCAGACCTGGCCATACTGGCGGTCCAACGGCCCCTTGAGGTCCATGGCCACGGAATCGAGCATTCCAGCGCGAAGCAGGTCCTCTAGCATGTTCGGGTTAGTGCCATTGGTGTCAAGCTTGACCTTGAGCCCCAATGCCCGGATCTTCTCGATCAGCTCGGGCAGGTCATCGTTCAGCGTCGGTTCCCCACCAGTGATGACCACCCCGTCCAGGAAATCGATGTTCTCCCGCAGGTACTCCTCCACCAATTCCCAGGGTATCTCCTCAACCTTCGCGGTGGTGGAGACCAGATCGACGTTGTGGCAGAAGGGGCACCGCAGATTGCAGCCTTGTAGATATATGGTGGTGGCCACCATTCCGTCCCAGTCCAGTAAGGAGGTCTTGGCGAAACCGACTATCCTGGCGCGCATCGGCCAAGGAATGGTAGCAGAAGGCTATTAAGCGTATTCCCAAAGAGGATCTCATTCGTCCTTGATGTCCACGATGTTGCCGTGGACCTTGGCCTTCATGTGCCCGCCAGGTCCGCCCCTCTCCTCTCGTGCCTTGTCCACGCATTCCTCGCTCTCGCAGACGAAAGCGGCGAAAACGAACTGCTTGGCCGGGCGACCGCAGAATTGGCATTGATACTTCTCGAAGTCCATGGACCTGCCAGGGAAGGGCTGTGATAAAATCCTTTCGAAATGATGATTTACGATGAGGATGCTTCATATTCAAGGGTATACGACATGCCATACTGCTCTAGGTGTGGCAATCAGGTAAGGGAAGGCGGGCAATACTGCGACCGCTGCGGGGCGCCGATATTAACAGCTGGACCCGGAGGATATCAACATCCGACAGACCCAGATCAGCGGTCCAGCGTCTCCTATACTTGGACGCCAGAAAGGAAGGATCCCATAATAGCGGTCATATTGGCGCTTCTCATCCCTGGAGTGGGCCACATCTACGTGGGCAAGGTGATCAAGGGCGTGCTCATCCTGTTGTTCATGCTATTGTTCGGAGTCTTCTCATGGCCGCATGGATTGTTTCTGTTCAATTTCACATGGAGCATCCCCGGGGTCATTTGGTTGAGCATCGTCGCTACCATCGTCCTTGTCGCTGTTTACATCTGGCAGTTGGTGGACGCTAATCACCTTGCTGAGAAGAATAATCGGCTGGTACCTGCCCAGCACCGCTACTGATCACTCTAGAATGTGCAGCGAGAAGTGCACGGCCACGGTCGAATGTGTCAGAGCGCCCAGGGAAATGACGTCCGCGTAATGTGCGTAGTCCTTGGCGTTCTTTGGTAAGATCCCTCCGCTGACCTCCACCTTTATCCCCTGGTCAATGGCCTTGACAGCCAGATAGCATTCCTTGGCCTGCATCGGGGTCATGTTGTCCAGCATGATGACGTCCGCTGAGGCCCGGGCCGCCTCCTGCGCCTGTTCCAGGGACTCGACCTCGATCTCCACCTTTTTACCGAAGGAATATGCCTGGGCCTTGCGTACCGCGCGGAAGACGCTGCCGACGACGGTCAGATGATTATCCTTGATCAGGAAGGCGTCGTCCAGCCTAAAGCGGTGCGGGTCTCCCCCGCCCAGGCGCACAGCCTTCTTCTCGTAGCGGCGAAAACCGGGGGTGGTCTTTCTGGTGGCGGCTATGACCACGTTCGGGTTCACCTTTTTGCACGAGACGACCACCTGTCGCGTGATGGTGGCGATGCCGCTCATGCGCATCATCAGATTGAGGGACAGGCGCTCCCCGGCCAATATGCCCTTCCAGGGACCGAGGACCTCCAGCACCTCCTGTCCCTTGGTCACCTTCGCCCCGTCCTTCGTTAGGGTGTGACAAATGCACCCGGTGCGCCGGAAGACCTCCACAGCCTCCTCCAGTCCGGCCAGCACCCCGACCTGCCCGGCGGTGATGACCGCCCTTCCCTCTCGGTCGTCCACCAGGGCCTGGGAGGTGATGTCCCCCTCCCCCAGGTCCTCCTGAAGATAAAGGTCGATCAGGTCCATGAACCTCGATCCCCTTGGGCACATATCAAAGCTAGTATCACACCTCGAAGGGATCGCCGCTCATGGGCATGAGCACCTCGTAATCCCCCTCCAGGTCCTGGGCCATCTCCTCCCGGTTGTCGGAATGCATGAGGATGACCTTCTTCGGCTGGCAGTCCTTGATGAACTTCAGCAGCTGATCGTGGTCGGCGTGGGCCGATAGGTCGAAGGTCATGACCTCGCAGTTGACCTTGAACAGCCCTTTCTGCGACTCCACCATGCCCTTGTCCAGGAGCATACGGCCGTTGGAGTTCTCGGCCTGGTACCCCACGATCATGACCGCGCTCTTGTCGTTGTCCTTCTGGTCCTCCAGGTAGTGCAGTACCGGACCGCCGTCCAGCATGCCACTGGTGGTGATGATGACCTGGCCCTGGCGGGCCTTGTCCCGGGCGGACGAGGTGCGCACCGGGTTGAACTTGCGCTTGGCGGCCTTGAAGTCCTTTATGCTGCGCAGGTAGTCGGGATGATCACTGTAGAAGCCGTTCACCGTCTTACCCATTCCGTCGATCCACATGTCGTAGGGAAGGTCCTTCAGTATGAGCATGACCTCCTGCATGCGCCCGACGGCGAAGCAGGGGATGATGGCCTTGCCTCCGCGTTCCACAACCTCGCGCACCTTCTGCACCAGCAGGGCCTCGCTCTTCAAGCGGGGAGGGTGATTCCTCCCGGCGTAGGTGGCCTCGATGATCAGATTATCGCACTTGACCGGCCTAGCCCCGTAGGTCAGGCGGGTGTTCTCAGTGTGCAGGTCGCCGGTGAACAGGGTGGTGTCGTGCCCCTTGATCTCGTACATCTGCGCCCCTGGTATATGCCCCGCGGAATGCGCCATTATCTCCAGCCCGGCGATGGAACGGGTCTCCCCGATGGTGAACGAGCGGTAGTTCTGCCAGGTCCTCTTGACGTCCACATCGGTGTAGCGCAAGATGCTGCCGTAGCCTTCGGCCTTGGCGATCTTGATGGAGTCGAAGAAGAGCAGCGAGATGATGTCCATGGTCAGGTCGTTGCAGTAGACATCGCAGTTGCACTCCTGAACCAGACGGGGCACCGCTCCGCTGTGGTCCAGATGGGCGTGGGTTATGAAAACGCCCTCCACCTCTGGCGAAGGCAGGGGGAATTCCGGGGGCTCCTTCTTGATCAGCCGGAGACCGTACTCGAACATGATCCTGGCGCCCTGGTTCTCCACAAGCAAGCCTAGCTTGCCGACCATTTCGGCACCGCCTAAGAATTTCATCTTCATGTTTTCTTACCTCTTATGATTGTGATTTAATTGATCGTGATCATTCGCCCAGGAGCTGCACGATGATCTCACGCCTGCGCCCCTGGACATCCAGTTCCAGCAGGGCCACCTGCTGCCATCTGCCTCTTTCCAGTTTCCCCGCGTCGAAGGGGAGGGAGACCGATGCTCCCAGGAATGTCGACCGGATATGCGAGTGCCCGTTGCCATCATCCCAGCGTAGATGGTGCTGGTACTCTATGCCGGCCGGGAAGTTACGTTCCATGGCCCGGGACAGGTCCTCCAGGAGCCCTGACTCGTTCTCCAGGGTCACCACCGCCGCGGTGGAATGGGGGGTGAACGTCAGGGCCACGCCCTGTCTCAGGCCCGATGCCGCGATCACTTCCTCGACCATTTCGGTGATGTCCACGATGTCGCCCTCGCTCTTGGTCTCGATGATGGCCGTCCTGCGGTATGTTCCCATTTGCTCGTTCACGCTACTCTAAATGCATATATACCATTTTTGGTGCGAGATCGCCCTCTGTGCAGGGCTAACGATGTGACTAAATCGTTTTATATGAGCCTGTATGATTATTTATCATGGTCGAGCTGGCCGTGTCCGTCGGCATGCAGCGTCCCATGGAATTTAACAAGATATGGATAAGTTCCCGCTTCCGCGTTCAGCTCATCAAATTGGGCATTGAGAAGGCTGGTTCGGTGAACGAGTTGGGGAGGCAGCTAGGCTACCGCCCCCGGGTCCATCCCGGATGGGGGGTACTGCAGATCATGCAGGGCAAACAGGCCTTCCCCCTGCCCCGTTTAAAGCTGCTAGCCGATTTCTTGGAATACCCTTTGGATGACATATTGAGATATGCCACCCAGCCGACGCGGATCACCCTGGAGAGCACCAAGACCGCCCTGGTCATGTACGGGTTGAGCGGTTACGTTCCTAGATAATGCTGGCTCACCTTCCCACCGGAAAAAGTGATTTATAGTATCCTCGCCATAATGTAAATGTCGGACATGTGTCCGACCAAGGGGATGGGATGGTGTTCAGGCGTAGCGCCGAAGCGGACGATGAGATAACCAATACTCTCATTGACCATGGGGTCTACCGTCTGTCCGAGGTCTACGAGGACGAGGAGATAAAAAAGTTCAAGGACCTCAAGGTGCCCTACTCCTTCTGGAGCGCGGTGAAGTACTGCTTCGTGCTGACCGTGCTGTTGTGGTGGTTGCCGATCTTCGGTCAGATGGTGGCGGGGTTCGTGGGAGGTCGTCGGGCCGGCAAGCCCTGGAAGGGTATGTTGGCGGCGTTGGTGCCCCTGAGCGTCATCTTCGCTATCAGCGCCCTGGTAGAGAACGGGGTGCTACCGACGGTCATAATGGGTATAGACTGGGCGCCCTCGGCCCTGCTGGAGCGGATGGGGGAGACCATACCCCTGCTGGCACCCTACATAGTCTTCATGCAGATGTACCTGACCTCCTTCATCGATACCATCCAGATCGCCACCAACGTACGCCTTGACGTTTACATCATCACCGCCGCCTTCGCCTACATAGGGGGCATATTGGCCGAGCAGAACCGGCTGGAGCTAAATTACGTGGCCATGCACGGCGGTAACTCCATGACCGTGATGGTCGGCGGCGGGGAGATGCCCCGTGCCGATGTGGAGGCGTCATTACCGGAGAGAAGGACATTGAAAGGCGGACGCCCGGTCTCCGCCAGACCGGCCCGTTCTCGGGTGGAGCAGAAGGTCATCCGCTTCTCCGACCTTAAAGATATGACCGCCGCCACGGACCAGGACTATGCCAGGGAGTACGCGGGGAGGGGAGAGCAGTGGTATGAGGAGGGGCATGAGCCGGAGGAGGAGGCCGTTCCGGCCAACATTTCCGGGCTCGCCAAACGCTCTGGAAAGAGCAGGGGGGAGGGCAAGAATATCAAGCCAGGTGATTGGAAGTTCATTTGAGTGCACGGAATACTTTTTTATAGACCTATATTTTGTGGGACTTTGGCGAGAATTGATGTTCTGTCCCAAGTGTAAAAGCATTATGAAGCCCGACAAGGGCGTGTTCAAGTGCAGGAACCCATCGTGCAATTTCGAGGTCGAGAAGAAC
>CAZXTA010000030.1:0-14155 GCA_964642865.1 uncultured Methanomassiliicoccus sp. | reverse complement strand
GGTCAAGACCTTATTGAGCAACAAGAAAAGGACCATACCCCTTAGCAAGCTCCTGGCCAGTGAGAACGGGTACCCCTGCGTTGACCTGGCCCGGTGCGATGATTGTGGCCAATGCGTCAATTCCTGCCCCACCCAGGCCATCATCAGCGCTGGGAGATGGTCCATAGACCTGGGACGATGCCTTTGGTGCGGGGATTGCATCGAGGCCTGTCATCGAAGGGCGATATCCCTGGCCGGCCAATGCCATGCCGTGGCCACCAGGAACGAGCTCATCAGGGACACTGAGGACCTGGAGTGGAAAGGCCTCCAGCTAAGAGAAGGGATACAGAAGGTGCTGGGCAGGTCCCTGGCCATCCGGGAGGTCGATGCCGGTTCCTGCAACGGTTGCGAGGTGGAGATCAACTCGCTATCGAACCCATTCTACGACCTGGAAAGGTTCGGGATCAAGATAGTGGCCTCCCCCAGGCACGCGGACATGCTGTTGGTCACCGGTCCGGTCACCCGGAACATGGAGGAAGCGCTGATGAAGACGTATCACGCCACCCCAGAACCGAAACTGGTGGTGGCCATGGGCACCTGCGCCATATCCGGTTGCCCCTTCGGTGACAGCTATGCTTCCGGGACGGGCGTAGACCAGGTGCTACCCGTGGACATGTACATACCTGGTTGCCCCCCTCGTCCCCAGAGCATCATCCAGGCGCTTCTGGAGGCGCTCGGGCGCCTATGATCACCTGACGATGATGACCGTGCAGGACGCGTGCCTGACGATATATTCCGACACACTACCGATGAACAAGCGGTCCAGGACGTTCTTGCCCGAGGTGCCTACGACGATGGCGGTGGCCCCGACCCTCTCCGCCACGGCCATTATCGATTCGGCCGGGGACCCAGACTCCAGTAGCGTGGTCACCTCCACGCCCTGCTCGGTCGCCCGGAGCTTGATCTCCTCCAGATGCCTCTTGGCCTCTCCCAGGGCGTCCTCCCGGTTCTCCTCATGACGGGGGCTGATGACGTACGTCACGTAAAGAGCATCGCGGTGCGATCTTGCGTACTCCAGAGCGAAATCCACCGCCTTGGAGGTATGCGGCTTGCCGTCGGTAGCCAGAACCACGCTCATAGTCTCACCTCAATACTTGAATGCGTTTTGCCGGGATATAATGATGTCAACCCCATCAGGCCTCACCACTCCTTGTCCCCCCACACTTCGAGCAGTATGCGATGTGCTCGCGCTCCAGGTACCCCAGTTCGGCGAAGGGTCGGCAGGAGGAGCGATCATGCCGCTGGACCTGCACAGCGTAGACGCTCACTCCTAAAGTGGCCAGCTCCTCCTCCGCCCTCGCGACCTTGCGATCCCCCGCCCCGCCACTCCAGAAGGACCGCCAGACGATCAGACCATCCCCTGCGAAGGTCGTGGGTGGCCAGGATCGCGCGCAGGACCTTCCGCCCATCTCCATTATCAAGTATATCATGAGCTCATTATCCAATCGTGACCCGGACCTCTCCGGGTCATCCCGGTCTTAGACCTGGAAGGGCGATCCCGCAGGTCGATCGCCCCTTAGTGATATTCACCTTTAATCGTACCTCTGGATATGTCAATGCATCCTTCCCCATTCTCCTCGACCTTCTCATTTTTGAATTATCACCAAAATATAATTATACGGATGTCGGGAGTTATTATTACCCATCGATGTGACAACATGAATAAGGTGGAATGATGAAGGTCATGTTAGCCACTCCCCCTGGTCATACTACGGAGCGCTGGCCACCATTGGGGCTATTGTACATCGCTTCGAACATCAAGGAAAGTCGGGGCGACGAGGTCAAGGTCGTGGACGCGTTCTGTCGTGATATGCAGGTGGATGACCTGGTCGAGGAGGTGCTCAGCAATCGCCCAGACATACTGGGAATGAATTGTTCCACCCATACCTTCCTGGATACGATCAAGGTATTGGCCAAAGTTGCCGAATCGGCCCCGGGCATTCTCATCGTCCTCGGTGGCTATCATGCCACCTTCACCGCGGAGAAGATACTTCGCTCCTATCCCTTCATCGATTACATACTAAGAGGGGAGGCCGAGCTCTCCTTCGTCGGTCTTCTAGACGCTCTGGAGAATGGACGCGCCCCCTCCGATGTCGATGGCATCGTCTATCTCGACGGTGAAGAGGTGGTAGAGAGGCCGGCCAAGCCCATCGAGGATCTGGATTCATTGCCGCTCATCGACCGCAGCATGCTCAATGGCGTGGAATATGGGTACGGCATAAAGGGCATCCCCCTCACCTTCGGTAGGTTCACAACCATGACCTCGTCCCGAGGCTGTCCCTTCAACTGCTCCTATTGTTCATGCGCCGCCCTATTCCATAGGAGATGGAGGGCCAGGAGCACCAGGTCCGTGGTGGATGAGCTGGAGATGCTCTATGACCAGGGATATGAGAACGTGGTCCTGGTCGATGATAATTTCACCTATGACCAGAAAAGGACGGAGGAAATATGCGATTCGCTCATCGATCGTAAGGTGAGGTTGAGGTTATATTGCGAGGGGAGAGTGGCCAACACCTCATATCCCCTGCTCAGGAAGATGAAGAAAGCGGGGTTCGATGTCATATATTTCGGGGCGGAAAGCGCCCTTCCCAAGACCTTGAGGTTCTATCATAAGAACATCCGTCCAGAACAGGTTCAGGAGGCCGTGGCCAACGCCAAGAAGGCCGGGATGATAGTGATCGCCTCCTTCATCCTAGGGGCACCCATCGAGACCGAGAAGGATATGATAAGCACCATCGACTTCATCCACCGGCTACGCCCTCACGCCGTGCAGTTGAACATCCTCGATTATCTGGTCGGTACTCCGCTATGGGAAGAGGCGGTGGCCCAAGGGTCGTTGGACCCCGATGCCTGGAGAACGAATCACCGGGTGTACGAATGTTATGATGTTCACAGCCGCGAGCGCCTGGAAAGCCTGGTCGAAAAGGGCTATAACACCTATATCCGTTCCTGGAAGAACCTGCACGGACTGATCGAACTATGCGGACTTCTGTTCAATAATAGTACTGCTAGGAGGGTGGTGTTCTGTAACCTCTTCAACAAAAATGCCCGGTCCATGATCATTGACGGATGGTAATGGTATGCGGTCAATGATGAGCTGAGCCCATTTCGCGTCTCTAGATGTTCTGGACCAGAAGGTCACTCCAACCGTTGTTCCGACCTCATCAAACGCACAGGCCGATCAACTCAGCGAAGATCCATCTCTATTCCGATGGGGCAATGATCGGAGCCCTGCACCTCAGGCATGATGAAGGCGTTCCGGCAGCGGTCCCGCAGCCCCCGGTCCACGAAGAAGTAGTCGATGCGCCACCCCACGTTCCTCTCCCGGGCCCCGGTCTTCATGTCCCACCAGGTGTAGCGCTCCGGGGAGGGGTCGAACAGCCGGAAAGTGTCCACGAAGCCGCTGTCCAGGAAGCGATCTATCCATTGACGTTCCTGCGGCAGGAAGCCAGACACCTTCCGATTCTCCTTCGGTCTGGCAAGATCGATCTCCTTGTGCGCGGTGTTCACGTCCCCGCATACCACCACGTGGTTTCCGGCGTCCACCGCACCCTTGGCCACTTGCAAGAACTCGTCGTAGAACTCCATCTTGAAACGCAGACGCTCCGGGGAGGCCTTCCCGTTGGGGAAGTACACGTTGTACAGCACGAAGTCATCGAAATAGGCCGCCAGGGCGCGTCCCTCCGCATCGAAGCGGGGTTTCCCCAGCCCCGGGACCACCTTCTTAGGTTTAAGTCTGGAGTAAATGCACACCCCGCTGTAGCCCTTCCTCTCCTCGGGAGAGACGAAGCTGGCATGGTATCCCGGCAGCTCGCGCAGTTCCGACGGCAGCTGATCGATGGTCGCCTTGGTCTCCTGGAGGCATATGATGTCCGCACCGTCCTTCAACAGGAAATCTACCAGCCCCTTCCTGTAAACCGCCCGAATGCCGTTGACGTTCCAGCTGATCAAACGAATGTCCTCACCTCAGCGGACGATTGCACTTCCCCAATAATAAAGCGCACGAGGTAAATCTTATTACACAGCTTGGACCTATTATGCCCAGTGAGGATAATGACATCATTCAAGCGCATACTGGTGGGAGTGGACGGCTCCGAGAACGCCATGAGGGCGGTGGAATTCGCCGCCGCCTTGGCCAAGAGGTTCGAGGGTAAAATATCATTGGTGCATGTCGTGCCCCCTTCCGATTACGCCTTGACCAGCGGCAAGGCCACCTACATGGAGAAGGACGCCAAGGTGGGAGGGGAACGGCTGAGGGCCGCGGAGGAACTGCTGACCAAGGAGAAGGTGACCTTCCACTCCTCGGTGGAGTTCGGGAACCCGGCGGAGCAATTGCTCCTGCTGGCCAAGGACCATGACCTGATGGTGGTGGGCACCCGCGGTCTGAGCCCGTTCAAGGAGGCACTGCTGGGCAGCACCTCACATCGCCTGGTGCAGATGGGAAGGGTTCCAGTGACCATCGTTCCCTGAGGGCGGACCATGACTGGTCCAGGACCATCCTATTTTTGATATTCCACGGTCAAGACTTATATCGAGAGAAGGGAATCAACGGGCTCACGGGGGAAGGGGAGAGACCGGTCACTTCTGTCCAATCGGTTGATGACCGGTGTCCACCGATATGCGGAGCATGGAACGGTCGGGGGGAACAGAGCGTTCGTGGAAGAGGGACTTCTTCGCCATATGGGGCGGCCAGGCTTTCTCATTGGTAGGCAGCAGCCTGGTGCAGTTCGCCCTGGTGTGGTGGCTGACGGTGGAGACCGGTTCCGGGACAGTGCTGGCCCTTGGCACGTTGATGGGGGTGCTGCCACAGATACTGATCGCTCCCTGGGCCGGGGCCTACGTGGACCGCTGGGACCGCCGGCGGACCATGATCATGGCCGACTCTCTGGTGGCCGCGGTGGCCTTCCTGCTCATACTGGCCTACGCGGCCGGCTCGGCGCAGGTGTGGATGGTGCTGCTGGCCATGCTAGCCCGGTCCACCTTCTCTGGCTTCCACTGGCCGGCCATGCAGGCGGCCACCAGCATGATGGTCCCCGAACGTCACCTGGCCCGCATCGGGGGCATCAACCAGGCCATGTTCGGTCTGGCCAACATCATCGCCGCCCCGGCGGGGGCGGTGCTCATCGCCCTGCTACCCATGTGGGCGGTGCTGTCGGTGGACCTGCTGACCGCGGCGGCAGCTATCCTCCCCCTGCTCTTCATACCCGTACCTAACCCCGAAGGCAGAAAGGATGTCCGGCCCTCGCTGATGCGGGAGATGAGGGAGGGGCTATCATTTCTTAAAAGCTGGCAAGGGGCATTGTCCATCATCCTCCTGTTCATGATCGCCAATCTGCTGCTCAGTCCGGCGTTCACCCTTTTACCGCTGCTGGTCATCGACCACTTCGGGGGCGGGGCGGAGGAGTATGCGGCCCTGGAGGCCCTGGCCGGCATAGGGATGCTGATCGGGGGACTGGCACTGGGGATATGGGGAGGGTTCCGGCGAAAGATCAAGACCATGCTGCTCTTCACCGTGGTGCTCAGCCTGGGCGTAATCGCCTTAGGTCTCATCCCGGCCGACCTTCTGGTATTGGCGCTCGGCTGCGCCTTCCTGATCGGTGCGTCCCTCTCTATTCTCAACGGTTCCATGATGGCTATGATGCAGGCCTCGGTGCCTTTCGCCATGCAGGGACGGGTGTTCGCCCTGATAAGCAGCGGGGTGACCGCCATGATGCCCGCCGGTCTTCTCATCGCTGGACCGATGGCCGATATCATCGGTGTGCAGGCCTGGTACCTTATAGCCGGAATACCCATGGCCGCGCTTTCGATACTCTATTTCCTCATCCCCTCCGTGCTACGCATGGAGGACAAGATGCTGAGGGGGGATAAGGCGCCGAAGGACCCCCTACCCGAACAGTGAGCCTAGACATGATTATGAATGCCTTTTCGATCGGCTCGAAATGATGTCCCGGTGAGGAAATTAAGGGGGTGGTCGTTTGTACCAGCGCATACGAGAGGGCCTTGGACTCCATCATGCCCCTGCCGGAGGGCCCCAATACGGCGGCCAAGACCTTTACCGACGGTCTTATTAGCTCGCCCGGGCAATGAACGGTCGATGAACAGGGTAGGGAAGGACCCTCTGACCAGGTACACGTCGATATTGAGGGGTCAGGCCAGACCGCGATTCCAGGAGGCCAAGGCCGCCACGGTAGAAGGTAGCTCCACGACCGTCCTGGACCGCAAGATCTCGTCCGCCCTGGAGCTCTGGTCCGATTGCCAGCTCTGCGAGCACCGCTGCCGGGCCAAAAGAGGTGCTGGTCAGGTGGGCAGGTGCGGGGTGGCCGAGAGCCATATCTCCACCCACTTTCCCCATTATGGTGAGGAAAGGCCGCTGGTCCCCTCCTACACCATATTCTTCAGCGGTTGCAACCTGTTCTGCATGTACTGCCAGAACTGGGACATAAGTACCGATCCTTGCCACGGGGAGATCATCCCCCCCAGGACCCTGGCCCGGCTGATAGAGGCCCGGGGAACGACCCCCCTCGGAGCCTCGGCCTGCCAGAGCATCCGCAACGTGAACTGGGTGGGCGGAGACCCCATTCCCCACCTGCCCTACGTGCTCCAGGTGCTTCGGGAACTGGAGATCGACCTGCCTCAGGTCTGGAACTCCAACATGTACATGACGGTGGAAACCATGTCCCTGCTGGAAGGGGTGATGGACATCTACCTCACCGATCTCAAGTACGGCAACGACCGCTGCGCAGAAAGGCTGTCCGCGGCCCCCCGCTACTGGGAGATAATCACGCGCAACCATATGCTGGCCACCAAGCAAGGGGAGGTCATCGTAAGGCATCTGATGCTCCCTGGGCACCTGGAGTGCTGCACCTTCCCCGTTCTTGAATGGATCGCTGAAAACGTTCCGCAGGCTGCGGTGAACATCATGGACCAGTTTCGCCCGGAGCACCGAGCAATGAATTTCCAGGAGATCAGAAAGAAAGTGTCATTGAAGGATTACCGGTCCGCATTGGACCGGGCAAAGGAGCTTGACCTGGCGCTCATATGAGACATCCTCATATCAGCCATTGTGGGTGATAATGGGGGTGTGCAATCAATATAAGATATAACGCGTATTCGGTCCCACTAAGGTCGATCCATGGATTTCTCCAGTGCTTTGATTGCTATGCCCAACCTGGGGGCTTTCACCATCTCGGCCTGGGTGGCGTTCAAGGTCTACACCGGCAAGAGCACCGAACATCGCCTGGCCATGACCATCTGTTTTTCCTTCATCGCCATAAACGCATTGCTGCTGCTAGGGGAGAAATTGGTTTCGAACATCGATCTGATGCTATTCCTGGTCGTCCTGGAGTACCTGACGGAGTCCATCATCCTCATGACGCTTATTGCATTCGTTATGCAGTACGTAGGGATGGAGGGGCTGGTGACCCTTAGAAACATCCTCATCATCGGCAGTCCCGGCTTTCTTTGCGTGGTCCTCGACGCCACCAACCCGCTCCACCATCTTTTCTACGTTTCCCTCGGGATCGCGCAAAGCGACGGCTTCCATATATTAACAGTCGAGTTCGGTCCGTTCTTCTATTTTTGGATGGCTTATTTCTTTTCCATAATAACCATTACCATCGTCCTCTTGGCCAGGGGCCTGATGGACACTCCTCCGTACCGAAGAAGGGCCCTATGGACCCTCATGGCGGCCATGGTCATAATCATGGTGACCGGGATTCTGATCGTCCTCGATCTATTCACCGACCCATTGATGGACGTCCTCTCCATCGGCCTCACACTGACCGTCTTGACAATCTTCATTGGTGAACGCAGGGCCGAGTTCGTCGATCTGGAGATCGTTAGGTTCCGGGAGGCCATCGTTGGTATGAAGGACGCCATCCTTATCCTTAACCCGTCCATGCACACCGTCTTCGCCAATGAGCATGCGCAGAGGATATTGGACGAGAACGCCGAGTTCCTGAGGGAGAGAGCGGCGGCCAGAGGACTGAGCGTTCCCATGGGTTCCAACAAATGGGAGACGGTCCTGAGGTTTGATGGCGTCCCCCGGCATTACTCCATCTCAACATCGGACATCATGCGTAACAGCAAGGTCATTGGCACCGTCCTGGTCATACATGACATCAGCGACAGCAAGTTGGCAGAGGAGAACCTTCACAGGGCCAACCAGGGCCTGAGCACTCTGAATCAGATCGTCCGCCATGATATAAGGAACGACCTGACCGCTCTCTGGGGTTACCTGGAGCTGCTAACGAGAACGGATCTGGATGTCAGGCAGGAGGAGTACGTGCGGAAGATGACCGAGAGGGCCCGAAGCGTCGAAGGTCACCTGACCTTCGCCAAGGACCATCAGGCCATCGGGTCCACCGGATTCGTCTGGCACGATGTACAGGCGCTGATCGAAAAGGCGCTATCGCAGGTGGACATGGGAAACATAAAAGTGGAATCCAGCATCCAAGGTGTCAAGATCCTGGCAGATCCCATGCTTCCGAACGTGTTCCATTGCCTGGTCGACAACACTGTCCGACATGGAAAGGGGGCAACGAGGGTGGCGGTGTTAGCGGAGGAGACGGATGCCGGACTATCGATCATCTGGGAAGACGATGGGCCGGGCGTGCCCCTTGAACACAAGGAGAGGATATTCGTCAGAGGCTTCGGTCATAATACTGGAGAGGGCCTATTCCTGGTACATGAGATTCTATCGATGACCGGTGTCCGCATCAGCGAGGAGGGGGAGCCAGGCAAAGGGGCCCGTTTCGTGATCCGAGTGCCTTTAGGCTGGTACACCCACGTATCCCGGACTGGGCATTGACTACGGCCGCAGGGGCAGAAGGAGCAGGCCCCAGCGGTAATTTCGCAGTTCCACCGTGCTAATGCCATCCGGCCCATCAGGTCGAAACGCACCGTCTACATATACTCCGTGCACTCCCCGGTATCCAGGTATTCCGGCAGGTCCTTGGCCCGTATCTGTCCATACTTCACCGCGAATCCGCTCCTCTCCTTGACCGCCTTGACCAAGATCCCGTAGGCGCCCAACTTGGGCAGGACCACAGTGCGATGCCCCACCTTCTCCGTCAATCATGTGGCCCCGATGGCCTTCAGCAGCTCCTCCGTCCCGAATGTGCCTTTTCCAGCGGCACACCGCACGTTTTTGCCCTGTGTGTCGAGCACCAATAGGTATGTGCCCCTTCCCTCCAATGATGACCGAAGCACGTCTAAGCTTAGGGTATGATTAGCGGTGACGAGGACCTGGCCATCCTTCCCGCGCGAACCAAGGGCGTAAAGCCCCGGCCTTACCCGGTGGCCCATACGGTCAAATCCTAATCTGGCCCTGATATGCCCCCACCGTTCCCCTTTCCGAGCTGGGCCACCGTGGGAAGGATTCCAGAATTCTGGTCAGCGGCCAAAGAACCATCCCATTCGAGGTTCCAATATGGTCCTTACTCCATTGGCCGGTCCTCAGCCCGGAAGAGATGGAGACAACAGACCTTGCCCTCGCGTTCCAGGGCCACTATGGCCAGTTTATCTCCCGCCTTCATCCCGGTCTTTTCCCTTAGGGCCTTCGGCAGGACCATCTGCCCCCTCTCGTCCACAGTGGCCACGGCCTCGATCTCGTACCGATCGTCGAAAGGCCCCACGAACGGACAACGGTCCGCCTCTTTATTCGTCCTCTTCTGGGGCATGGGTGGGAGTTTTGTCTCTTACATATTTGAATAATCAGAAAAAAATAATGCCGGTGGTGCGATACCCTTCCCATGGTCACGACTGGGGACGAAGTTAAAATAGTCCGGGCGACGCCGGAGAATTCTGATGACCTCATCTCGTTGATCGCGGAGCTGGCCAAGTTCGAGCAGCTGGAGCCGCCCACGGCGGAGGCCAGAGAACGCCTGCGTTTGCACATTACCGCCTCCCCGCCTGTGTTCCATGCGTTCCTGGCCCGATTAGGGGACCAGCCGGTCGGTTACATCACCTACTACTTCACATACTCCACGTTCCTGGCCGCTCCCACACTCTTCATTGAGGACATCTACGTGCGGGAGCGGAACCGCCACTCCGGGGTAGGGAGGGCGCTGTTCCGATACTGCGTCCAGGAGGCCCTGGACAAAGGATGCGGCCGCATGGAATGGTGCGCCCTGGACTGGAACGTAAAGGCCATCGATTTCTATATGGCACAAGGGGGGCAGAAGATGGACTGGACCTTCTTCCGCATGGATCTTGAAGAACTGCGTAGGTCCTTAGGTCAAAGGTAGGCATTTTCATCATCCGCCCACTTTTTCTCAACATGTAAAAGGACGATGTGCTTACCAATCAACCCGGGAGATATGAAAGGCGCACGCATCGATCTGACGAGAGTATGACATAGTACGGGAGCGGTCAAGAACTGTTCATCTCAGGAGGATGGGGCCCAGAACGAGATGGCGAGGCGTGCATCCCAGAGAATGAAAGGCGGTCCGGCGGCTCGACGTGGTGGTGCCTGGAAACGGTCAGACCACACCCTGAAGCGAAGGGGATGGTGGATGGATATCAGGGAAGACCCTACAACCATTACCGCCTGGAAGTGCAGCCTTCATCATCAGAGCGCGATCAGAAGTCCCCTCAGCTCAGGCCCATGATCTTGGTCACCGTCTCCTGCGGCACTCCGGAGAACTTCTTCAGGGTCAGGTCGATGATGCGCTGGACGTAGAGATCGTCCAGCTTCTCCATGGAAGGAAGGTCGGCCTTCAGCACCTGCGGCATGGTATAGATGTTGCCAGTGTACTTCACTGCGGCGAACTTGAACATGCGCCCCTCGGCCAGGGTACGCAGGAATCGTTTCAGGGTGGCCTTGGGCACCTTCTTGTCGAAGATGGACCACAGGTCGTCGACCAACTGATTGATGGTCGTCTCCCCGTCCGCGTGGAAGAGGTTGATCACCTCTTTGTAGAGGGACCTTCGCAGCGCGCGGTCCTTCAGGTAACGCATGTCCTTCTCGATGAACTCCTTGACATGCGTCTCGTTTATGTCCGAGGTCAGCTCGGAATAGGATTTAAAGAAAACAAGGTGGTGCCCGGCCTTGTCGTCCATCTTGATGCTGGTGAACAGGTCCCCTTTGAACGAGTCCAGGAACTCCTTGAAATGCTTGTAACCGTACTTCTTCTCCGAGAAGGAGGGGTCCAGGCGCATCAGGTCGTTCTTGATCTGGGACAGTATGGCCGGCTCGTCGGTGGAACGGTTCTTGATATAGCGGATGAAGAGCTCCCTGGGGGCGTCCTCCAGCTCTTCCTCTTCCTTCTTCTCCTTGACCGTCGGCGCGGGCGGCTTGCCCAGCAGGTCCTCCAGCGATTCGAAGCGGTCGCAATTGTAGCGGATCGTGCGGCCGATGGAGTGCTCGAAGCCCAGCACCACCACTTCCTTGCCCCGCTCCTTGATCTTACGAATGAGGTGTATGAAGTCGGTGTCCCCGGTGCCCAGGAAGAACACGTCCAGCAGGCTCTTGTCCCACATGTCCTCCAGGGCGTCGATGGTCATGCGCAGGTCAGCACCGTTCTTACCGGAAAGGGAGGTCTGCGGCAGGAAGACCAGGTCGAAGGCCCTCAGTCTGAGGTCCTCCACGTACTGATTGCAGGGGGGCTTGTTCCAGTCGGCGAAGGCCTTCTTGATCAGCACTTCCCCGTAGCCCTTGGCGAAATCGAGTATGTCGTCGATACGCAGCGGCCGGGGAGTAGAGGGATAGACTTCCTTGGCCGAAATGGCCAGGTTCTCAAAGTCCAGGTAGATGGCGATCTTGGGCACCTGCTCGTTCATACGGCCCTCCATCAACGAGGCGATGACTTAATGCTTTCCAGGAGAGCCCTCAGGCGTAGCTGTCCGGGTCGGTGGTAGTGCGCAGCCCGGAATGCAGGAGGTCCAGTCGGGCCATCTCCTCCCGGTCCAGGGAGAAATCGAACACCTGGGCGTTCTCCTCTATCCTTCGCGCATCGGAAGAGCGGGGTATGACCGACATGCCCTTCTGCAGGCACCAGCGGACGATGACCTGGGCCGGGCTCTTGCCATGCCTCTCTCCGATGTCCCCCAGGGTCTGGTGCCCCAGGACCTGTCCCCGTGCGAAGGGAGAGTAGGCGGTGACCAGCAGGTCCCTGGCCTGGCAGTATTGCAGAAGGCCCTTCTGGTACAGGAAGGGGGACATCTCCACCTGATCCACCGCCGGAACGACCTGGCAGGCCTCATACAGCTCCTGGAGATGGCGTACGATAAAATTGCTGACCCCGATGGCCCGCACCTTTCCCTCCCGATACAAGGTTTCCAGGGCGCGGTAGGTGTCCAGGCGCCGGCCGGTCACCGGCCAATGGACCAGATAAAGGTCCAGGTGGTCCGTTCCCAGTCTCCGCAGGGAACGGTCAAATGCCTTCAAGGTCCCCTCGTAACCCTGCTCGGTGTTCCACATCTTGCTGGTGATGAACACCTCCTCCCGGGGGACACCGCTGTCCCTCACCGCTAGTCCGATCGACTCCTCGTTCTCGTAGAAAGATGCGGTGTCCAAGTGGCGGTAACCGCAGGAGAGGGCGGACCTCACCGGTTCATAGGCCAACTGGCCGACGAGCTTGTAGGTGCCCAGGCCCAGGGCCGGCATCCTAACTCCGTTGTTCAACCGGAAGCGGTAGGTGGAAGCGTCACGACCTAGGTCCATACCTCACCATTCGGGTGGACCTAGATAACCGTATCCGGTCATTGAACCGGAAATACCGCGCCGCACCATCTCTTAGGGCCGAGTCTCAACCGATCAGGCGGCCAGGCTCTAAGAGTTGATATATTAACCTATCTTCACCACCAACTTCCATCCCTGGTCACGGCTCAACATCAACCCGGGCATGATTGTCATGCTAACTCATATGAGTGCTCGGTCACCACCTAGAAAACAATCCCCTCCGGAAGGCGATGACCAAAGAAGAGTGCATCGTCGTCAACGTGTCACGGCCTCGGCCAAATATTCTTCGAAGGAGGTAGGAAGGAACTATGGGGGACAGCTCAGGTCCTCGCATCCCGAGGCCGTAACACAAAATCTCCAATAGTATTACCAAGTATAAAAACATTTCAAATCGTAACACTCGAAGAGGCATAAGTACGCCCCCAACGGACCAAAGAACAACATTGATGGGAACCAGGTCAATGATGCGAGCTTGGATAAGATTAAGATAACCCGGCACGAATGGCTACCTGTCCATGCGCATAATGGAATGGAACCTGCAGTACGGAGGCGCCCAGGAGCGTCTGCCGGGCATTATCGAGGCGGTCCGCAGGCACGACCCGGACCTTCTCGTACTTCTGGAGTTCCATCCTGAGAAGGTAATCGAGATATCCCTGTCCCTGGCCGCGCTGGGTTATCATTACATCCTGAACTCGCAACCCCCTCCGCACACCAACGGCATACTGGTCGCCTCCAAGGTCTCCATCCAAACGACAAGCGAGCAGCGGCCGACGGCCCACAAATATCGTTGGATGGAGGTCACCATCGATGGCTCAGACCTGCGCATCCTGGCGGTCCACGTCCCGGGCGCCTCGGACATGACCGGTAAGCAGGAGGTCTGGGGATCCCTTCTCAACTACGCTCAGGAGGTACAGGAGGGACAGGGGAGGGCGGTCATAATGGGCGACCTGAACACCGGGCTTGAACAGGATTCCGAAGGGCTTGCCTTCTGGGGGCAAGAACATCTGCAGGCCTTGCTGGACCTGGGCTGGAGGGACGTATGGCGGGAATATCATCAGGTGGGAAGGGAATATTCCTGGTATTCCTCGGCCGGGAAGGGCATGAGGACCGATCACGCCCTGGTCTCTCCTCATATCCGGCATCCCCTATGGGCCAAATATTCCCACCGGGAGAGGGAGAGCGGACTATCGGACCATTCCATATTGATCCTGGACATCATGCATCGCATGAACGAATCCGGATCACGCAGCTCCCCGTTGTTCGGCAGCAACGAGGACCGGGGATGTTCCGTTGGCTGAAGGGCGCGTTGATGCGGCTCAAAAGGTATCGAAAGGGCGACAGGTCTGCCCCGTCTCATTTTTATTTTTTTACCATCCAGGCCTCGCTGCTCCCGTTCGACCATATACTGATCACGGTGCTGAACCCCGCCCCGAG
>CAZXTA010000029.1:0-14888 GCA_964642865.1 uncultured Methanomassiliicoccus sp. | reverse complement strand
GGGCGACGGGCATCATGAAATAGACCAGCAATATCTTCGGATAGAACAGGAAGAAGGCGACCATGACCAGGGTCGCCCCCCGCCAGAGCGACAGTTTCCATCTGTAGGCCAGCAGGGTGGCGCCTCCCAGCCCGACCAGGGTCAGGGTCATGCCGGCCCATCCCGGAAGGCCCATTCCCAGCCCGGTCAGGTAGTGCCAGGGACTGATGGAGGACCCCCCGGTGGGAGTGTTCGGATCACCGAGAAAATAGTATGCGAAGGAGGGAAGATGGTCCGGGAAGAGCAGGGCGAACGGGACCACCATCAATAGTCCCAGTCCCACGAAGCTCAGCAGAATGGCCACGCGATTACGGCGGTCGGAACTCAGGAACATCCATGGGACCAGTAGGACGTTGAACATCTTTGTCATCACGCCTACCAGCGAGGCGACCCCGGATCGACCGCCCTTACCCAGATGAAGGAGGACCAGCGGCAGGATGATGAGGAAGAGGGTAATGGCCTCGTCCTGCACCCCCACGCCGAACTCCATCAGCCCCAGCGGGTATGCCAGGTAGGCCAGTGCGGCCATCATGGCCAACCTCTCGTCGTGTGAACGCAGTCCCAGGAACAGGGTCAGGGCGGTCAGGATGGAGAAGAGGGCGAAGAAGGATTGATACGACAGGATCGATCCGCCGGCAAGTTGCGGCAGCACGAACAGGTACATGATCAGCGGCGGGGATTCCGAATAGAAGTCGACGTATGGGATCTGACCGTCCAGGATGGATCGGGCCCGGAAGCGATAGAGGTCCAGGTCGGTCGGTTCGCCGAGGACCTCGCCGAGGGCGGGCCTGATCAGGAGGCCGTCCAAAGCGATGGTCGCGCCGTACAGCAGCGCTCCCAGCAGGATGATGGACAGCACCTTTCGTTTCAGATCGCCATCTAGTGTCCGGTCGAGGATGCGCTTCAACCATCCTTGCCCCCATCGATCACCGGTGCCCGCGGCTCCCCCTTCAGCGGCTCTCTTGAGCCCCTTCTCCATTTCCGTCAACAGCGGCGACATGCTGTTCTAAAATATTGATATAACGACCACGGACCGTTCACCCCCGCATCGGTGAGGCACTTTCAGCGACCCTCGTAGATGTGGTAAATACTCCGTCGTATCTGTCCTGGTCCATGGACCACTGTTCACAGGACTCTCCGATCACGACCCCGGCCCGGGCAGGACCCCTCCCCCTCACCCACGTTTCAACCAATGTCCATTACTTTAGGGACGATAGCCCAATGCATCGGCGGAAGAGGCCCGTAAGGAGGCTGGACCGGTCTCTCAACGACATCTGCGAGAACTAATAATCCAAAGGTGAAGGTGCCCGTTTTCACCCTCTCCTCCACCGCTACGATCACATCCTCGTCCTGTTGTATAGGAGCGATGAGGCGGTGAAGGCGTTGGAAAGGGCGGACCTCATCCGAAAAGGCCAGAGCGCGCAATATTTACCAGCGGCCGGGCATAGCAGTTGAGAACATGTTCTTGAAAAGGGTCAGGTCGGAGGGTTTGGCGCACACATCCTATCTCCTGGAGTCGGGCGGAGAGGCCCTGGTGGTGGACCCCCGTCGGGACGTGGACGAGTATTTGGACCTGACCCGGGCCAAAGGGGCCCGGGTGGTCGTCCAAAATGAACTGGATGTCGATATGGGCATGATCGATGACATTCAATGTCCTTGTGACGTCACCATAGTGCTCTAAAAAAGACCGAAGGATCATCCTGATCGTCGCTAGTAATCCCTGACCGCTCTACAACCTCACCGTTCGCTCTGAAAGACCTTGGCGGCAAGCACGTGCTTAGAGATCTTGGACATGGTCATGAGCATCCGCGTCTCTGGTACGATGGGCTTTGCCGTTTCCGGTGTCACTGTTAATATAAAGGCGAGCCCTTTAAGGTGTTGTCCGTTCATCCCCGATCGTATTGAACGGCAGTACATCGATGAAAATAGTTGATTTTCATATTTCAATATTTTTTGTAAATATTTTTCAATTATTTTCTATTTAGTTAATATTATTTGCATTCATTAACATTTTTAAGGCACTATTTGAAAAATTTTTGCACGACTTCTAAGTAATCCTTATATATGGTCTATCACTGTAAGGAGGACGGGGATTAAATGGGCATTCCAGAAATATTTCCACCAATGGATATGAAATGGCAAGCCAATGGAGCCAAGAGATTTGCAAGCCCCTTTGTTGATAAACCGCATGGACGTATAGACGTGGACTCGATCATCCTGTCCCACGCCGCTGTGGCCTGCGGATATACAATAAGGGACTTCTACGAGAACCCTCAACTAGGAATACACTGTGTCGGCTACACATCTGAACTGTACGACCTGCTTCCGGTCACGCACTGGTTCTTCTCACTCCCTTGGATTGCTGAGCTAGGCATAAAGATGGTGTACAAGGAGACCTTGCCACCGATCTCATCCGGACCGATATACACGACCACCGAGGACATCGACAAGATGACCATTCCTTCCAAGGAAGATATGTTGAAGGGATGGACCATACCGCAGTTCTTCAATTGCTATGACTACGTAGCGAAGAACCTTGCCCCGACCCTGGTGCCTATATCGTACGGTTTCGATCTGGTTGGAGCGGCGTCCGAACTCATAGGAGTGGAGAACTTCATCATGTGGACCTTCACTGAGCCGGATGCGGCCAAGAAGCTGGTCCGAAACTACACCAACACCTCCATCCTAGGCGCCGAGTGCATGGCCGACAGGTACGGCTCTGCGATGCTGACCGTCGGGTCCGTGCTGGCCAACAACGATATCTTCGATGACGATACCGTCGAGGAATATTCCGTGAAGAACATGGCCTACTACGTAGAGCAGTGCTTTAGGCGCGGAGCCGGTCCGCAAGTGTTCTATCACCTATGCGGTAACCACACGACCGACTACATACGGTTCAAGGAGAACCTTACGTGGTCCCCGTTCAACGTGATACACATTGGTTACCAGGGCAAGAACGCGTTCCCGTCCGCCCTGCTGAAGGAGACCTTCGCAGACAAATCAACCGTCATGGGCTCGATAGATACCAAGCTGATGCTGGAACACAACCCGGCCCTTGTCTATGGAAAGGCAAAGGAGCAGCTGCTCGCTGGTCGTGACGCGAAGAAGGGGTATATTCTAGGTACTGCTTGCGAAACTCCTCCGTACACCGTACCTGGACAGATGTTGGCCTTGGTGAAGGCGGCTGAGGACTTCGGTACCTACGGAACCTGGTGAGGTGAAAAAAATGCAAATAACAATACCGGCTGACGCAAAAGAGCTCATAGCGAAGAGGGGACTGAAGGAGTCCGACGTGACGGATGTCGTGAACACAGCTGGCAAGACCAATCACTTCCTGAAAAGAGGAAACGATGGTCTGGCCAAGAAGGTCATAGGTGACCTGACAGTGTATGTGTTGTGCGACCTCTCTGGAAAGGGAACGGCCGTTGTCAAGTCCGCCTACTGCCACAAGATGAAGCTGGGCAAAATTGTCAACACAATGGAAAAGACCGATTGGATATGCGTTGACACGAAGCATCCGATCACCACCGGGCATGTAGAAGTCGAATACATGAGCGTCAAGAGGAACGCCCCTGCTCTGGTCTGCAAAGAATGCAACGAGGCTTGGATCGAGGAGTATCTCGCCATCAAGACCATAGCTGCAGTGGAAGGCCTTTTCGAGAAGAAGCGCGCATAAAAACATCTTCAGGCCGCTCAAAGCGGCCTTTCCTTATCATTTTTTAGAAGCGTAGTTTCATCCATTCAATGGCAAAAGTAGAATAATGCCGCTTGTTATTCACATGAAACATCCCGGTGAACGATATGAACAAGGTCATTGGTCACACTGATAGTCTCTGCCCCAAATGCTTAAGGACGATTCCGGCGACTAAGATAGTCGAGGACGACAATGTCTATCTGATCAAGGAATGCCCGGAGCACGGCATAGAGAAAGTGCTCATCTGGAAGGGTGTGGAGGATTACATCGACCTGAAAAGATACGCTTCCGTGCCATCCCGGCCGGCCAAGCTGGCGGTCCACGAGTCCGGGAACTGCCCGAACATATGCGGTCTCTGCCCCGATCATGTGCAGAACACCTGCCTGGTGGTCATGGAGATCACCAATGGCTGCAACCTAAAGTGCCCGGTATGTTTCGCCAGCGCCAATGAAAAGTACAGGTTCAACCCCTCGATGGAGGTGATCCGGGGCATGTACCAGACGGTGCTTGATTACGTGAACCACCCCATATGCATCCAGATAAGTGGAGGGGAGCCCACCATCCGTGACGACCTGCCGGACATCGTCAAATTGGGTAAAAGCATGGGTATCGATCATATCGAGGTCAACACCAACGGCATTCGTTTCGCCGAGGACATCGATTTCCTGCGAAAGGTCAAGGAGGCGGGGGTCAATTCGCTGTATTTCTCCTTCGACGGATTGCAAGGTGACATCTACAAGAAGACCTGTGGACGGGACATCCTGGCGCAGAAGCTTAAGTGCATAGAGAACTGCGAAGAGGTGAGCATGGGCGTCACGCTGGTATGCGTAATCTCACCGAACATCAATCTAGATAAGGTGGGGGAGATCATCGATTATGCCAAGTCCAAGGTGCCTACGGTCAAGGGGGTGCATTTCCAACCCATATCATATTTTGGCCGATTCCCCATCTCCCCCAAGGACTCGGACAGGGTGACCATACCCGATATGCTGAGGGCTATAGAGGAGCAGACCAAGGGGGAGCTGCGGGTGGACAACTTCATACCCACCTCATGCGCCAACATCCATTGCGACGCCAAGTCGATGTCGGTGGTCATGGAGGACGGCTCGCTGTTCCCGCTCACCAGTCGGGCCTTAGGCCCTCCCACGGATACCACGATGATCGCCAACAAGACGAGGAAGGAGATAGCCGACCTTTGGCGCTTCGTAGAGGAATCCATAATGATCGACGAGGGAGAAGATACCTCCAACGAATGGGGCGATTTCTTGAACCGGGCCAAGACCAACTATCTCACGGTAAGCATGATGGCCTTCCAGGACGCCTGGACCTCGGAGACGGAGCGTTTCCGCAACTGCTGCATCCATACCGTGACACCGGATGGGAAGCTGATCCCTTTCTGCCTCTTCAACATCAACTCGCAGGATGGGAAGACGCTCTATCGACACGAAATGTGGTCCAAGTTCTGTGAGAAATAAGAAGGGGAGGATCCACTTATTTTATTATTCCCAGGATCACCTGGAACTCTTCTTCCCAGACTGAGCGTAGTAGTTCCCTAGAATATTGTTCACGTAATTAGCTAGGTACTTCTGACCATACTTGTTCTTGGTGATGATCTGTTGTATGGGGAACTCGGTATCGCAAAAAGGACAGCGTGCATACTGGCAGTTCGTGTTGGCAAAACGGCAACCGCGGCAGGCGATGGCCCGTGACTGCATGAGGTTAAACTCCTTCCCACACTTAGGGCAATTGAACCGCTTGGTGGTGTTCATCAGTTCAGGGGTCACTCCGGCCCTGCGCATCTCGGGTGTCAGCGGCATATCTTACCTCATGCGGCATAACCATGCTTATAATATATCTCTTTTACCCCGTTTACGTTTCTACAGGCCTCGCCTCACCACTATTCAAGTTCCTTTCTGAGCGGTTCCAAGGTCGGGGGGAATATCACTGGCCAGTTGAGGAACGGCCGGAAGGGATGTGAGGAGAACGAGTCCGTGGCCTTCATGCCCTCTAAAAGCTTGTCGAAGATCTTCGGGGAGAAAGCCATGACCAGCTGGTCCTCTGGCACCAATCCCCACATGTGGTCGCCGGCGCAGGGTATGTCTAGAACGATATCCTCTCCGGCCACCACTTTGGCTATGGCGGAGCAGACGGAGGACTGCCCGGCAATGATGCCGCGAACGACCTTGCCCTCTGCGTACTCGTATCCCAGCAGGACCTTCAAGGCCTGCCCCGGCGTCAGGTAGGCAACAATGGCATCTGGTTCCATTGGCATTTGGTCCAGGGGGCCCACGAGCAATCCCCCATACCTCTGTCCCTGGTTCCCCAGCATGAATATTTCATCCTGCAAGGCCTTGGCGGCCTTGTCATCCCTGGTGAAGGGCCTATTGAGATTCCCCTCTGCCAACCTCTGGGGGGTCCGGATCATGCCCAGGCATGCCAGTCCCCACAGGCACTTCATGCCATGGGCGGTGCAAACGCTGATGCAGTCTTCCCGATAATGACGCGCCAGAGCGGCCATGTGACAGGTGGCTGTGGAACTCAAGATACGGGCGTCCTTTTCGGCCATGGCCTCGGAGGCCTTCTCGAACAGCTTGATCCCCACGGGATAAGTGCCCATATCCAATAATGAACGGAAAGCTCTGGTCTGCCTCGCTCGCTCCACGTTCGGCATAAGACGACCATCGTATTCTGGATTTAATAACCCTGTGGTTTAAAATAAATATAAGTGCAGGAGGCTATGGGGTCAGGATGAGCGTTAAAAGCCGTATCATCATCGCCTACGCTCGCACCAAGCTCTCCTCCCGTAAAGTGGCCGAGGGCGTGGAGAACCCTCTCCACGACTGGGTGCAGCTGAAGGTGCGCAACGCCTTCAAGCACGACGAGGATTTCCGTAAGGCCCTTGGCAGGAGCACATTAGGCGAGATCGATCGGGAGTTGTTCGAGCAGTATCAGCTGCACCTTTTCCGCAAGCAAATGGCCTACGTCATGCAGAACAGCCACTACTACCGGAAGAAGTACGATGAGGCCGGCGTGGTGCCTGGGGACATCAGGGCCATGGAGGACCTGGACAAGGTCCCGCTGACCGAACCAGCCGACCTGGCCGATGAACCTTTTCTGTTCCTCTGCCAATCGCAGAGCAAGATCGCTCGTACCTTTTCCACCTCAGGGACCACCGGCAAGAACAAGCGCCTCTTCTATACCAGGGAGGACCTGCTGAACATCATCGATTCCATCGCCGCCGCACTGCGTTCCGCGGGGCTCAAGAGCAATGAGACGTTGCACATAATGTTCCCTGCGGTGGTGGCCTGGGACCCCAGCCTGATGCTGGAAGGGGCCTGTAAGGTGGCCGGGCTCAAATCTGAGGTCTGCTCCGCGGTGGACGTGGACGAGCAGGTCAAGGTCATGCGGGAGAAGCAGGCCCAGGTGATCATCGGCCTGACCTCCTTCATCTACCGGGTGACGGTACTGGCCCGGGACAAGCACGACCTGCGATCGCTGGGCCTTAAGGCCATCATCTGCTCCTCCGAACCGCTCTCGGAGGCGGTACGCCAGGAGATCGAGCAGGCCTGGGGGTGCAAGTGCCTCAGCCAATACGGCATGACCGAGATGGGCCTGGCCACCACCATCGAATGCCACATGCAAACGGGGCTGCACATCAACGAGGCGGACTTCATGGTGGAGGTCATCGACCCGGACACCGGGAAGCGTCTCCCCCCGGGGGAAGAGGGGGAGCTAATATGGACCTCCCTCAGCTTCCAGGGCTCGCCGCTGCTGCGCTATCGTTCCTACGACATCTCACATTATATAATCCCGCCCTGCGAATGCGGGCACGCCACGGTGGGAAAGATCGGCAAACCCAAGGGCAGAAGGGACGCGGCCACCAAGATCGGGCTGGGAGAACGGATATTCCCGGTGCTCTTCGATGAGGCCATCATGCAGGTGAAGGGGGTCCTCAACTATCAGCTGGAGATCGACAAGCCCTCCTTCCGCGACCGACTGCACTTCACCGTGGAATACAGTGGGGACATGGAGCAAGGACGGAAGGAGGTACTGGCGGCCGTACTGGCGCTGGAGGAGATCAAGAACGGTCTGGACAACGATCTGCTGGAGCCTATCGAGGTTGAGATAAAAGAGGTATCCAAGGACTTCACCCCCAAGATGAAGCCCATCGTGGACAGGCGCGAGAGCTACGACCGTTAACAGGGGAAAGATTATCTAGGCCGCCTGGAATCGGCCTTAGCGATGAAGATAGGGGTCATCTCAGTGCAGGGGGCGGTCCCCGAGCACCTGCGCATCTCCCAGATGGCCTTGTCGAACATGGGCAGGAAGGGGCAGACCATCGCGGTCCGGCATCGACAGGAACTGAGGTCCTTGGACTGCCTCATCATACCCGGAGGGGAAAGCACCACCATCTCCAAGCTCCTGCGCAAGTTCCACCTGTCCGAGGAGATCGTGGACATGGGACTTCGGGGCGTGCCCATCATGGGCACCTGCGCCGGGTGCGTGCTCCTGGCCAAGGAAGGCGGGGAGCAGGCAGAGCGCACGGGGATGGAGCTACTTTCCCTGATGGACATGGCCGTGGACCGCAACGCCTTCGGCCGGCAGCGTGAGTCCTTCGAAGCGCAACTCGACATCGCAGGGCTTGACGCCCCCTTCCCCGGGGTCTTCATCCGCGCCCCCCTTATCACCAAGACGTGGGGCGAATGCGAGGTGCTGTGCAGGCACCAGGGGGAGGCGGTCATGGCCAAGCAGAGCAATATCATCGCCGTGTCCTTCCACCCCGAGCTGACCGCGGACCCTCGTCTGCACCAGATGCTGTTCTCATTGGTGTAGGATATTAGGCGGTCCCCTTGGCCGCCCTGATAAGCTGGCGTAGCTCCTCGCCGAGGGCACTGTTCTCCACCACAGTTCCGGTGACCACCACGTCCGCCCCGGCCAGGCGGACCTGCTCGGCGGTCTTGGCGTCACGTATGCCGCCCCCGATCAGAAGCGGCACGCTGATGGTCCTCTTCACCGCGGCGATCATATCGGAAGGGACCGGCTGCGGCGCCCCGCTTCCCGCCTCCAGGTATACCAGCTTCATGCCCATATACTCCGCGGCCAGGGCAAAGGCCGTCGCCTTCTGAACATCGTTGCGGGGTACGGGCTTGGCCATGCCCACTTCCCCCACCTTCATACCGGGCTCCACGATGATGTAGCCCATGGAGATGGGCTCGATGCCCAGCATCTTGACGATGGGCGCGCCCTTGACCTGCTCCCCTATGACATGGTTGACGTTGACGCTGTTCAACATGCTCATGAAGTACATGGCGTCCGCGTGCCTGGAGATGGCATGGGCCCCGGACGGGAAGTAGATGACCGGTAGGGTGGTCCTAGCCTTGATGGCCAGGATGGTGGCGTCCAGGTTCTCTTGGGTCACATCGGTGGAGCCCCCGACCATGATGGCGTCGCTGCCCATCTCTTGGGCCATAATCGCCATCTCACCGGCGCGTTCCGGGCTCTGCTTGGCAGGGTCCAACAAGGTCATGTGCATTGTCCCTCTGCTCACCCTTTCATAGATATAATCCTTGACGTTCACATTAATCCTCCCACGAGGAAGGCCAGCAAGGCCAGCAACATGCCGTATTTGGCCATCTTCTGTCCTTTGGTAGGGTTTCGAAAATGAACCATTGCGCTATATATAAACATTGCATCGGCGAACATGACCGCACCCAGATACCAGATCCCGAAGGTGCCGTCCAAGTAGGGCAGGGGGCTGAGGGTCACCGCGACCAGGAAGACGGCGCTTGCAAAGAGGCCGGCCTTGCGCGCCCCTACCCTCTTGGGCAAGGTCTTGCGGTCGAAATCCCCTTCCATGTCCTCGATGTCCTTGACTATCTCCCGTCCCAGAATGGCCAGGAAGGCCAGGAGGGCGATGACGTAGGTCCGTTCCATCATGCCCACCACCGCCCCTCCCAAGAGGAAGAGCATACCGGTGAGAAGGGCGATCTCCAGGTTACCGGTCAGGGCGTTCCTCTTCAGCCGTACCTCGTAGGAAAACATTAGTACGATGGCCAAGGACACTATCATGGTCGACTCGAGGTTCAAAGCTAGAGAGACCAGGAATGAAATGACAAAACAAACCATCGAGATGTACAGGACCTGTTTCGGGGTCACCCGGCCGGAAGGCAGCGGGCGCTCAGGATGGGCCATTTTGTCCACCTCCCGGTCTGTGAGGTCGTTGAGCGAATTGCCCCCGGCGATGAAGGCGAAGACCGCCACCGCAGCCCAGACGATAGGTTGCCAATGCTCCAGGATATCGGTGCCGGCGGCAATGAGCACACCCATCAGCAGCCCGACCACTCCCATGACAGCGTTGCCCGCCCGGAAGAGCTGAAGTAAAGGGATCACAGGCGAGCATCGGTGTGCCCCTACAAAAGAGTTGGCGCGAGCGGCCAGACACTATATTGAAAGAACGTCAGATGATGATTAACATCAAAATGTAATAATAACCCTTCCTTAAATAAGGCAAACATGGGCACCCCCGAACCAGCGGCTGAGGTCGAATCGATAAAGGCCGCCGTTTCCAAGCACTTTCCTATCTACGATGTCAAAGTGAGTTACGACTCCCTCACATTCTTCATCACTCCATACCTTCCGGACCTGGAACAGAAGTTCGACAAGCTCAGGCAGGAGTTCAAGGCGCGCCAGCTGATCCCGGTGCTCAGGTACCAGGGCGGGGAGTACACCATCAATGTGGTCAAGCGCCCGGAGATGAGGACCAGGGGATTGCGGGTCAATAGTATTCTACTGATCATAACCCTGGCCACGACCATTTTCGCTGGGGCGATGCTCTGGGCCTCCTACGAGGGTAACAATGACCTCCTCCGCATGGACAACTATTTCTGGGGAGGAGTTTTCTTCGCCCTCCCCCTCATGACCATATTGGGCACCCACGAGCTCAGCCACTACCTGGCGGCCAGGAGATGCAAGGTGGCCGCATCTTTACCCTTCTTCATTCCCTCGATTCCCCCGCTGGGGACGTTCGGGGCCTTCATCTCCATGAGGGACCCCATACCCGACCGTCGCTCTTTGGTGGAGATAGGTGCTGCCGGTCCGTTGGGGGGACTTATCGTGACCATCCCGGTAACCCTGATAGGCCTGTGGTTGACCTCTTTGGGTGTGCCGTCCAGCGGCATGGTGGGGGAAGGTGGTGCAGTGGCCATCATCATCCAGCCCCTGTATGCATTGTTCACTCTCTTCATTCCTCTTCCAGAGAACGTCGCCATGCACCCCACGGCCTTCGCCGCCTGGGTAGGATTTCTGGTCACGGCCATCAACCTGCTTCCGGCCGGACAGCTGGACGGGGGCCACATAGCGCGAGGGCTACTGGGCGACAAGTCCAAGTACCTCAGCTACGCCACCGTGTTCATGCTACTGGTATTGGGATTGTTCTATTCCGGTTGGCTGATATTTGCCCTGCTGATAGTGTTCCTGGGATTGAAACACCCCGCGCCATTGAACGACGTGACCAAGTTGGACAACAAAAGGAAAGCCCTGGGGGCCCTGACCCTGGCCATCCTGCTGGTCACTTTCTCCCCCATCCCGTTGGTGAACATCTACCCCGATCACTCCTTCAGCATGGATCTACCGGATGGTAACGAGACGGTCATGGTGGCCGGCTCCTCCATCTATTTCACCATACAAGTGAACAACACCGGCAACACCAACACAACCATGGAAATGGATATCACGGGGGTGCCCACCGGTATGAACTGGAGCGCCTCGCTTTACCTTCAAGGTGATCCGGAGGGGAGCGCCACCAACAATCTGGAGTTCAAGCTGCCCTACGAAGAGAGCGCCGTGATATTGCTGAAGGTGAACGTTCCAGAGTACCAAACGATTACAGAGAAGGAACTATCTGTGAGGATAGCATCCCTCAACAGCAACGGTTCCACGTACCAAAGTGACGAGATAACGTTCACGATAACGGTCGAGTGAAGACGTGGTAGTGCCGGGTCAGCGAGCGATGGACCCTCTGATGATGCATCTGTACAAGCGTGAGAACTGGTGATGATACCTCGCGGGGCATCACAACGGCCAACCGTCCACCAGGGACGACGATCTCGGCCATGGCCCTCAAACCCCGTTCGTATAGCCCGTCAAGCTCTTCTCTCTTGGTACTGGACGCCCTGCCGTAGGGTGGATCGGTGGCCACCGTACGCACCGGACCGAACTTCTCCCGTATATCCCCAATGTCCGAGACCTCCACCCTTGCGCTGACCCCAAAGTGCTCCAGGTTCCGTTGGCATCCCTCTACCATTCCTGGGTCGATGTCCGAGCCGATAGCCCTGATCCCCAATAAAGCGGCTTCCAGAACAATACCTCCAGTACCGCAGAAGGGATCGAGCAGGGTCTCGCCTTCCCTGGCCTCGGTGAGGTTGACCAGGGCTCGGGCATATCGGGGGTGCAGGGATATGGGAGAGAAGAACGGCCTTTCCGCCACCTTTCGGCGATCGAACTGTCTACGGTCGATCTCCCGCTCTACGAGTAAGAAATGCACCTTGTCCGAGAGCAGTACCCTAAGCCGCAGGTCCGGGTGAGTGAGGTCTATTCCGTGTCGGGAGGCCAGGATCTTCCCCACCTTCCTGGCCAGATCGAAGGTGTCCACGTCGGGATGCAGTCCCTCCACCTTCTTGGCCCGCACACAAAGGCTGCCCGGAGGAATATCCAGCACGGACACAACCTTGTCCAGATCCTCCAAGGAGGTGCTGCCCAGGTACCGACCGAGACGGTGGGTCAGGGCGAGGCGGTCGGCCACCCGGGCGACCGATCCGGATTGACATTCCACTACCAGGAACCCAGGTCCCTCAACCATGATACGGTGATCGGGCGATTCGGCCCTAAGACAGGCCAAAGCCTCCGCCTTGGGCATGGAGGGATGCTCCCCCGAGAGCTCGAAAAGGACCGCTTGGCGAGGCATGGCGAAGGTCAGTCCCTAACGCCTTCCTCGGACACGGTGAAGACCACTTCCGCCTCTGGCCGGTCCGGTGAATCAATGAGCCTGGCGATCCTGCGAGTGCCCTTGCTCTTCCTCAGGTACAAACGGTAAGTGGAGGCGTGGGCCACCACATGGCCTCCGACCGGTCGGGTGGGGTCGCCGAAGAAAGCGTCCGGTTTTGCTGACACCTGGTTGGTGACGGCGATGACCGCGTTGTTGACCTCGGCGAAGTTCAGTAGCTCGTGCATATGTTTGTTCAGCAGGCCCTGCCTCTCTGCCAGGGTACCTCGGCCAACGAACTCGGCCCGGAAATGGGCGGTCAGGGAATCAACTATCATGAGCCGGACCGGGTTGATCTTGCATACCTCGGCAGCCTTCTCCACCAGCAGCATCTGGTGCGAGGAGTTATAGGCCCTAGCAACATGAATGCGCTTCAGCACCTTCTCGGGGTCCACGTCCAAGGCGTTGGCCATCTGCACTATCCTTTCCGGTCGGAAGGTGTTCTCGGTGTCGATGATCACCACGTCCCCGTCCAGACCGCCCTTCTCTATCGGCAGGGTGGCGTTCACCGCTAGCTGGAAGCATATCTGGGTCTTTCCACTGCCGAATTCCCCGTAGAACTCGAATATGGCCTGGGACTCCAGGCCGTTGCCCAGCAGCTCGTCGAAGGCCTTGGAACAGGTGGTCAACCGGTTCAGGGTCTTTCTTCTCTCCAGGAGGACATCGCCTGGTTCGAAGCCACCCACCTCGGCGGCCCGCTTGGCGGCGTCGATGATCTTGATAGCGGTGGCCTCTCCGATATCGCAAGCGTCGGCCAGGGTCTTGGGCGACTCCACCGCTATGGTCATAAGATTGGAATATCCAGCCTCTCTGAGCTTATCGGCAGTTGCGGGTCCTACTCCAGGCAACTCTTCAATATTGGCGTTGGCCATGTCTGCACCTTATCCTTCCTTATCGTTGGGTATAATAAAAAGATGTTTAGGGGATGGTCGAAAGTGACTCGACCGAATGACCTATCGTTATCAACCCACTAATCATTAGCCACTACAATAGGTCTTTCCTTCATCAAAAGAGTTTATTACCGAGTTATGATTAAGGGGATTCATGGCCCAGAAGAAGAGGAAGGAGCCAGAGGTCAAGGAGGAGTACAACTTCATACCTCCGGACTTCAACGAGAGGGAATTCTTGGAGAAGGACATGGCCGGAACCAAGACCGTCCTGCTCAGTGCCGCACTAGCGGCGGTGTTCGGTTTAGTGGCCTACCTGACAACCGACCTCAGCTTCGCCATAGGCCTGTTGCTGATAATCATAGGCGCGTTCGCCTTGAAAAAAATATTCCAGTTCTTGCCGATGGATATCAGCACTATCGAGAACAAGGGCTGGTTGGGCAACGGGTTAATGTTCTTCTTCCTGGCCTTGGGCGTCTGGATACTGTTACTGAACCCTCCTTTCGGCGACACGGTAGACCCTCAGATACAGGACCTGCAGGTATGGGCCGGGGATGTCCAGTTGACCCGACCTTACAACAACGTCCCCGTCGAACAGCTGATCACCTTTAACGCCACCGTGACCGACAACGGGGACCTTTCCCAAGTGCAGTTCAGCTTCACCGGTTCAGAGGCGCAGACCTGGAATATGACCGTCGGGGATGATGGACGTTACGAGTTCAGCAACGTGTTCACCAGCACCAGTACCGGCACCTACAATTTCGTCATCACCGCCATGGACCAGGCCGGCAACACGAATACCCTGATCGGCTCGGTGAACGTGGTCTAAATTCTCCAGTTCTCCCTCTTGTCCAACAATTTGGTCAATACCGGCCGATTCCCGGCCTGGAACGCTTTTGTCCCGACGTAGCACCGTATGCCGTCCAGGGTACGGAAGCCGTTGCCCAGGGCTGCCTCCTGCCCCTTCTGCCCAATGAGCGCTCCTGGATCGCGGAACTCCCGCTTGACATGCACCATCCACCTTCCTGCGCTCAGAAAGGGCTGGCCGAGCCCGTTCTCCCGCCACTTTTCCAGGAATTCCTGGGCATTGCCGGTCCAGACCGGGGGTCCCTGGTGCAACCTTCCAGGTGGCAGGAGGCCGCTCTCCAGTTCGAAGGCCAGTCTCACATCCTTGCCCACGGTGTACGACCGGTCCAGGACCTTGAAGTCCTGATTCTGCAGTAATTTT
>CAZXTA010000028.1:0-14936 GCA_964642865.1 uncultured Methanomassiliicoccus sp. | reverse complement strand
GATTTGAACTCCAGAACCACTAAGGACAGGATCCTAAGTCCTGCGCCGTTGGCCAAGCTTGGCTACCCCTGCTTAGCGTTTCCGAATGAATAATTCCTATTTATCCTGTCGCTCGATCAGTTCCTTAAGCATGGCCTTGGCGTTCTCCAGTGCCTTCTCTCGGCGCTTGGGGTAGCTCTCTATCTTTGCTCGCACATGAATGCAATCGTCCCCGCTGAAAAGGACCACTTCCTCCAGGAACGCCTTCTGCTTGTCCAGCCTGAAGAAGAACTGCCCATCATCGTCCAGTCGTTGGTCGACGGTCGCCAGCAGTTCCTGCAGGTCTCCCAACGAAAGGCGGCGAAAGAACGATCGAACGTCCGCCTTGCGGGAAAGCGCGCATTCCATGATCATTATCTTGTTACCGTGGTACCCCTCGGAACGGGTCACCTTGATCTCCTGGCAATTGGAGATGAAGACCAGGGCCTTCCTTACCCTCTCCTCCACTTCGGTGGCATGGCAGAAGGTCCGGAGGTCGAGGTGCATAACGCTCATGAAGGGGCCAACGCACCGGTGATTGAAAAATCATTTGCTTATTCTCAAACGCACAATACCATCCGGTAATGCGCATAGCCGACCAGCACCCTCTGGTACCCCCGCATCTTGCGGTCCAGCTCGAGGTCACCAGAATCGGAGCGCAGCGTGGGAGTCTCCCTCAGCTTTTCCGGGGTGGCGATGATCTGCAGGTTCGGCAGGCCTATGGTCGCCACCACCTTCGGTGACAACTGCTGGTTCCCCCGTCCGAACACGAATCCCTGACGTCCGATGGGGGTCAGTATCAATCTTGCTTCGTTACCGACCAGCGCACCCAGCAGGTCCTCCTCGGAGGCGTCCTCCACCACCAGCCCACCGTCTCGATAGACGTCCACTCCCAACAAGGTCTTAGGACCGCCCATCCTTTCCGCCACGGCTCTGGTGGTGGTCCCCGGACCCAGGACGTAAAGCGTACCCGTCTTCATGGTCTCCACAACGTACTCGGCGATGGCTCCTTTCTGCTCGTCGTCGGAACTTGAGTACATAAAACCTTTGGGGGGCTGTATCCCCCCCTCCTGCTCGGGCACCTGCAGGTACCCGTAAAGGCGGGCCTTCAGCTCCCCCTCCCGGAAGGCGTCCTCGTCCACGTCCATGACCTCGGCCAAGCGTGTCGGCATTCCACCCTGAAGAAAATTATTGATCACCCCGCCGGCCTCCTCAGGTGTGTTGGCGAAGACCCCGGAATGCATCTTGACCCCGGAGGGAATGCCTATGACCGGAACGTTCTCGCCCACAGCGTCCATGACGTCCCGGGCCGTGCCGTCGCCCCCGCAGAAGACGATCAGATCGACCTTCCTGGCCAGGAACGCAAGGCAAGCCTCCCAGGTGTCCCGCCCGCTGCTTGCCCCATCGACCCAATGGACCACCTCATAATCCTGCCCGAGGTCGGACAGCACCCTTTCCCCCATCTCATCGAAGGCGGTGAGGAATTGCACACCGTCCTCTATGCCCGCCAATGCCCGCATGGCCCGTCCGGAAGCGACCGGGACGGCCCCTCGGTCCAGCGCCTGCTGGTAGGCGGCGCCGTCCGTTCCTTTCAATGCCACGCTGCCGCCCATGCCGGCCACCGGGTTGATCACGAGTCCGACGAGCACGGTATAATGAATGTCAACCAAGGAATAAGACCTTTGAGAACCAGTTCATGGAGAGGTTAGGGGGATGGTGCGGCGGCTAGGTCCCGCCAACACCTGTAGCGTTTGGAAGCCGTCCATATTCTCAACGCATCAGCCCGAGCTCTCCGCTCGGACGTAGGTTGAGGTCCGCCGACCCCTTGCTGGCCATGACCAGTTCGGGCATGAGGCACTGCTCGCCCCTCAACGGGACCTCCTCCTCGCTTCCATGAACATAATGGATGACCTCTTGGGTCAGGGCGCTCATGAAGGACATGCTCACCTGGGAGCAAAAGGAGTCGATGATCTTCACAACGCTGTTGTCGATCACCGAGAAGGCCTTGTTCAGCGGCACCTCTGCTGACATGTTCAATAAGCGGTCGTTATCCACCACCACGGTGGTCTTGGCTATCTTCTTGATCTTGGAGATGCCGTACTGGGCCTTCTCCATCCTTTCCCCCTCGAAGGAGAACGGGGTGATCGCGATGACGAAAGTTATGGAATTGAGGTCCTTTGCCGCCTGGGCCACTACCGGAGCGGTGCCAGTGCCGGTACCGCCGCCCATGCCAGCGATGACGAAGACGATGTCCCGGTCCTTGATGGCCTCCTTTATGTCGTCCTTAGCACACTCTGCGCAGTACTCCCCTACCTCGGGGAATCCCTCGGCGCCGCGCCCCTCGGTCACGTCCTTGCCGATGAGCAGCTTCTTGTGCGCGTTGACCTTCTGCAGCGAGCGCTCGTCAGTGTTGATGGCGACCGTCTGCACGTTCTTCCTGCAGCTACCGAAGATGTTGTTAACGATGTTGTTACCAGCACCTCCGCATCCTACCACCGATATCTTAGGTTCGGTCAGGCCTCGGCTGAGCATTGTAACCATCTGCTCGGTCCTGATCGTCTGTTCCATTATCCTGGCTTCCATTTTTTGGCCCCCATTTTCGGTAACGGAGCGCCGAACAGCGCCTCCGCTAAGGTAAATTAGTGCATCCCATCCCTCACTGCTCCAGTCTAGAGCTAGGTCCGCTGGTCCTTCACATCCTGGCCTGTATCTGCCTTCCCTTGGCGAAGAGCTCGTCCTTGACCTTGTCAAGGTTCTCCCTGGAAACAAGCTCCTTTCTTAGGCACTCCACGATTATGTCCTCGACCGCGTTGTAATAGCCGTCCTCCACCATCCCATCCATTATACTACGTACGGCTGGCGGGACATTGATGAGCATCTGACCCTTCCCAGAGGTTTCGACCCGCGTCCCACCATCCCTCTCAATGAACGCGCGGAGAGCGATCCTAGCAAGCTGCGACCGGTTCGAGATCTCCGAGTGGCCTTCAATGAACTCATCGATGAGCTCCAGGTCCTCGCCCTCGAGACGCAGTGATATTCTCTCTCCCTCCATGGTCTTTACACTCCTTGGCACGGACTGAAAATTAGATTGTCATACAAACTATATAAAATATAGGTCATTTGTCATATTTTGTCATACGAACATCGCTCATAAAATGATGTGGCATGGTAGGACGACCAAATAAATCAGGACGATCATGGCATAAATAACCATGTCAATATCCCTTCCGATCGCGGATGATCAATTGTACTAACTGCGGTAAACCCCTGCTGGACGACATGCGCTTCTGTCCTTATTGCGGCCAGGTCGTCGCTCTTGATGACGCCGAGCGTTTCGATCCGGTCAAAGGTGAGGTGGTGACCGCTGTGGCCTCTCCGGCACGGATCGTGGGACGGGAGGGGGATTTCGCCCTGGCATTCACCCCCGAACAGGTCATATTCGTTCGCATAGAATGCTGTGAGGTGGACCGTCAAAAAGATGAACTGCTACAGGCCGGCATCTTCCTACCCGGGTCCAGCTCATCATCCAACGTTTCCCGATTCTATGAGATGACCCCCGATCAGGTGCTGGGGGAATCGCAAGGTAACTTCTCGCTGAGGAACGAGGATGTCGACAGCGTCAGACTGTCATACGAGAGTGAAGGTACGGGGCGGTATGCGGTCTCCCTCATCATCGGAGGGGAGCGCATGAACTTCACTCTGCCTTACGACAAATACTATCGGGACCTTCTTTTCCGGGCCTTCGAGGGGAAGGTCACGTGGTGATCATATCTCCATATCGTCCAATTCCAGCATCAGCTGGTAGAAGTCGATGCCGGAGATGCTCCCTACCTCCTGGTAGGATTCAAGCAGGCGTTGCTTACCCGTTCGCAGCACCCGGGAGCTCACGCCGTACTTGATGGAGGAGTTCGCCTCGATGAACGCCGCAAGGTCGTCACAGCCCTTCAGCATGCGCCCGTCCACCGCCCACGAGCAATCGTCATTGTGCTCCAGGTCGATCTCCTCGTAAGGCAGGTCCCTGCGGATGGACGTACCTTCCCTCACCCGATTGCGGAAGGGGTCCAGAAGCAGATACTCGAAATCCTTGCGCCAGATGGCCGGAAGCAGCGGTAGGAGGTTCTCCTCCACCTCTCGCTCCTCGTACTCGGAGATCAGCTCCTCCAGGCCGCCCACGGACTTCTTCACCGGGGTGATGATATCCTTGGTCAACACCTCTGGAAGATCGTGGAACAGTGCGGTGTAGAAGTTGTTCACCGTGCGTTGCGGACCGGCTTTGATACGCAGCGAACAGAGATAGGACATGATGGCCACCATGACCATGTGCCCCAGCACGGAGGTGCGGGGGATGCGCGGGGCCCGGGCCCAGCGCTGCTGATATCGCAGCTGCCCGCAGAATTCGATGAATCCATATGACTTCTTTGCCAGCATGATGCGCCGCACCCCGATGAGATCGTAATGGTCCTCGATCTGTATCTCTATGTTCCGCCGGGTGTCCTCGATGCCCAGCATGGTCGGGTTGGCCGCGTAGATCAGGCGGAACTCCCAGTTGGTGGCCAGGTAATGGGCCGCCTTCAGCACCCGCCGCTCGATGTTCTCGTCCTTCCCGGAATGGTAGGCCTTGAAACGGACCATGAATTCCGGGTCGATGTCCGGGACGTCGGAGACCAGCTCACGGAACACGTAATCATTGAGCTCCTGACCCTTCTCCTTCTGCAAACGGTGGAATAATAGCGGTTTCAAATCCGTGAGGAAGATGCGATGCAAGAACTCGAAGATTCCGCCCTCGATGATCCTGGCCCAATCGATCTCGCGCCCTTTCTCGGTCTCCTCGAACCGGGCCAGCACGTAAGCGATGACCATCTTGTGGGACTGCTTATCAAGTTCCGTGAGCTCCACCGGGCGGATGTGATCGTTCCACCGCTGCATGTTGGCCGCCTCGAAGAACTTGTAGATCAACCTAGCATTCACGGGTCCTTGGGGCATGGCATTCCCTGGGGAATATGATGAACGGGCAATTAAGGATTGCCCGTAAAAGAAAAGGAGAAGGTGTTTTAGGGCCTACTGCAGTTTGCACTCCGGCAAGGTCTTCAGGTTGTCGAACGGAATGCTCAGCATGATCACGTCGCCGAGCTTTTCAATGTAGGCGATCGGCACGCATATGGTCAATCCACCCAGCAAAGGCTTCCGGACCCCGAGCTCCTTGTTGGACTGTGCGTTCAGGGTGATCCCCAGGTGGGTCACCTTCCACTCGGAGGTGTCCAGGTCTAATCCGCTCACCGTACCGATGTCGTAGGCGTCGGAGGTCAGTACTTTCTTGTTCAGAAGACTGTTCATGCTGGTCATTTTTTCACCTACATTATCATAGATCGATGTATGATATTACCTTTATCATGAACCGACATGATAATATCGGATTCCTTAAAAATGATGGCCGGAGCAAAGGGTGATGAGCTACCCGCGATAGACCCGGTCCCCGGACTCCCGGAGTAAAATGTCCGCCCATCCGCCCTTCCTTCGCATCTTCCGTTCGGAAGTTGTATCGGGATCAAACCAATCGTCATCGATACATTACGATTTGGACCTGGTACTCCTCCGATCGCTTCAAATTATCAGAAGCAAGTTATTCATATCCTTGGGTGATTTTCCATCGTGAACCGTGGAGAATTGGAGTCCCGCCTTCGGCAGCTCTACCAGGGAAACAAGCGGTCGATAATCAAACTGTCCCGCACCAAGAACAAGAATGGAAGGGCAACCACTCAAGTGGACCTCATGCTGGATTCCAACGAGGTGCTGATGAGCGTCAACGTCCGTCCCTCTAGGGTCATCTACACCGAGGACAAGAGCTACCTGACCTTTCACGTCCGTCATGATCCCAAGCTCAGCGAGCAGGAGATCGATGCCCTGTTCGAAAAATCATTGTTCCATTTGGATGATGGCGTCTGAGCCACCGATCGATCTCGTTACGCTCCAGATATGCCTGATATTACTTGCCGATCGCCCCGATGACGGGCAAAAAGGTTTATCAAGCATGTGCTCTGCCTTACAGTGTGAAAAAGGAGCAGGTGGCCCCACTAGCTGTCGTAGGCGGACTTATCATCTTCGCCATCAAGCTGCTGGCTTATCACATCTCCGGCTCGGTGGCCTTGCTTTCCGACGCGCTCGAGTCCATAGTGAACATATTGGCATCGGTCATGATGCTCATCTCCATCCGCATATCAATGAAACCGGCGGATCGGGACCACAGGTACGGCCATCAGAGGGCGGAGAACATCTCCTGCTTGGTCGAGGGGCTGCTCATCGTACTGGCGGCCGTGCTGATAATCATGACCAGCTTCGAACGCCTGTTCGACCCAGTGTCTTTGACCTCCATCAACCTGGCGCTCATGGTCTCGCTTATCGCCACCGGCCTGAACGCAGGCCTCTCCTACGTTCTGATCAAGGAATCGCACCGCAGCAGCTCCATCGCCCTGGAAGGGGACGCCAAGCACCTCTTCTCCGATGTGCTGTCATCACTCGTCGTCGTGATCGGCCTGTTCCTGGCCAAGGTCACCGGCTGGTATGAGATCGATCCATTACTGGCCCTGCTGGTAGCCGTCCTGCTAGTGCGGATGGCCTACGGCGTGCTGCGCAAGACCTGCCGGGACCTCATGGACCACCGGTGCCCAGAGTCGGAAGCGCTGATCGAAGGCGTTCTACAGGACCAGGAGGGCCTCCTGCAGTACCATGACCTCAAGACCAGGAGGGTCGGGGACAGTGTCTACGCGGAAATGCACATCTGCGTCAAGGCCGAAAGCACCGTGGCCCAGGCGCATGAGCTAACGGAGAGGATCGAGGACGCGCTGCGTAAGAAGGTCCCCGGCATCATCGTCAACATCCACATGGAGACGGAACGGGAGATCGAGGCCTGATCACCAGGAAAGCCGAGACAGTCGGTCGCAGGCGGCCTTCAGAACGTCATCCTTTTTGGCGAAGCAGAACCTTACCATATCGCCGCCGCCGTTCTTATAGAAGGCTGACCCTGGAACGCTGGCCACCCCACACTCCTTCAATATGTGCAACGCCTTCTCTTTCGAGCCCTTCCCGGGCACCGAGCTCGCGTCGGCCAGGACGTAATAGGAGCCCTGAGGCGAGTGGGGGTACAGGCCCCCAGCGCGCAATCCCCCTACCATCATCTCCCGCTTGGCCTGGTACTGCTTGCACAGCCTGCGGTAGAATTCCCCCGACAGCTGGTCGACGCCCTTCGCCACACCTACCTGCAGCGGGGCGGGAGCGCAGACGTACACTAGGTCGTTCATATAGCCGATCATGCGCGCCCACCGCCTATCGCACACCGCGTAGCCGATGCGCCAACCAGTGATGCTGAAGGTCTTTGAGTAGCCGGAGATCACGACCACCCGGTCCCTGGCATCGGAAAAGGATAAGGGGGAGAGATGCTGCCTGTCGTCGTAGACGAAATACTCGTAGATCTCGTCGCTGAAGATGAACATGTCATGGTCCACGGCCAGGTCCGTCAAGGCCTTAAGCTCTGCACGGGAGAACACCTTGCCCGAGGGGTTCGACGGCGTGTTGACGATGATGGCCTTGGTCCTGGGACCGATGCTTTCCTTTATCCTTTCCACATCCAGCTGCCAGTCTGGGGGGGCCATCTTTACGTAAACGGGCACGGCATCCATGGCCAACAGGGTGTTCACGTGATAGCCGTAGAAAGGCTCCAGCACGATGACCTCATCACCCGGGTCCAGCAGGGCCATGCAGGAGCAGAAAAAAGCGCCGGTGGCCCCGGCAGAGCAGACCACCTCCCCCTCTGGGTCCACCTCCAATCGGTTGAACTCCCTGAACTTCTTGGCTATGGCCTGCCGCAGTATCGGCAGCCCGTCGTACCTGGTGTAGGCGTTGATACCGTCGAGGGCGGCCTGATGCGCTCCCTCTATGGCCTCGCGGGGAGTGTCGGTATCGCACACTCCCTGGGCCAGATTGATTCCGCAGACCCGGTTGCACTCCAGGGTCATGTTCCTAATCTCGGACTGCACGATCAGTTCGGACCTTCGGCTGAAGTCACGGGCCATGTTTCCGCGCCCTGCTAGGGGCGCGTGGAATTAAAATGGTATCTGATCCAGAACCACCGATGATTTGTTCTGTTCTGTCGTAACTAGCCCCTCTGGGAAAAGCTAATCATATCAGAGCGTGTTAGGCGGTCAACATGCTTTGCGAGAAGCAGGCATGGTCTGAGTGATCAAATGGAAGATGAAAAGGTAGAAACCGCCGTCGCGGACGAGGCAAACAGCAAGATAATGGCCCTGAGAGTCCTCAAGGAGGTGTACTCGGACATGCTGAACGAGTACGAGCGATATATCGACGAGGTGGCTGCCTTGGGCCGGGTACCCCGACAGACCTTGTACAATCCAGCGGTGCTGCACGAGTTGGAGAGCGATGGCCTCCGCAAGAAGTTCGACGACCTGCTATCGGCGGTCTGGATCGCCCAGGCCCAGCTGGGGGACATCATCGCCGTGCAGCGCACCATGTGCGTGCTCAAGCGCACCATGGCCGATGAAGAGGTCACTTCCGCGGAGAAGAAGACGCGGGAGATCGAGCACGAGAAGTTGCCCTATGAAACAATGTGAATAGGGGGCGTGGCCGCCCACGGGCTGGCCATCATTCTGCCGTTCTCTAACGGAAATCCTAATTTTTGACCGTCCTGCCGCAAGCTGATCATCATCAGTTAACGAGAACTTGTTGAGCACCGTGATAGCGATCGAGAGTGTGAGGAATATCTGAACGGCCCCGACGATATACCCATGGATAAGCTGATGACCGGGCTCATCTGGCCGTGTAAGTGATCATATTCCATGAGGGAATGTCGTTCCCCTCATCCCAGGGATGTGATGGAGAAGATGCAAGAGCATTCGTTGAAAAAGAATGGAACGCTCTGTCCACTCGAATATGAATGTCCCAAAGGGCGAAATTTCATGGTCCATTGTTATAAGGGTCCAAGGTGATGCCTATGAGCCTCATCGTCCACCATTCCGATTCGTGTCCGAGGGTCTCTGAGATCGCCGCCAACTTGGCACCGGAATAGCAGGGCATGTTCCCACAGATCCTGCTCAAGATATGAGCGCTGAATTTCAGGCCAGAACGTCGGGACACCGATCCGAGGTTGTTATCTATCGATCCTTTTTAGAGAAGAGCTTCCCTCCACGGTATTGGAACAAGTGAGACTCTTGGACAGAGCACACGGGACCCTTCATCCTGGCCACGACAACAGATGCCTCCATTATCCTGAGACAAGCTCACGGTCCGACGTGGAATCCTAGTGATGTGGAAGGTACTCAGCTTTCCGCCAAGCCTACCCTCACCCACAGAAAAAGGTTTAAGGGTCGCATATGTTATATTCAATAAATCTACGGACCTGTGCCGACCTATATTTAGCCACAAGTACCTGGACCAAGCAAAGCATGCGGTCACATATTGCTGATTGCAGTTGTAAGCGGCTGTTCCTGTTCTTGCTCCAATTGTGTATATGTGCATCGAACATAAGGATAATGAGGAAAAATGAGCGAAAAAACCGAAAGAGCCGTCATTCGCGGATTAAAGGATGTTGCCGCTGCTGAGACCAAAATTAGCTACGTGGACCCTATGGGCACCCTTTATTACTTGGGGTACAACATCGATGATCTTATTGGGCGAGTCATCTATACTGAAGTGGCTTACCTCTTAATTCACAAGAGGCTACCTAACCAGCAAGAGCTGGATCAGTTCTGTACAAATCTGATCTCTGAGATGAAACTACCCGATGCAGTTGTTGAAAGCATCAGAACTACCCCTAAGCACTGCCATCCAATGGATGTTTTACGAACCGAAGTATCCCGACTCGGAGAATACGACCCCGAAGGCAACGATCTCTCTGAGGCCGCGAGCTTGAGAAGGGCCACCCGGCTGATCGCCCAGGTCCCTACCATGGTGGCCACTATTTACAGAAGTCGCCTTGACCAGCCAGTTCCAGCGCCGAGGAAAGACTTCTCCTTCGCCGAAAACTTCCTCTATATGTTTAAGGGGTCCCCCCCGAACGAGGACGAGACGGATCTTCTCCACCGTCTTATGATACTTCATGCCGATCACGGGTTCAATGCCTCCACTTTCGCCGCCCGTGTAACAGCGAGCACCAACTCAGACATGTATTCAGCTGTAACTTCTGCGATCGGGACCCTCAGGGGTCCTCTGCATGGGGGCGCTGGTGAAAAAGTAATGGAGATGCTAGAGGACATAGACCTTGAAGAACATGTGGAAGAATACATTCGGGGTTTGGTCGATGAACAAAAAAAGATCATGGGTTTTGGTCACCGAATCTATAAGGCAGAAGACCCGAGGACGAAGCATCTCAGAGGCATAGTTGAAAATCTATGCCATCGTGAGAGAACGATGGACCTGTACAATAAATGCATCAAGATTGAAGAGATCGTTCATGATAGGAAGAAGATATACCCCAACGTGGATTTCTACGCAGCGGTGTCCATGGATGCGTTAGGGATCCCCAAGGAATTCTTCACGCCATTTTTCACCTCGAGCAGAATAGCGGGCTGGGTCGCTCATGTTTTAGAACAGTATGAGGACGCCGTTCTCCTTCGCCCATCATCGAAATACGTTGGAGAGTTCGGAAGGACGTTCATCCCGATCGAGCAACGATGAGCTCGGGATCGTTCCTCCACGCGAAGACATGTCGGGAAAGGACCTTGAGCCCAAGGTCGGCGATCGCGTCCTATTCTACGATAGGAACGGTATCCACAATCAAGGCGGAATGGGATGGACCTGATCGCGTCAAGGAAAGGATGAAGGCCACCTACAGGCACAAGTTCACAGACTCCCATCACACCATGAGGCGGACCTCTGTTAGGAGGGCGATGTTCAATGATACGAAGATGGGGGGTCCAGAACATCCCCAGCCATGAAACCCCCGTTCAGATGCACAAGCATCCTAGTCAATGAACGAAGGATTGGAAGGCGGTCTACGACAAAATGAGACCGTTCGTAAGATCCATTTGTAAAACATCTAAAAAAAGAAGAAATTGGCATAAGCCAGCGAAATGGACGAGCCCAAGATGGTCAGGACCTGCATGGATGACTGGCGAAAATGATTATTTCCTTAATTCTGGCATCCTGCCTCGCGAAGCAATGTAAGGCGCCCTCATTCAATGGCCGCAACGATCCACATACCTTTTCACCTATAATGTGATACAGACCGTGAAGGTGATTTAAAGAACTCAGGATTGACCTTCCGAGCGAACGATCTGGCCGGATGTGAATCTGGGAGATCCTGTAGATGGGTCATCGTCGTCACCTTGTGATCGATCGTGCCCTCGGACACCCCCCTGAGATAGTCCTCGTATCTTCTTTCGACCTTGACACCTCCCTCCAGAAAGAAGAGCAGGAACGCACCTTCGTCGAAAGGTACCTCCATGCCCATGGATACGTTGGCTCTGCAAGTGTAGATCGAACCGGGACCCATCACGCAGCGCTTCCCGTTACTGCACAGTACCCATCGCCCCTTCACTGTGTAAATGATGAATCCATACGAATGCGCATGCTCTTCTGAGAACAGACCGGAAGGCATCTCCAGGAACTGAGCCTGGCCATTCTCGGTCGCCACAAGAAATCCGCTACGGCCCTCCGCAGAAAGAAGGCCCACTGTCCTGTCATCATCCGTGACATCGACCACGATCTCCGATCCAGGTCCCAAAATGATCTTTTCCGGTGAATAGGCCGTCCTATTCGCCATCACCCCTTCATGCATCAATTGGAACGTCTGCAATAGGCCTTTCTCTGACATGGTCATATCCATGCAGGGGAGGTAATAATTTCACGGTTATAATGTTACTGAACATTGACCCGTCCGTCAAAATACGTCTGAACGCTTCGCGAACTCTAATGGTGACAATATTTATATCCCCTCATATGATTACAGTAATAATAATTTAATAAAAGTGTTATTGAAAGACCAACAAGGTGAAAAAAATGTGGCTGATAACAACATTGATCGCGGCCATAGCCGTGACCATGGTATGGTTCGTTGCTTCTAAGAAATATAAATTGAATTTCCTCGCGTTGATGCTTTGGGGCCTGTCCGTGATGATCTTCGTAGATCATATATTAGGATACGAAGGCGGAGCCTTTCTCGAGATGGAGACCGACGGTCTTATCACGAGCGGGGTCGTCCTAGGGATCGCCATGCTGATTCCAGTGTTCATTCTCTGGGAGGCAGTGCTTGTAACGTCAAAACTCAAAGGAGAACTCGAGGAACCGTTATCGGGGTGAAAAAATGGCGTGTTTTCTAGTACCAATGACCGCGGCCATAGTGACCACGGTGTTCAGAAAGAGCATTCCGGAAAAGCTACACATTGCATGGCTGAACATACTCCTATGGGGAGGGTGCATTGCACTCGCCCTGGAGCATGTGGCGCACGAGGAGATAGTCCTCTACCCGCCATTCCTGTCCGCGATGAGCAGCGCGGCGGACACGACCACGATGCTGAACGAGATGGCGACGGTCGGGACAACCATGTTAGTGGCATGTGTCCTGGTCTGGGCAGGCATGGTCTTCGTATACAACAGGTATAGCGCTAAGGTCGAAGCCCCCCAGATCGCTTAAACTTACTTTGATCGTATCGGTCAATACACACCGATACGAACCATTATTTTTTCCTATCCATCATAATTTTTATTAGGAACAGTCGTTCAAATTTGTGGAGCGATTACCAGGGGTCTCAATGATTAAGAGACCTTTCTACCCAGTTATTTGAGGCGCTAGGTTGGTTCGTTCACCCGAAAAAATAAAAATTCGAGTTAAATAGTGAGATGGATGGGCCCAAGGTGATTCGAACACCTGACCTCCCGGTTATCAGCCGGGCGCTCCAACCAGGCTAAGCTATGGGCCCAAGTGAATTGGCGAATGCGGCATTCAATTTTAAACCTTTCCATGGTCCTGGCCCGATGGAGGGGGTCAAAAAGGCGATTTTCGCCAGCTGCCAAACCTTGTAGCAAGATGATATCGTACATGCGGAGCGATATAGGATCGAAGAATAAGGAAAACCAACCGCGGCAGGGGCCGCAGCTGTAGCGGTTAAGGCATTTAAGTCCTGTATTTCAGGCGGACGTTTAGTTCCTGAAGGATACGGAGTACTCCATCTCCTTAGCGCCAAAGTACTTCTTACAGAACTCGGCGGTCTTCTTGGGGGGATATTCCCGGCAACTGAAGACGTCAATGAACGCTCGGTCGGTATCTTCAGCGAAGTGGCCGGAGATCACGGAGGTCTCGATCAGTTGGACCAGGGAGTATCCCTCAACCTTGGGGGTTGGGCCGAACCGGACGACAATGGGGTCGCCGAACCTCTTCATGTTTATGTACTCGCAAAGGTCGATGGCGAACTGGGTGATGACCTCCTTGCTCCGGATCTTCTCCGGGTCGCACCTTTTAAGGTCCACCGCCGTCGATAGCCCCCATTCGTTCTCCTTGACGAATTTATCCACCACTTCCTCATCGTTCAGAAGTTTGCCCGTCTTAGGACTCATGCTATACATTTCTGGTAACGCCCTCTAGATGCGCTGCATCATGAATCGACCGCATGAACGCTTCTGATATTAAACTTTAACCCGAGGCTATATGTAGTTTAAAAGGAATCTATAACGTTCAAATGAAAATAAAGGCAATACCTTTATTTAAATATCTCAAATATAAATTAAAATTAATTTGAACCCTCTTTTAATACCCCGCGATCACCGAAGGACCGCATTAATGATATACGATCAAACAATCGACCTCGGGACCAATGCGTGAAGGTTATCTAATACCACCTTGATTTCATAGCCATGAGCTCGACCGAAGGTCTCAGGAACAAGGGCAAGACCCGCGCGGACATGGACGCCAGGCGCAGGGCGGTGGAGGAGTACGTCGGAGCCGGCCTGGAGCATTGCGGTAACTGCTCCTTCGACCCCATTGTAGCTGAGAAGAACGTCGAGAACATGATCGGCTGTACCCAGATGCCACTTGGTTACGTGGGCCCACTCAAGGTCAAGGGCGATCACGCCCAAGGGGAGTTCCTGGTCCCCATGGCCACGACCGAGGGGGCCTTGGTGGCCTCGGTGAACCGTGGGGCATCGGTCATCACCACCTGCGGCGGTGCGGAGGCGATCATAATCAAGGACGAGATGACCCGCGCCCCGGTCTTCCGCACCAGCGGTGTCCGACAGGCCAGGCAGACGGTGGATTGGGTGAACGAGCATTACGAGGAGATCAAGGAGACCGCCGCATCCACCACCAGGCACGGCAAATTGATCAAGGTGCGCGCTTTCGCCTCCGGCCGCTCTCTCTTTTTGCGCTTCTCCTACGACACCGGGGATGCCATGGGCATGAACATGTCCACCATCGCCACGGAGGCGGCCTGCCGTCTGATCGAGGAAAGGACTGGCATCAAGCTAATATCCATCTCAGGCAACATGTGCGTGGACAAGAAGCCAGCGGCCATCAATTTTATCGAGGGAAGGGGAAAGACGGTGCTGGTGGACATACGTATCCCGGAGGACCTTGTACGAAACAAGCTGCACACCACCCCGGAGGCCATGGTGGAGACATGCTACCGCAAGAACCTGGTTGGCAGTAGCATGTCCCTGTCCTACGGGTTCAATGCCCATGCCGCCAACATGTTGGCCGCGCTCTACATAGCTACCGGGCAGGACGCCGCACAGGTGGTGGAAGGTAGCATGGCCAGCACGACCTGCGAGCTGTGCGAGCAGGGGGTATATATCTCGGTACGCCTGCCTTGCCTGGAGGTCGGCACGGTGGGCGGGGGGACCAAACTACCGTGCCAGAGCGAGGCGCTGTCCATGATGGGCTGCCTGGGCCCGGGGAAGGCCAAGAAGCTGGCCGAGAT
>CAZXTA010000027.1:0-16109 GCA_964642865.1 uncultured Methanomassiliicoccus sp. | reverse complement strand
CGCCACCTCCACGGGGGCGGCCACCAAGTACGTGAAGGCTGGGTTGACCAACGTACGGATGGCCCTCTTCCTGGAGATGTCCACCACTGGGGGCTCCATCGTGGGGGCGCTCATCGCCGTATACACCAACCAGATGATGCTGTTCATCTTCTTCTCCATCCTTCTGGTGTACGCTGGGTACACCATGTTCCGGCGCACTGAGCTGTTCTTCTCCCCGGAGGAGATGGCGGCCGAGGGGCAGATGGTGGACCTTTCCTGCCGGTTCGTGGACCCCCGCAGCAGATGCGAGGTCAGCTACGGGGTGAAGGGACTGGGCAAGGGGCTTGGCTACAGCAGCATGGCCGGCATGCTCTCCGGGATGCTCGGGGTAGGCGGCGGTCTGGTCAAAGTGCCGGTGATGAACGTGTGCATGTGCGTACCGCTGAAAGCTTCCATGGCCACCAGCAATTTCATGATCGGGGTCACCGCCCTCACCGGGGCCATCATCTTCTACGGCCACGGATACCTGGACGCCTACCTCTGCGCCGCGGTGGCCCTTGGCGTTTTCTCCGGGGCCTACGTGGGGACGAAATTGATGGCCCGCTATTCCACCGAGCAGATGCGCAAGTGGTTCGCGGTGGTGCTCTTCGCCGTCGCCGTGACCATGGTTCTAAAGGCCTTCGGGATAGGAGGTCTTACCTGATGACCTCCCAGGAACACCTCTGCCACGTTGTGCAGCCCATCCTGCGATGGGGCATGCTTTTGAGCTTGACCATGATGGTCACTGGCCTGGTCCTGGGGCTGGCCACCGGGGTGCGGGAGGTAGCCGTACTGCCCTTGGAGCGCATCCCCTCCGGACTGTTGGACCTGGACCCGCTGGCCTACCTCACACTGGGCATACTTCTGCTCATCGCCACTCCCCTGACCAGGGTGCTGGGCGCTCTGTGCGTGTTCATCCAGGAGAGGGACAAAAAGTTCGTTCTCATATCACTGGTCGTGCTCTCCATGGTGACCTTGGCCATCGTCCTCGGGGCGGCCTGACCTACGACATTTATAGAACCGCATCCTTTATCGATATGATTCTACCATGCGGGAGTGACATGGCCAAGCAACGCTGCAAGGACGATAGTTGGTACTATTCGTTCCTGCCCTACAACATATCGGCGGGAAGCACAAACGCTCTCATCCCTCTGTTCATCACCGAGGGATTGAAGGGCACGGTGGCCCAGGTGGGGCTGATCAGCGCAGTCACATCCCTGGCGTCCGTCCCTGGCAACATATTATGGGGCAATCTCTCCGACACGACCAAGAAGCGGGCCCCCTTCATTCTGATCGGCTTCCTGGGCATGGCCTTCTCCCTAATACTGATGGGGCTGGCCAGCAACATGGGGGAATATTTCATGGCCAACATAATCTTCGGTCTGATGGGTGCGGCCATCGCCCCGGTGGGGACCGTCCTGGTCCTGGAGTGCTTCCGCAAGGAGGATTGGGCTAAGAGACTGGGTGATTTCAGCAGGATAGGGGGTATAGGCTGGGTACTGGGCCTGCTGATCGGAACGATATGGCTTCTGGTATTCTCCAACTATGGGGGGGTGGTCTCCATGCGCTCCTTGTTCGTGCTGGCCGGGGTCCTGTGCCTGATATCCGTCTTCCTTGGCTGGAAGTACATGCCGGAACCCTCTAGGAATGTGGACCGAAGGGAACTGCACAAGCTCGATCTCTACAAAGTGCCCCTGTACGTCCAAGAGAAGCTGCGATTCATGCCCCAGCGGTTGCTGTACATTGTTGAGATATCCAGCAAGAACCTGAAATCCCGGAATTTCCCCGTCTGTCTCAAACAGTATTACGTGGTGGTCTTCCTGGTTTTTACCGGTTTCCTGGGTTTCTACGTGGCCCTTCCCATATTCCTGTCCGGGTATGTGGGTATAAGCAGCGCCCAGGTCTTCATGGTCTACCTGGCCAGCTCGGCCGTCTCGGCCGTTTCGTACGTCGCAGCTGGACGTTACGTACAGAATTATGGCGGAAGAAAGGTGCAGGGACTGGCCTATGTGGGAAGGATGTTAATCTTCCCCTCCTTCTTCTTCGTCACCCTATTGCCCCTGGACCTCACCACCCTGTTCCTCCTGATATGTCTGTTGAACGGGCTCGGCGGACTGTGCTGGGCCTTGTTCGCGGTGTCCTCCGATTCCCTAGTGGCAAAAATGTCCTATAATCATTTTCGCAGCCAGTCTATGGGTATGTTCAGCTCGGTGAAGGGGATCGCATCCATCGCAGGTTCGCTGATCGGGGGCCTCGTGGCACATTACTTCGGTTACATGGTCCTCTTCCTGCTGTCCTCGGTATTCATCCTGTCAGCCCTGGTCATGCTTTTCAGTATCGACGTGGAAAAGGACCCCGATGATTCCCAACAGCCAGAGATCGTGATGATATAAGGTCAGAGCAGAGCGGCGATGGTGCGCCCCAGCTCCCTTGCTTTTTCTTCTTGGTCCGGGCGCAGTGCCTGCCCATCCACGAAAAAGTACTGGGGAGGTAGCATCGGCCTCAACCCCTCTTTCGTTAAAAGACGATGCAAACGGTCGGCCGCGCCGGAATGCACCTCCTCGAAACGGGTGTCGAAGACCACGAAGTCATGGTCCTTGCCTGCCTCCTTCACCGCGTTCCGCAGCAGGGTCTTGAAACGGAAGGTCGGCCGGCCCCATCGGGTGGGGGAGCCCAGCACCCACAGGCGTATGCCCATGAAATCCTCTTCGCCAGACTCGGACTGGTTACGGCACTGCACCTCATGCCCTCTCTGTCGTATCTCCTCGGCCACCGTCTGCGCCACTCGTTCAGTGTTCCCATAAAAGGTATCGTACATGACCAGAAGTTGCATGTTCAGTCCCCACCATGTCCATGTTTACATTCTTTACGTCACGCCTGATGCCAGGGCACCAGGTTCCCATCCCCACTGAACTGACCAAAATTAGATATAAGTCTTTTCTTGTCATAGGTCCGAACCAGGTACTCGTCACATCTTCTGGCGATGAGGTATGTCCGGGCCGAGGGAGGGGAAGGCATATTGGGAGAATGAGCATCGGCACCAAGGTCAAGTTGGGCGTTTCCGCCACCCTGATCGTACTTGTGATACTGGCCTCTAACCCTGAGGCTGTAGGTCAGGTGCTCAGCAACGTGGACCCCGGTCTCATCGGGTTGGTGGTGATGCTCTACTTCTTCAACCTGGTGGTCAAGGCCTACCGATGGGGGGTGCTAATGCGCCAGTCCGGTCACACGGTGCCCTTCCGCACCATATTCACAGCCTTCTCCCTTTCCCAGGCCATCAACAACCTCATACCTGGACGGATAGTGGGGGAGACCTCCCGCATCGTGGAGGTGAATTCCAAAGAAGGGGTCAGCATGGGCCGGGGGCTGGCCACCGTGCTCACCGAACGGGTCATGGACTTCGTGCTGTTGACCCTCCTCGCGGTCACCAGCCTGTTCTTGCTGCTCACCAACATCATCGAGGAGCTGCGTGGCTACCTGATATTCATGGTGGCCCTCATGGTCCTGGCCAACGTGTTCTTCATCTATGTGCTCGCCAGACCGGCCTTGATCGTGCGCTTAGGCGCCCGAGGGGCCATGATCATAGAGAGAACGGTCAAGGGGGAGAAGGGGGAGAGATACGCCGCCAAGATGATGAGCTCGGTATCCTCCTTCAACGAGGCGCTGGCATTCAGGGGACATTGGAGGCCGATGGTCTGGGCCTCTGTGCTCACTATATTCATTTGGATCAATGAGATTATCCGACTGTTCCTGATCATCGAGGCCCTGGGGGTGCACGTCTCAATCATGGCGGTCATCGCCACCGCCAGCCTTGCCTCGCTCAGCTCGGTCATGCTCTCGGCCGGTAGCGGCAACGTGGTCATGTCCTCGGCTGTGCTCAGCGCGGCCGGCCTGAACGCCAATGTGGCGGCCACTGCTGGATTGTTGAGCGCGCTGACCTCCATCTGGTTGTCAGTACCGGTCAGCCTCATCGCCATGTTATTCGACCATTACTACAAGACATCCTCGCCCCTGGGCAAGGACAAAGAGATCAAAGAAGAGGAGAGGGGATTCCATTGAAGTGCACTACAGTGCTGGTACTAAAAAATGAAGAGGGGAACATCGGGCCTTTGACCGAGGACATACTTGCCGTGTACAAGGAAAAGAACATCGAGGGCGAGGTGCTGTTGGTCGACGACGGTAGTACAGACCTTTCCGGGGAATTGTGCGACCAATTGGCCAAGGATAACCCTAATGTGCAGGCTATACATCACCAGAAGAACCTGGGCCGTTCTTTCGCCGTCCAAACCGGTTTCCAGCAGGCCAAGGGTGATGTGGTCATCGTCATGGACTCCGACCGTCAATATGAGCCCAAGCAGATACCGCTCTTCCTTTCTAAGATAGATGAGGGCTTCGACGTGGTCAACGGCTGGCGTCCTGAGCGCCAGGACGTCCTCATCCGCCGCTTCATCTCCAAGGTCTACAACCGCTTGATCATAAACCGCAATCTCGGTCTGAATATCAAGGACCAGAACAGCGGATTCAAGGCCTTCCGCCGGGACAAGGCGTTGGCCATGGGCTTCGATCCTGAAGGCTACATAGGGTTGCACCGGTTCATCCTGCCCTTGGCAGCGTTGAAGGGCCTTAAGATAATCGAGGTGCCCGTCGTGCACTATGATCGTCCGAGCGGCAGATCGTACATCAAATTCTACACGATACCGTTGATCGTCCTTCGTGACTACTCAAAGTTCAAGAGGGATCACCGCGAGGAGATCAAAGCCTACAAGAGCAAGCGGTGAGACAACTCCACTGGAGGAAGACAGTTGAATCTCTGGCCGCATAGGGATTGGGAAAAGCTCAAGGGTTCATTGCGTTCTCTGAGGGTCGGTCACAAGCTCGTGCTGTACCTGGTCCTTACCCTGGTCCTCTACGGCTCCATGATCGTGGTGGACAACGTCTTTCTGGTGGAAATGTCCGATGGGGACCTCTGCCACCCAGACCTGGACGTGTACCGCGACCGGACCCAGACCATCCTGGACGGGGGCCTCATCTACAGGGATGTGCCTACCCAGACACCTCCTCTAATCAATTATCTGCTGGTGCCCCCCATGGTTTTGGGCGGGGCACATTTCGATTGGGTCTGGAGCATCTACTTCTCCTTCTTCGCCTTCCTGCTGGCCTCATTGATATATCTCTCATTGCGTCATTACGATGAGCTCAAGGCTTTCCTGGCCGGCGGGGTGGTGCTTCTCTCCCCCTATACTCTTGTGGAATCAGGTACTGGTGAGGACGAGTCCATAGTGGCTTTCGTCTTCATGCTGGCGGTAGTACTCATGGTACTTCAGCGCCGAAATGCGGCCGGAGCGGCCATCGGTGTTGGCATCTGGACCAAGATGTTTCCCATACTGCTCATGCCAGTACAACTCCTTCAGGAACGCAACTGGAAGGGCCGCATCAATTCACTGCTCATCGTTCTCGTGGCCACCGCCCTCATCGCCCTGCCATTTGTGATACTATGCTGGAACGATTTCACCTTCTTCCTTAACTTTTATTTCCTGGGGGAAGAGAAGAGACCGACCGGTGGACATAGCATTTGGCATTTCCTGCAAATGGGGGGATGGAACCTCCCCAGTGTGGTCCAGATAGCCATCCTGGGTGGAGCCATGGCCTTCGCCTATTTCTATCCCTATTTAAAGAGGTGGCCCGCCTGGCAGAGCGTGACCCTGATGATGATGACCTTCTTCATCTTCTATCCCAAGATCCATGGGGGTTACTGGATAATGCTCGTCGCCCTTCTGTCGGTTTGGGCGGCGAACGACAGAAGGATATGGACCAGGATCACCCTTGCCTTTCTCCCTATGCTCATAGCCACATTGCTGGCGGAGGGGGAAGAGACCGCGCCCCTGATATCATTCTACGGGAGCTGGCTTGTGGGGTTCTTTATGGCATTGATCGGACTGTTACTGTTCGTTGACGCTACTCGGTTGGCCTTGAGGGATAGGCCATTCATCGACCCGGAAGGGTAGTTCGTGAAGGATTCAGAGCAGGCGCTTTCCCGCATCGACCCCGGAACGACAATCGAAGACGTCGGTGATCTTCATGACCAGTAGGCCCTTGCACTCCAGGGCGGGCTTCCTCTCCTTGATCATTCCCTTCATCTTCTCGTAGTCCGGACCGGATTCGACGATCTTCACATCGCCCTTGATCTTAAAGCAGCCAGTGACGCCCTCCGTCCACACCTGCAGGGCCACCCGGGGGTTCTCCTGCACGTTCTTGAGGGTCTGCTTGAAGAACTGGTTACCGATCCAGATGGTCTCCGGGTCCATAAGAAAGGCCTGGCCAATGGGGACCACATTGGGATCGCCGCCCTTGCTGGCGGTGCCCATCGCGAAATGTTTGGTGGCTTTGAAAAACTCCTGCATCTCAGGTGTAAGTGCGACCATGGGTGGAGATGACCCCCGTTAATAATAATCTGTTCCCCTGAGCGCCTAGGCGCTCCTGATCTTCTCCACGTTCCTGGCCTTGGTGAGCGTCTGGAACTTGGACAAGCCCTTGGGTATGACCAGGGTCTCCACGTTCTCTATGGACCTGATGCGGTTCTGGAACAGGGGCCATTCCACGTCCTGTTCGAAGGTAAGGCGTTCCACATTGCTGATTATGACCACCCCGTCGATGGACTCCAGGTCATTACGGTCGATGGAAATGTCCTCCATGTTACCTATGCGGTAGATCGGTCCCTGGTCCTTCTCCAGGAAAGCGCACATGGCCTGGGTGGTCAGGTCGCCAATGGAAACGCCCTGCAAGGTGGCCTGGGCCGAGAACTTAAGGTACGTTCCATCGTCTATGCCCCTGATCGTAACGTTGGTCATAATGTCTGTTCTCCCGAGGAACTCATACCCCCATGGCCGAGGGAGGAGATAAAAATGATTTCTCCGCAAAGGGCCGTTCCCAGGGGCAGGAGCAGCAGGGTTCCCGCATCCAAGGCCAAATAACCCAGGATGGCCCCGCTGAAGGCCTGAAGCGCCATTCCTACCGTCGAATATCGCCCCATCATCGGGGCACGCTTCGACAGTTTCACTATGGGGCTGGTCCCCACCGTTCGCACTCCGTCCTCATGGTTGAGCCACGAGTACTCCGCATCCCACTTTGCCGGTGTAATTCTCACCTATATCACCATAATCACCATATGATTACATGTAATATTTGTATGTTTTGGATGACAAAAATTTGGAAGAGATAGGACCACAGATCGCTGGGCGCCCCCAAGCGAACAATTAATACTGGCTGATGTCAATCTTCAAAAAATGCAATCGGAGAACGCTCCCGATGCCCTAGGATCGATCATCATGATAGGATGTTGCGGTGCGTTCTGCGGTACATGCTGCCCACTGGCCCAGGGTCACTGCAAAGGGTGCAAGCTCGGCTACGATCGGGGTGATAGACGCATCGAAGATGCCAAGTGTGCGATCAAACTGTGCTGCGTGCGCGACAAGGGATACCAGACCTGTGCAGATTGTTCCGACCTTTCCTCATGTCCGACCATTCAGGATTTCTACCGCAAGAACGGGTACAAGTACGGTAAGTATCGCGAGGCCATCGAGTTCATCAAGGTCCACGGTTACCACGAATTCCTAGAAAAGGCCAAACAATGGAAAGGAGCCTACGGCAGGCTCCTATGATCGTATATGAAAACTAATTATGGGCGTACAGGACCTGGAGAACGAAAATGGTGCAGGGGAAGGGATTTGAACCCTCGGACCACTAAGGACTAGACCCTGAATCTAGCGCCGTTGGCCAGGCTTGGCTACCCCTGCCTAGGATTTAGCCGAATGATATATCCCTACTAATACCTTATGCCACCGTCTATTTTAGTGGGTGCATGGCGAACCATTCGGTGGATAGTATGGACATGAGCACCTCATCGACCACCCGGCCCTTCTTGGGACGATATTGGCGCATGACCCCCTCATCCTTAAAGCCGCACTTCTGATAGGCCCGACGGGCCCGCACGTTGTCGGTGTCGGTGAACAGCTCCACCCTGCGCATGCCCAGCTCCTCGAAGCAGTAACGCAGCATGGTGATGATGGCATCGCTGCCATACCCTTTCCCCCAGTACTCCTTCTCCCCGATCATGATGCCCATATTGGCCCGACGATTCTTCCAGGAGATCTGTTCCAGCCCGATGTTCCCCATGGGTCGGCCTTCCTTGGTCAGGATGGTGAACACCATCCTCCCCTCCCGTCTTATACCGTCCACCCAGTCATATTCCATCTCAAGGCTCAGGGGAGGGTCCACCTGTAACCACTGGGTCACCTCCGGGTCGTTGATCCATTTGGTGAAGATCGGGGCGTAGCCGCGCTCTACCGCCACCAGGTTGACCTTCTCCCCGATCAGCACGGTCTCGCCTCCGCTGATAACAGCGACAGCAGGGTGGAGTCCCGCCAGACCCCTCCGCTGAAATGGTCCTCCCTGAGCACCCCTTCCACTTTGAAGCCCACCTGCTGAAAGGCCCTCAGCAGTATCCGGTCAACGCAAGGGACCCGGGCCCACAGCCGGTGCAGGGCCTGAGAGTTGAAACCAAAGCCTACGCCCAAGCGCAAGGCCTCTTCAATCATCTCCTCCCCCTCCTTCCCGCCCCACACCACCGATATCCGCGCCGAATCGCTCATTGCATGCAGGTGATCCAGCTCCACCAGGCCTACCGGCTCTTCCCGGGCCAGGTCCACCACCAGCAGGTCAAAGCGGGTCCGTTGTCCCAGCCGTTCCCTGATCAGGTCCTGGGCCTGCTCCAGGCTGTAGCAGGCCTTCCAGCCGGGGCGACCGGCCCTGGTCCTCACCCTAGGGTCGTTCAACCAGCGGTATATGGTCAGCTCGTCCGTGGTCTGCAGGGGCACCAGGCCCACCAGCGCTCCTTTGAGCATGCGTAGATGATTCTCAGAAAGGATGATAATATTATTCTCCCGCCCTCCCGCGAAATATGTCGCGCTCCAATCGTAAAGATGATTTACGGGTAATGGCATGGTCGCCCATGGACCTGAAGATCGTGCTATTGGGGCCTCCTGGTTCAGGCAAGGGAACGCAGACCGAGAGGCTGGTGGCCGAGTTCGACCTCACCAAGATCTCGACCGGGGACCTGCTGCGCGAGGCGGTCCGTAACGGGACCGAGCTGGGCGTGAAGGCCAAGGGCTACATGGACGCCGGCAAGCTGGTCCCCGACGACCTGGTCGTGGGTCTCATCCGAGAGAAGCTCAAGGGGTTGAAGGGAGGCGTTCTACTGGACGGGTTCCCCCGCTCGCTGGAGCAGGCCCATAAGCTGGAGGAGTTCTTCCAGGTGGAGATGGCCGTGGACCTGGAAGTGGACCGGGAGGCCTTGATCAAGCGCTTGACCGAAAGAAGGTCCTGCCGCGCGTGCAATGCCGTCTTCCATTTGGAGTTCAACCCCCCGAAGAAGGCGGGTGTTTGCGACAAGTGCGGCGGAGAGCTGTACCAAAGGAGCGACGACACTGAGAAGGTGGTGCGCGAACGCTTCACCACGTATACGGAACGCACGGCCCCCCTCACCGAGTACTACCGTAGGAAGGGAGTGCTCAGGACTGTGAATGGTATGGGCACGATAGACGATGTGTACAAGCGCATCGTGGCAGTCATCAGGGCCACATGAGATCCCCCCTCGAACGAAAAGGTTAAACGCAGGGAACATTTACCACCGCTCCGCACAGCCCCGTAGTGTAGCGGTCAATCATGCGGGACTCTGGATCCTGCGACGGCAGTTCGAATCTGCCCGGGGCTACTTCTCATCCCCTTACGGCTCTTCCAGACGTTCTCTGCCCAGGCAAAGGTCCTGGAAATACTTCTCGGCGTCCGGTGGTCCGCGGGAGATGACCACGTCCCCCCTTTCTATCTGTGCGTTCTTGTCCGGCCCGTAGAGGTACTTGCGTCCTCGCTTTATGGCCACCACCCACATGCCGCTCTGGCTGGCCAGACGCATTTTTCCAAGGGTCCGGCCGATCATGTCCGAGCCCTCCTTGACCTCCGCCAGGGTGATGATGGTGTCGGCGTCCTTGATGCTGAGGCGGATGACCGGATGCGGTTCGTCGTCGTTGATGGTCACCGTGGCTATCTGCATGGCCGCGTCGGAGATCTCCTCCACCGCCGCGGCCAGCTTGATTACCGTGAAGGCCTTGATCTCGTCCCTGTCCTGGATGACCCGCCCGATGGCCTGGCGCTGGATGTCGTTGGCCAGCTCGTCCAGCATCTCCTCCATCAGTACCACCTCCTCGGCGATCTCCTTGTTGTTGTACAGCAGAGAGGAGTAGGCCAGGTCGATCATCAGCTCGGAAGTGTCCTTTAGCTCCAGGAGCATCTCGTCCAGATGGTCCATCAGTCCTCCTCCACTTCTTCGTCTGGGTACACTGGCCATTTCTCCTCGCCATTGGCGTAGGAGCGTAGTATATCGTAGCCATCATCAGTACCGCGGACGATCAGGACGTCCTCAGCCTTCAATCTCGTCTCCTCCTCCGGGTCGTAGATCCAGCGCTTGCCCCGCTTGATGGCGATGATCCGCATGCCGGTCTCCGATTCAACCGCCAGCTCTTCAATGCACCGGCCGACCATGTCCGAGACATGGTTCAGGACCAGGAGCTTGATCTTCTCTTCCGCCTCCCTCAAGATGAAGGTCAGGAAGGGCCGCTTGTCCACCTCGCACTCGATGAGCTTGACGATGTCCCCCGCGGCATTGGATATGCGTCGCGAGGCCGCGGCCACCTCCAATAACGAGGATAGCTTGGTCGCGTCCTTGTGGGTGCGGGCGGAGAGCATGGCCTTGATGCGGATGTTCTTGCCCAGGTCCTCCATGTCCGCCTCCAGGTTCTTGACCTCATCGGCGATCTCCTCGCTGTCGAACATGATGGACGCGTAGGCCAGATCGACCATTATCTCCGAGACGTCCTTCATCTCGGTGAGCATCTCCCGGACGGTGGCGTGGGCCAGATCGTACTTGATCGAACGCTGCTCTCTTCCAAGCTCATACATAAAAAGAACACCCGCACCATGCCACGGCACCAGGCCACAGGCTGGACCGGGGTTTGAGGTTTGAGATCGCACGTGACATCTTGTTTGGCCTCATGGGGCCCCAGGCAAACATCGCCGGTGGGCCGCCGCCATCCTTTCCCTATGATATTCACCCTATAATATCGTTGCGAAATCGTTCCATTTTCACCCGTCCGGGAAAACTCATTTTTTCCTATCTGGTGGCATGACTTAATATTAATATTCTCAAATCTTACCTCTAGGCGGGTGCGGACATGAGCGGGGGAATGAAGACCTTCTTGAACAACAACAAGGCGGTCTTCACTCTAGGCTTCGTCGCCCTCATGATATCTTCCCTGGGGGACATTCTTGCCGGGGTGACCCTAGGGTTCATGACCCACACCCTGGAACTGCTTCCCGGTCTCATGATCCTCATACCGCCGGCCATAGGCATGCGGGGCAATATATTCGGGGCGTTAGGTAGCCGGCTAGGTACCTCCATGCACGTGGGTACCTTCGAGCTCTCCGTGCACAAAGGTAGCATACTGAGGCAGAACATGGAGGCCTCCCTCATCCTGACCATGGTCATCTCGTTTCTCATGGGGGTACTTGCCACGATCATATCCGCCGCCCTGGGTGTGGACAGTATCAGCCTGCAGCAGTTCATATTCATATCAGTGTTCGGAGGGGTGCTGGCCGGATTCGTTCTGCTGCTGGTGAACATCGTAGTGGCCAACGTGGGCTTTCGCCGTAACTGGGACATCGACAACATCAGCGCCCCCCTGCTGACCGCGGCCGGGGACATCGTCACCCTGCCCATGCTCTTCCTGGCGGCCATACTGGTCCTGGACGGTCAGGCGGTCATCAGCGACGCCTTATACGACCTGATGATAATGGTGTTCCTGGTCATCACCCTCTATCTCGTCTACGACGCCCTTTACCGCCGGGACCAGGAGGCCAAGCGCATCTTCGTGCAGAGCGCCCCTGTGCTGGCCATCTGCACCCTCTTGGACCTCGGCGCCGGATTGACCATAGAGGACCAGCTGGTGCACCTGGTGGCCTTCCCGTCGCTGCTGGTGATGATACCGCTCTTCCTACAGAACTGCAACGCTCTGGGAGGAATACTCACCTCGCGCATGTCCTCCCTGCTGCATATGGGCATCATGGTCCCAGGCAGGGTCCCGGGCAGAGTGAGCTACGAGAACTTCGCCATCATCTACATCTTCGCCATCTGGGTGTTCACCTTCGTCAGCATCACCACCCATTTCGTGGCCCTGGCCATGGGCCTGGCCTCCCCGGGGCTGATGGCCATGATCACACTGGGCCTGGTGGCCGGGCTCATCACCGTCACCGTGCTGAACTTCCTATCGTACTACGTGGCGGTGACCACCTTCATGTTCTCCTTGGACCCCGACGACCATAGTATACCAGTGACATCCTCGGCCATCGATTTCATCGGCGCGCTGGCACTGATGGGCGTGGTGGTGTTCCTAGGCCTCTCGGCCTGATTTGGCACAACTTAATATGCTATGGGGCGTTCCCTTAGCATCCTCGAGGGACCTCAATGATCGACAGAGAGACCATCTTGGCCAATTTGGACGGGTACGATCCCGAAAAGATCAAGATCGGCGTGCTGGCCTCGCACTCCGCCCTGGACGTCTGCGACGGTGCGGTGGAGGAGGGCTTCCGAACATTGGCCGTCTGCCAGGAAGGCCGCGACACCACCTACACCAGATATTTCAAGGCGTTCCGGGACGTCGACGGCAGGTTGAGACGAGGAATGGTGGACGACACCATCATGCTCAAAAAGTTCAAGGACGCGATCACACCCAAGGTCATGGACCGCATGCTCAAGGATAACGTGCTCTTCATCCCCAACCGGTCCTTCACCTCCTATTGCGGCATCGATGCGGTGGAGAACGAGTTCACCGTTCCGTTGGTGGGCTCCCGCAACCTGTTGCGCTGCGAGGATCGCGGAGGGGAGAGGGACTACTACTGGCTGCTGGAACAGGCTGGCATGCCCGCGCCCTGCAAGGTCAAGCGCCCGGAGGACATCTCCACGCTCACGATGATCAAGCTGCACCACAAACAGAAGAAGCTGGAGCGGGGGTTCTTCACCGCCTCCACCCCCGAGGAGTACCAGGAGAAGGCGCAGAAGCTCATCTCCCAGGGGGTCATTGACGAGGAGTCCCTGGCCGATGCGCGCATGGAGGAGTACATCATCGGCCCGGTGTTCAACCTGGACTTCTTCCACTCCCCCCTGGAGGAGAAGGGCAGCCGGATAGAGCTGCTGGGCATCGACTGGAGATTCGAGAGTTCCCTGGACGGGTTCGTCCGCCTACCAGCGGCGCAGCAGCTGGCCCTTAACGATGTGCAGTGCTTGCCCGAATACACCGTCTGCGGTCACAACTCCTCCACCATGAGGGAGTCACTGCTGGACGGCGCCTTCGAGCTAGCCGAGAAGTTCGCCAAGGCAGCGGAGAGGCATTTCGCCCCTGGCATGATCGGGCCTTTCTGCCTGCAGACCTGCGTGGACAAGGATATGCGCTTCTTCATCTATGATGTCGCGCCGCGCATCGGCGGGGGGACCAACGTGCACATGTCCGTCGGGCATCCCTACGGCAACTCCCTGTGGAGGGGGAGCATGAGCACCGGTCGCCGGCTGGCCATGGAGGTCCGCAGGGCGCTGGAGCAGGAACGGGTGCCGGAGATCATCACCTGAGCGAAGCTTCGCAGGCCCCTTCCCGTCAACCATGTTTATGGTGGCCAGTATTTTTTGGCACTTGGATAACATTTATAAACGGTAACACTATTCCGAGATAACCCTAGACTCAGTCAGCACTGTAGGTGCGCCTATCGTGAGGGAGGGAAATAATGCAAAGGAATAAAACCTGGAAGCTAGCGACCGGATTGATGGTCCTGATGCTCCTGGCCACGCCATTGTTGGCGTTCGTGCCATCAGAGGTCAGCGCCGTGACCGGGAATAAACTATCACTCAACGTATTCGATGAGACCGACGCTGTCAACGGGGCGACCGCCACCCTGACGGAAGTGCGCAAGCAGGCCACTCAGTACTCCGACACCTCTGACACCGCCGGACTGCTCGAGTTCACTCCCGCGGTTGGTTATTACAGGCTAAGGATTTCAGCCACCAATCATTATGACTACGTCCATGATGAGATTATCCGCTTCGATGGACTGAGCAATATAAACCTGGGCATTGCGGAGATCACCTCCATGCCGACCGCCGACATGATAGTGCAGTTCAATGTCACCACCAGCACGGGAGTGGGCGTCGGGGCCTCAGTGACGGTGAAGGAGACCTACCAGGGCATGACCCAGGTGGTCGCTTCTGGGAACACCGATCCTTCTTCGGGCCTGCTGAACGTGACCCTGCACTCGGGCTCCTTCGTGGCGGTCATCAAGAAGAGCAACTACGTCACCGAGGTGATCGAGCTGACCGTTTCTGGTAATATGGTCCAGAACGTGACCTTACAAACCTCCGTTTATTACAGGGGTACCGTCACCGTGTCCGGTACCTCGGCCACTGGTGTGACGGCCTACCTGGTCGACAAGAACGATGACTTGACCGATCCGGACGAGAAGATCATCCCTGCCAGCATAATTTCCAATCTGTTCCGCTTCGACGCTTACCCTGGTGATTTCATCCTGCTCGTAGACGCCAGTGGTGCCCTATCTAAGATATCTGCCGTCAGCATAACCGGAAACACCACCACCACCGTGGCCCTGTCCTCTCAGAACCTGCAGACCGAGGAGAACGCCTTCGCATTCGCTGCCGACGACTGGAACATCGCGGTGATGACCAAATCCCTGAGCCTGGACCACGATTACACCGTCCCCGGCCTGGATTATTCGTACTTACCAAGCATCAGGATGCAGATAGACCTGGCGCTAGGTGATGGCAATGGTGAGGTCAACGCCACCGAGCGGGCCGCCTTCGAGGCCGAAATGGCCTCCTATGGCCCTCTGGACGTGACCACTGATGGTATGATGACCGTCGCCTCCACCGTCTTCATCTCCGAAGACGCCGACCCCACCTACACCACCAACGGCCTGGTCGCTACCGTGAACAGCATGGACGGTTTCCAGGTGGAGATCGTGGCCAACTACGCTGCTACTGGCATAATCAACGCCCTGAGCAGCTACCAGGTCAAGGTCACGACCCTTGCCATCACCGCCACCATGGGATACACCTACAAGCTGGCCTTCCCTGACGGCACTGACAAGTACGAGATGGTCCAGAACGTCACCAGCCCGACCACCATAACCGTTTCCGGCTATACCGAGGCCACCGTCGTGGCCGCCACCACCACCGGATATGCCACCCTGACGGTGCAGAAGTCCTTGGCCCCCGTGGCCGCGGCCGCCATAGTCACCGGCATGGACGCCTACAAGGTGATGGACGGCTCAACCTTCCTACACTACATCGTAGCGCAGGACGCCAACGTGACCTTCACCGCCAGCGGTTCCAGCGACCCCAACGGCAACCCGTTGAACTACACCTGGAAATTCGGGGACGGCAACAGTATTACCGTAACCACCGTCACTGCCGTGTACGCCTACACCTCCGCCGAAGAGTACACCGTCAACCTGACCGTGACCGACGTGGCCGGCCTGGTCGCCTACAAGGACTTCATCGTCAAGGTGGACGGTGTCACGCCGATGGTGGTCATGACCCATAACGGTACCACGGTCGGCAACAGCCTGAACGTGGACCAGAACCAGGCGGTCACCCTGACCAGCTCGGACTCCTACGACCGATTGAACTCCTCCGACGAAGCGGGCCTCATCGCCAACTACAAGTGGGTATATGGCGAGGGCAACAGTACCACCGTGCTGATGGGCGAGAACCAGACCGTCATTCACACCTGGACCCAGCCTGGTGCCTATACCATGTACCTGAACGTCACTGACGTGGCCAACCACACCACTAGCAAGATGGTCACCGTCAACGTCAAGGACACCGTCCCGCCCACCGTCAAGTTCTCGGTCATGCTGAACGACACCGTGGTCACCAGCGCCAAGGAGAACCAGACCCTGGTCTTCAACGCCTCGGCCTCCTC
>CAZXTA010000026.1:0-16114 GCA_964642865.1 uncultured Methanomassiliicoccus sp. | reverse complement strand
CGAACGCGGGATGGCCGCCGTATAGCCCATCCCACCGAGCGGGTAGGTCCGAACTCACTCCCCGGTCTGTTGGCTCTGGTACTTGGTGTACCGGTCCAAAAGGTAGCACAGACCGTCCGAGACATCCTTGGTGATTATCCCGTCGTCCATCTGGTCGCGCACGAAGTCCTTGGCCTCCCTGATGGTGAGCCTGGAAGCCTTGGCGATGATGCTGGCCAGGAACGTCGTCGCCAGGTCGGGGTCCATCTTGTTCTCTATGAACAGCTCCCGTACATCGTACCTGAACTCCCCCAGACGGCGCATGTTGAGCATGCCCACCCTGGTCGAAGGGGCGTCCTTGTTGCGGTAGTGTGTCGGTTTCCCCGCTCTGCTGCGGTTCCTGTTGGGTCTATAGGCCAAAATGATTTCTCCGGTGTGAAGTGATGAACCCTTATTATAAAAACTTTATTCAAATAAGAATAAATGGAATGAGATAATAAAGAAATAAAAAGGGAAAATAAGAGGTTGCTGGTTCACTTCTTCGCGGATGTCTTCTTCTTGGTCGGGGCCTTCTTCGCAGGTTTCTTGGCGCCGAGCTCCTCCTTCTCGGCGTCCTCGGCGTCCCACTCATCGAACAGCTCGCTGATGCCCTCCCTGGCGGTGGACCAGGACGGTACGCCTCCGGTCAGCACGGCGATGTTGAGCGCCTCCATGATCTCCTCGCGGGTGGCACCGCAGTTCTTGGCCACCTTGGCCTGCGGGTAGATGCAACCCTCGCACATGCGAACGGCCACGCAGGCCAGGGCGATCAGCCTCTTGGTCTTGCGGTCCAATGCCCCGTCCTCGTTGATGATCTGGTCCATTTCCTTGATCGTGACCGCCAGAGCGGGATGGTGCTTCTTGATGTGGTCCAAGGTCGGGGGAACATACCCGCCCATCTGCTCCCCGAGCTCGTCCACGGCCTTCTGGGCCATTTTTCGGCAGTTGTCCATTTTGATCGTTTAATCATATGTGTGCCTCATAATTATCCTTTTTCGTATCCACCATCAGGTGGGAAGGGATCGAAGCCATCGTTTCAAGGCCCTCCGCCCAGTAGCTGGTGGGTTAATGAGAAATATCATTCCAGGACATTTGGTCCCGGAACTTCATGCCCTTCAAGCCGGACGACCGCAGGGAGATGATCGCTGGTGCCACCATATTCATGACCATGGCCTACATCATCATCGTAAATCCGGTGATCCTGTCCGCCGCAGGCATGCCATTCGGACCGGCCATGGTGGCCACCATCATGGCCGCGGGCATAGCTACCTTGGCCTGCGGCCTTTATGCCAAGAGACCGTTCGCCCTGGCACCGTACATGGGGGAGAACGCCTTCCTGGCCTATTCCGTGGTCATCGCCCTGAGCATCACCTGGAACGTCGCTCTGGGCGCAGTGCTGATCGCCGGCCTCATCTTCCTGGCATTCTCCTTCTCCGGCCTGCGCAAGACCCTGCTGGAATCCATCCCTCCCTTCCTTTCTGCGACCTGGGGGGTGGCCATCGGCCTGTTCCTCCTGTTCATCGGACTGGCTAACGCTGGCATCTCCCTGCCGGGAGTGCCGGGAGCCCCGCTGGCCATCGGCGACCTGGCCCGGCCTGAGGCCATGGTGGTGCTGGTCGGCATAGCCGTCACCCTCTACCTGCACCTCAAGAAGGTGGTCGGTTCCATACTCATCGGGACGGTGGCCACCTTGGCGCTCGGATTCATCTTGGGCGGTCTGGGATACGGTACCGTCCTTCCGTCAGCAGTGCCTTCCCTCTTCGGACCGATACCGGACTGGGGCGAGGTCCTGTTCAAGATGGACGTCGCCGGAGCGTTGAACCTTACCCTGGTGCCGGTGATCCTGGTCATGTTCCTCATGGACTTCATGGACACCGCCGGCACGGTGCTTGGCCTGGGGGCCAAGGCCGGATTCCTGGACCAGCAGGGAAAGCTGCCGGGGGTGGACAAGGTGGTGCAGGTGGACGCCGCCGCCACGGTGATGGGAGGGTTGTTCGGGACCAGCACCACCGGGGTGTTCATCGAGTCCGCCACCGGCATAGAGCAGGGCGGACGCACCGGCAAGACCGCGGTGGTGGCCGGACTGCTGTTCCTGGCAATGCTGGCTCTGACCCCTTTCTTCGCCGGCATTCCCCCGGAGTTCCTGGGCATGGCCGCTGCCCCAGCCCTGGTGGTGGTGGGGATCGGCATGATGTCCCCCATAAAGAAGATCGACTTCGAGGACATGGCCCAGGCCATACCGGCAGTGTTGACCATAGCCTTCATGCTCTTCACCTTCAACATCGGGTTCGGATTGGCCATCGGATTGATATCCTATCCTCTGGCCATGACCGTCTCCGGTCGGCGAAAGGAGCTGAGCCGGCTGAGCTGGCTCCTGTTCGTCCTGGGGGCCATGCTGTTCGTCATCTACCCCTATTGATGATGCCGTTTCCTAGTTCCCCATCACCAGAATTTAAAAAATTATGAATATTTATGTAGCCACGATGTCCGTTTCACCTGTGATATCGATGGGGAGGGGAAGGTTCCGTTTGCGTACACGGAAACAGGATCTTGCGTTCATCATCGTATCCTGTTTCATCGCAGGATACGGATTCCTTGCAGCTCTCAATTACATATATGCGACCGTTGGTCGCCCAGAGATCGAAGGCTGATCCGTTCTTCGGAGCCATTCTCTGTGTGATCGTCACCTTGTGCATCCTTTTTACCAGTTCAATTTTCATCTGGGGGTCGAGATAGGTTTTGATGATGCGGTCCTCAACACCATGATGAGGGAGGCGCTTGACCATTCATTTAATGCAAGCATAGGAATGATCGCTCGAACAATGGTCGTTTGCCTTCCTATAGTATATTTAGGCGGTGAACGGATCAACTGGGAACATCCGTTCAATGAGAGCGTTGGTTGAGCAATGTCGAATAGTCCATTGAAAACACAGCGCATATCATTTGGTGATGCTGAAAATAGCCATGGACGGACCAGGCCAACTGGGTCGAAGGACCTGGGTCTACTTCACCCTATAGTGATCGCTGAACCAATCGCTGAACAAATGATCCCAGAACATCTTCCAGTCCGTTCTTGGATAGATACCTCCCCATAAAGGCATTATTTCTCGTCCAGCTCACGCCGAGGATCGGGATGGTCGAACAACTGCTGACATACGCCCAGGTTCTGCTCCACATGCCCCACCCTCAGCATGGGGTCCAGACGCTCGCCGGTCACCATGTAGTAGACGTACTCCCCGATGTTGCAGGCGTGGTCCGCCACCCTCTCCAGGTAGCGGGCGACCAGTATGAGGTCGATGCCCACGGTGATCTTCCGGGGGTCCTCCATCATGTAGGTCAGTATCTCCCTGAATATCGTGTCGTAAAGAGCGTCCACCGCGTCGTCCCTCTCGTGCAGGTGGGACGCCTTCTCCGCATCCCTCTGCAGGAAAGAGTAGACGGCGTCGTCCACCAGTCCCACGCCCAAGGTCATGGCCAGGAATATCCAGAGGGTCAGATATCGGTTAAGAAAGGACAATTGACGTTTTTCGGCGCTTGTCACGACCAGACCCCTAGAACCCTTTCCGATCCAGCCTTCAACGGTCCACCCTCGGCGTGTAATTTCAAATAATATTAAAGTATCTTATTGTTGGGACATAAAGGATACTGTCCTGCGCCAGGACGATCTTCATTGAACGTCCCTGTAGTTTCGGGACCCGTCTACTCAACACCTGTGTACGACATCCTCAGAAATTACATTTCTAGGGGGAAAGGAGAAAGGACGGACGGGGTCCGCATTGACCTGATGTCAATCCCGCATCTTCTGGTTGTCCCCGGCCTGGAAGTCCTGGTAGATGTAGATCAGCTCGTTCTCCGAGAGGGAGCGCTTCAAAGCGATGGAGTTGGCCCGTACCTGGTCCAGTATCTTTCCTGCCAATACATCGTCCACCTCGATGCCCTTGTTGGCCAGTATCTGCTTTATGGTGTGCCGGCCGGAGTGCTTTCCGATTACGATCTTGCGCAACAGGCCGACCTCTTCCGGGGTATAGGGCTCGTAGTTGCTCAGGTACTTGATGACGCCGTCGGTGTGAATGCCCGCTTCGTGCGCGAAGCAGTTGGTGCCCACGATCGGTTTCCAGCCAGGTATCTCTCGACCGGCGGCGCGGGCCACGTACTCCGCCACCTCCCGGAAGCGTTCGGTACGGTAGTCCACGTCCATGTGCAGAAGGTGCTTGGAGGCCATGACGATCTCCTCCAACGGTGTGTTCCCGGTGCGCTCGCCGATGCCCATGATAGTGGTGCTGACGAACTTGGCCCCGGCCTGCACGCCCGCCAGGGCGTTCGCGGTGGCCATGCCGAAGTCGTTGTGAGTGTGCATCTCTATGTCTATACCGACCGCGTCGATGAGCGTCTTTATCTCGTCGTAGGCCCGGCGCGGCTCCAGCAATCCGATGGTGTCGCAATATCTGAGGCGGTTCGCCCCGGCCTCCTTGGCCGCCTTGCCGAACTCGATAAGGAACGCCGGGTCCGCCCTCGAGGCGTCCTCGGCGTTGCAGGAGATGTACAGGCCGTGGTCCTTGGCGTACTCCACGCTCTCGACGACCCTCTCCAACACCCACTCCCTGGTCTTCATCAACTTGTTCTTGATGTGAATGTCGGAAGAGGACATTGATATGGCGACTGAATCAACGTCGCAGTCGATCGACTGTGCCACGTCCTCCACGTTGGCACGGTTCCATCCCAGCACGGAGGCGTTCAGGCCCAGCGAGGCGATCATCTTGATCGCCTTCTTCTCGTCCCCGCCCATGGCCGGTATCCCCGCCTCGATCTGCTGCACGCCCAGTTCGTCTAGGAGCTTGGCGATCCTGAGCTTCTCAAGATTGGCGAAGACGATCCCGGCGGCCTGTTCACCATCACGCAATGTGGTGTCGCAGGTGATCAGGGGGCTCTTCTCGAACATGGCAAGGATCTCGGACCGGTCTCTCATATTAAATTCCCTCTGCTTCGTTGCACATCATTGGACGTCCACGGGGACCTTCCTCCCATTATCAGAGTGGTATTTCTCCAAGGCGACCGGCATCGGACAGAGTGACAAAACGGACGTCTCCCTGTCGACACCTGCCTACCTTAGAGAACTGGTACTTGGAGATATGGACGATGGAGCAGCAATTCAAAAGTCTGTACTAAAGCGTTTCGAAATAGGGGATACAGAGGCATCGACCACGCCCCCCTTCGCCCGGATCTTATCGGACTTGGTCCATGTGCCCATTGGGTACATTCCGAGGCCCAATAAGAGATGTGAGCGGGGAAATTGGTCAGTACCATTGATCTAAGGGACGAACTTAGGTCATTGGGTTGGTTCAGGTTAGGAATAGATGTATCAATGGCATCGGTCATATAGAGAGGATAAGGGGAATCAGAAGTGAAATTTGGTAAGATCGTTCTGATGATAGGGGTCCTGGAAATATTTCTTGCCGCAATTATGCTGTTACTGAGCTTGTCCGAATGGACCACCACCCTCATCGTGTCCTTGATCGGACTGTTATTCATTATTGTGGGATTCACCGTCGGGAAAGCGTCCAAGGAATGAGGCCTCATGATCGAGATGACATTCCTCCGATCTTGTACCTCAGGATGGCCGCCATCCCACCTAGCGACTCCAGCTTCTTCCCGCCCTCGTGCAGCTCGCTGACCACGGTGACGCGTCCGCGGGAATCTTCAACGGAGCGCATCAGCGCCTCCACGTCCCTCTCCCTGACCATCGAGTCCAATATCAGTAGCCGCTCCACCGCCCCGGCCTTGGCCGCCTCCCGAACCTCCTTCGGGCCGTATGTGGCCAGACCGTCCTTTCCCACCTCCTCCAGCAGCTTCTCCACCAGTTCCGTCTCCTCGGCCACGCGGGAGTCCTTGAGCACCTCCGCCCCCATGCCCCTCTTCATCAGCTCCTGTATGCCGGTCATGCCAGATTGCCCCGTATGGTACAGGAACGCCCGGGAGAACATCTCCGATTCCTTCTCCCTGCCTTTGGCCATCAACGTCTCCTTGGCGAAGCCCGGGCCCAGGATTATGATGGGGACCCCAGGAGAGCAGGCCTGCTTGACCTTGGCCATGATCTCACCGAAATAATCGCCTTCGTCCTTGGTGGCGTACATCTTCCCGTGACCGCCGGCGGATATGTCCGCCAGACGTTGAACTCCAAATTGGCGCATGACGGCGACCGTCGCCTCGTCGTCGTCAAGCGAGACGAAGATGATGCTGGGCTTCTTGGAATCCTCCACCGCCCGGCGCACCCGGTCCAGCTGCGACGGCCTCCATTGCTTCTTGATCACAGAGAGCACCTCGCCCTCCTCCATGATCAGGGTGTGATAGGCGCCAACGTCCTGCGGCCCCTCCTCTATGACCCCCAACAGCCGCAGACGGTTGTCGAACTCCCCGAACTCCACCTTCTCCAGGCGTATGCCCAGGGTCATCCTCCTCTTCTCGCCCCTCTCCGCCCTGATCTTGTCCGATTTAGCCTCTTCCCGCCGGTAGGTGGAGGCGAACACCAGGTCCCCGGGCGACAGGACGTTGTAGAGGTGCCACAGGTCGTCGGCCACCTCCACCTGCATCTTGATCTCTCCCTTGAAGCGGTCCTGGTGCAGAACTTTCATTGCCTTGGGGATGTTCTCACCTGGATTTATGGTTGTCTCATGACCCGTCGGCCTTTGGACACAAGGTAATCGGAACTGCGCAATAATGGACTTCCTGTAGGCATCCAGACAAAATAATTCCGGGGAGTGTTGGGCGCTCAGTAAGGGTTAAGTATCCTATAATGCTACCGTGATTTTCTGATGGCGAAGTGCTTCCTGGTGCTCGAAGACGGGACGATCATGGAGGGCACGGGATTTGGTTCCATGAAGGACACCTCTGGGGAGGTGGTCTTCAGCACTGGGATGACCGGCTATCAGGAAGGCCTGACCGACCCCTCCTTCGTGGGCCAGATCTTGACCATGTCCTATCCCCTCATCGGCAATTATGGTGTGAGCCCGAACGACATGGAGTCGGACCGGGTGCAGGTCCGGGGTTTTGTGGTAAGAGAGCTGTGCGAACGTCCCACCGATGTCTACGGGGGGAAGGACCTCAATTCCTACCTGGTGGAGAACGACATCCCCGGTATATCCGGGGTGGACACCCGTTCCCTGATCATCAGGATCAGGAACGCGGGAACGATGAAGGGCGCCATAGTATACGACGAGGACCTTGCCTCCCATTTGGAGCAGGTGCGCCGTATGCCCTACCCTTCGGAGAGCAACCTGGTCCAGCACGTCAGTCCCCGGCAGGTCCTGCACTTCCCCAGGGAGGGGGCCAGGACGGTGGCCCTCTTCGATTGCGGGGCCAAGCGCAGCATCATCAACGAGCTGAAGAAACGCTTCGACCTTTATCAGCTTCCATACGACACCCCGGTGAAGTTCTTCCGGGACCACCACGTGGACGGCCTGTTCCTGTCCAACGGGCCGGGGGACCCCTCCCATATCTCCCTCAAGGAAACGGTCGTCAGCACCGTTCGCAAGCTCAGGGACGATTACCCCATCATGGGCATATGCATGGGCAACCAGCTGGTGTGCCAGGTCTTCGGCGGCGACACCTACAAGATGAAGTTCGGTCATCGCGGCGCCAATCAGCCGGTGAAGTACAAGGACAGGGTGTTCATCACCTCCCAGAACCACGGGTACGCGGTGGACCCGGAGACCTTACAGGACTCCGGGCTGGAGGTGGAGCAGACCAACATCAACGACGGGACGGTGGAGGGCCTGCGCCATATGGAACTGCCAGTATTCTCCGTGCAGTATCATCCGGAAGCGCGTCCGGGACCCAAGGACACCGGCTTCCTCTTCGACGAATACGCCAAGATGCTGGAGGCCCGGAAATGAGCAAGGGCAAGCTGCTGGTCATCGGCTCCGGGCCCATCGTCATCGGGCAGGCCGCGGAGTTCGACTTCTCCGGGTCGCAGGCCTGCCGCTCGCTGAGGGAGGAGGGGTACACCACCGTGCTGGTCAACTCCAACCCAGCGACCATCCAGACGGACCAGGAGATGGCCGACATCGTTTACATCGAGCCACTGAACGTGGAGACCATCGCCGAGATCGTTCGAAAAGAGAAGATCGAGGGGGTGCTCTCCGGGATGGGAGGACAGACGGCCCTGAACCTGTGCTCCGAGCTGGCGGACAGGGGCTACCTGGAAAAGCTGAACTGCCGTTTGCTGGGTACTCAGCCTAAAGCGATCGCCCTCTCCGAGGACCGCGAGCTGTTCCGGGAGACCATGATCGAGATAGACGAGCCGATACCTCGCAGCGTCACCGTCAACAGCATCGAGGATGCCAAGAGAGCGGTGGAAGAGGTGGGCGGATTCCCGGTGCTCATACGCCCGGCCTACACCTTGGGCGGTACAGGCGGCGGCATCGCCTATAATGAAGAGGAACTGATACCGATCTCTGGCCGTGGCCTCATCTACTCGCGCATACACCAGGTGCTCATCGAGGAGAGCGTGCTTGGCTGGAAGGAGCTGGAGTACGAGGTGATGCGGGACAGGAAGGACAACTGCATCATCATCTGCACAATGGAGAACCTGGACGCCATGGGGGTCCACACCGGCGAGAGCATTGTGGTGGCGCCGTTCCAGACCATCAACGATGAAGACCACCAGCGCATGCGTACCGCCTCCATCAAGATCATTAGGGCCCTGGGGATCGAGGGCGGCTGCAACGTGCAGTTCGCATACAACCCAGCTACCAGGGAGTATCGGGTGATAGAGGTGAACCCACGCGTTTCACGCTCTTCAGCCCTGGCCTCCAAGGCGACTGGATACCCCATCGCCAGGGTGGCGGCCAAGATAGCCGTCGGTAGGACCCTTGACGAAATTCCGAACAAGATCACCGGACGCACGTACGCGGCCTTCGAGCCGACCATAGATTACGTCGTGGCCAAGATACCGCGATGGCCCTTCGACAAGTTCAGGACGGTCGAGACAAAGATCGGCACGCAGATGAAGAGCACCGGGGAGGTCATGGCCATCGGACGCACCATCGAGGAGGTGCTCATGAAGGCGGTGTGCTCGCTGGAAACGGACCGCATCGACCTGGAGCCGGAGATATGGAGCGACAAGGAGCTGGAGGATGAGCTGGTGGCTCCAAGTGACAAGCGCCTCTACGCCATGGCCGAGGCGCTGCGCCGGGAGATGCCAGTGGACAGGATCGCCGACCTGACCAAGTGGGACGCCTTCTTCCTGTACAAGATCCAGAACATCGTTCGGATGGAAAGGGAGCTGGCCGCCGACCCGTTGACCACGGAGCTGATATGGCGGGCGAAGCGCATGGGCTTCCAGGACGAGAGCATCGCCAAGTTCAGCAAGAGGCCGGAGGCCCAGGTCCGCCAGATGAGGCTGGAGAAAGGCATCCTCCCCACCTATAAGATGGTGGACACCTGCGCCGCGGAGTTCCAGGCCGAGACGCCCTACTTCTATTCCACCTACGGCACGGACTGCGAGGTTCCCAACAGTGACCACAGGAAGGTGGTCATCGTCGGCGCTGGGCCCATACGCATCGGGCAGGGCATCGAGTTCGACTACTGCTGTGTGCACGGGGTCATGGCCTGCCAGGAGGGGGGTGTGGACGCCATCGTGGTCAACAACAACCCCGAGACGGTGTCCACCGACTACGACATCTCGGACCGTTTGTACTTCGAGCCGCTGACCCTCGAGGACGTGCTCCATGTCATAGAGAGGGAGGACGCCGACGGCGTCATCCTGCAGTTCGGCGGGCAGACGTCCGTCAACCTGGCCGTTCCGCTGGACGAGGCGCTGAGGGGTAAGAAATGCAAGGTGCTCGGGACCTCGCCGGACATGATGGACATGGCCGAGGACCGCAAGCGCTGGAACGCCCTGATGTCCAAGCTGAACATCGCTCAGCCGGAATCCGGCACGGGGCATTCCTACGACGAGGTGAAGGCGGTGGTGGACAGGATCGGCTACCCGGTGCTCCTACGGCCGTCCTACGTGCTGGGCGGAAGGGGCATGGAGATCATCTATACCGAGGAGGAGCTGAAGCAGTACGTGGCCACGGCGGTCAGGGTCTCCAAGAAGCACCCGGTGCTCATAGACAAGTACCTGGACCACGCCCGGGAGCTGGACGTGGACGTGGTGTGCGACGGCGAGGACGTCTTCATCGGCGGGGTGATGGAGCACATCGAGGAGGCCGGGGTGCACTCCGGCGACGCCACCATGGTCCTCCCGTGCCAGACCATAACCCCGGAGGTCATGGCCCGGGTCATCGAGGTCACCGAGCAGGTGGCCATCGCCCTGAGGGTGGTGGGCTGCATGAACCTGCAGCTGGCGGTGAAGGACGGGGAGGTGTACATGCTGGAAGCGAACCCGCGCGCCTCCCGCACCGTGCCCTTCATCTCCAAGGCCATCGGCATTCCCTTGGCCAAGCTGGCCACCAGGGTCATGATGGGCAGCAAGCTCCGGGAGCTGGGTCATGTCGGCGTGGCCAAGTTCGACCACGTGGCCGTTAAGGCGTCCGTCTTCCCCTTCCTCAAACTGCCCGGGGTGGACTCCATCCTTGGCCCGGAGATGCGCAGCACCGGGGAGGTCATGGGCATCGACAAGAGCTACGGTGCGGCGATGTACAAGGCCTTGATCTCCGCGGGCCACAAGCTGCCCATGGAAGGAGGGATCTACGTCACCGTCTCCGACGCGGACAAGGCGGACATCCTGCCGATCGTGCGCGAGCTGCACGAGATGGGCTTCGCCATCTATGCCACCAAGGGCACCAGCACCTTCCTGCGCAACGACGGTCTGCCGGTCACCACCGTGTACAAGGTGGCCGAGAACGTATCACCGGATGCTCTGGGGCTCATGAGGCGTGGGAAGATCGATCTGATCATCAACACCCCGACGTATTCGTCCGGTTCTCGTCGGGACGGGTACATGATGAGGCGCTTGGCAGTGGAGCTGGAGATACCGTTCCTGACCACGGTGCACGGGGCGAAGGCCACCGTCTGTGCCATCAAGCGCGCCAGGCAGGGGGACCTGGAGGTCCGGGACATCGCCTCGTACCATTAGGACCATTGCCGGCCATCTCAACCCCTGTCCTTATTTACCGGAACGTTCAAGGGCGTCTCGGTCGAAGACCGTTGGTCATGCTGGGCCTGTCATCCATCAATATCTTGGACGCCGGGTCGGACCACATTTCGCGGCATCATCGCCCGACATCCTTCTTCATCTCGGGCCGGTCCATGGCCGTGAGCATCACTCCGACCAGCACCAGCGGGGCGGCCAGTATGACCAGCCATCCCGGCACCTCGCCCAGCAAGGCCAGGGCCAGTATGCTGGCCAGTATCGGTTCCCCCAGCAGGGATGTGCTGATCACCGGGGCGGAGAGATACCTCAAGGACCAATTGTAGACCGTGTGGCCGAATATGGTGCACACCACCGCCAGGGCCAAGAATATCAGGACCTCGTCGGTGGGGTAGGGCCACAGGAGCACACCATTGGCCACGGCGGAAAGCAGCAGCACCGCGCTGGCGGTGAGATATACCAGGAAGGCGTAGGTGAATATGCCCAGGGAGCGCCTCAACACCCTGCCGGCCAGTATGTAGATGGCCGCCATGACCCCGCCTAAGAGGGCCAGGGTGTCCCCGACCGCCTGCCCGGAGCTGAGGCCGGACAGGGCGATGACCGCCACGCCCGCGAACCCTACGGTGACGCCCAGTATGGTCCGGCGGGACGATTCCCTGAGCAGCAGCACCGAGGCCGCCCCGACGATCAGGGGGTGGCAGTTGACCAGCAGGGTGCTGGAGGCCACGGAGGTGTAGCGCAAGGAGGAGATGAAGGCGTAGAAGTGCACCGCAAGCACGGCACCGGTGATGGCCACGATCAGTAGGGTCCTGCGGTCCAGAGGCTCCGCCCCCCTCCTCTCCTGGAAGGCGAAGGGCGCCAGGATCATTGAGGCGAAGAGCATGCGGTAGCCGGCGATGACCAGCGGGTCGGAATCGCTCCAACGCACGAATATGGAGGCGAAGGAGACAGCCAATATGGCGATGAACAATGCCGGATAGGCCCAACGGTGCTCTTCGCCCATGGTATCAGTGGATGATGATGGAGCGCACGCCCTTACAGGCGCGTATCTGTGGTATGAGATCGGGGGGTACCGCGCCCTCGGTGATGACGAACAGGCGTGGATCCGGTGAAAGGTCGGGGTCGCTGACCACCGCCTGGCGGACGGATATCCCCTCGCGGGCGATGACCCCGGTGACATCGGCGATGATCCCGGAGGTCTGGGCGTCCGTGGGTATGATCTCCAGGGCGGTCCATCCCATGGCCGGGGCCACGTTGGTCAGCAAGGCTATGGGCGCCAGTTGGGAGAAGACCTTCCTCAGCTCGGGGCTGTCCTCGATGGTCTCGATGGCCGAGCGCACGATGCGGCGGTCCACGCCGGCGGCCCGCCCTACGGCCATGTCCGCGATCTCGATGTCCCCGCAGTACACGCGCCCCTCCTGCACCCTAAGTCCGTGCTCCAGGAGAAGCTTGGCCACCTTGGCCTGGGAGGGATACTTGCCGAAATGCTTGGACAAAGATTTCCACATCGTTCAACAAAGGAGCGACTTGGTAGATAAAGTTTCATCAATGTATAGAAAAGGGCAAGGATGGACTCCTTTGAAGGAACGAGCGCTTCCCATATCCATCCATAAAGGCTGTCGTTTCAGTATGTCAGACGAACTGGAACGCCGTCCCATCGATGGCCTCCATCTTTGACCTACTAGAAAGATGATCGCAGTGTCCCGACCTCACCAGTCATTTATATTAGTCACCTTCTCTATCCATTACGTACGCAACACTTATATGCGTGCTATTAATTGACACGGCAGGAAGGTGAAAAAGTGCTAGGCAAGAGCGTTAGGATGGAGCGCATCATGGACCGGGGCACCGGGAGGGCGGTCATCGTCCCCATGGACCACGGTATCACCATGGGCCCCATCGAAGGACTAGTGGACATGAGGTCGACCATAGACAAGGTGGCGCAGGGAGGCGCCACCGCGGTGGTCCTGCACAAGGGCATCATACCTTATAGCCACCGGTCCTTTGGGCGCGACATCGGCCTGATCGTGCATCTCTCGGCCAGCACCAAGTACGGCCGGCGCATCGACCAGAAGATACTGGTGACCACCGTGGAGGAGGCGCTCAAGATCGGAGCGGACGCCGTCTCCATTCACATCAATATCGGGAACGATTACGAGAACGAGATGCTGTCCGACTTCGGCGACATCTCCCGCCGATGCAACGAGTGGGGCATGCCCCTGCTGGTCATGATCTATCCACGTGGAAAGGACATGAAGGACGCCTATGACCCGGATGCGATAAAGGTCTGCGCGCGGGTGGGCGCGGAGCTCGGGGCGGACATCATCAAGACCAGTTATACCGGCGATATCGACTCCTTCCGTGAGGTCGTTCGGGGGGCGCAGGCGCCAGTGGTCATCGCCGGTGGGCCGAAGATGGACTCGGACGAGAAACTGCTGGAGATGGTGCGCGATTCCATCGACGCCGGTGGAAAGGGCGTCTCCATCGGACGCAACATATTCCAGCACCGCAATGTCATCGGTATCACCAAGGCCATCAGCGGTATCGTGCTGGAGGACATGGAAGTCGAAGAGGCCATGCAGCTGCTGAAGTGATGGCATGTCTGGAAAGGGCAAGATCGTTTGGGTCAGGACCGACCACCTTCCCTCCGCCGCGGAGAGGAAGCGCATGGTCACCTCGGCCCTGGAGGCGGGTTACGCCGATATAGTGCTGAGGGAGGAGGACGCCGCACTGCAGAAGGTGGGCCGCTACTTCCCCATCATCCGTAAGGGCGAGGAGCTCTACGCTGAGGCCAAGCGTATAGGTGTGGTGCTGACCATCCGTGATCACAAGGACGCCGAGAAGGCTCCGGCGTTCAAGGGCAAGCACGAGTTCGTGCTGGTCGAGTCACATGATTGGAAGGTCATCCCTCTGGAGAACTTGATCGCGGAGTTCCAGGGCTCCAGCACCAAGGTCATCGCCTCCTGCTCCACCCTGGAGGAGGCCAAGCTGTTCGCGGCCACCCTGGAGAGCGGGGTGGACGGGCTGGCCATCACCATAAAGGAGCCGTCGCAGCTGGGCCAGTTCTCCTCCCTGGGACGGTCTGGCGTTTCCAACGTGGAGCTGACCGAGGCCACGGTCAAAATGATCCGCCCGGTGAACGTGGGGGACCGCGTCTGCGTGGACACCTGCTCCCTGCTCAAGGTCGGCGAGGGCATGCTGGTGGGATCGCAATCCGCCTGCCTGTTCCTGGTGCAGAGCGAGGCCATGGACTCGCAGTACGTCTCCTCCAGGCCGTTCAGGGTCAACGCCGGGGCGGTGCACGCCTACGTGCTGGGCTCCGACGGACGCACCAAGTACCTTTCGGAGGTGAAGAGCGGCGAGGAACTGCTGGCCGTGGAATCGTCCGGACGGACCAGGCCGGTGGTGGTCGGGCGGGCGAAGGTGGAGGTGCGGCCCCTGCTGCTGCTGGAGGCGGAGGCGGAGGGCGGACGGTACACCACCATACTGCAGAACGCCGAGACCATCCGTCTGTGCACCAAGGAAGGTTCCATATCCATCTCCGACCTTAAAGAAAACGATAAGGTGCTGGTCCGCCTAGAAGAGGGGGGAAGGCACTTCGGGCATGCGGTGAAGGAGAGCGTCGTGGAAAGATGACCAGGATCTGCGTTTCCATCTCGGAGGCCGACGCGGCCTCGGCATTGGCGGTGGCCCGGGAGGCCGTGACCAGGGGAGCCGAGTGCCTGGAGTTCCGCTTCGACGCCATGGGATCACCGCCGGACGACCTGACTCCCTTCGAGGAGCTCAAGGTCCGGCGCATCGCCACCCTGCGGGAAAGGGAGCAGGGCGGGCAGTGGGAAGGAACGGTGGAGAAGAAATGGGAGTTCCTGTGGCGGGCGGCCAATGCCGGATTCGACGTGGACCTGGAGCAGGGCCACTCGCTCATCGCCCGGGTCCACCTGCTCAAACCGTCCAAGGTCATCGTCTCCTACCACGACCTGAAGAAGACGCCGTCCATCGCCAGGGTCATCGAGACCCTGATGGAGTGCTCGACCCGCTCTGACATGGCCAAGGCGGCCTTCAACGTACGCACCATCAATGACCTGCACCAGCTCGTGGAGGGAACCGTATGGTTCAGCCTGAGCCGGGAGAGGTACACGGTCATCGGCATGGGCGAGCTGGGAACGGTGACCAGAGTGCTGGCGCACCGCCTGGGCTGCCTGTTGAGCTATGTATCCCCATGCATGGGGAAGGAGACCGCCCCGGGACAGCTGGACCTGGAGACGGCGAAGTGGCTGGGCAAGGACCCCGTGGTCACCGGGCTGGTCGGATACCCCGTCGACCATTCCGTTTCCCCGCAGATGCATAACGCGGCCTTTCGTTCCACCGGGGTGCGGGGCATGTACCTTAAATGGGTGACCTTGAGCGACGAGCTGGACGAGTTCCTGGACGTGGTGGACGCCCTGGGCATCCGTGGCTTCAACGTCACCATACCTCACAAGGAGACCATCGTCCCCTACCTGGACCGGGTGGACCCTGTGGCCGAGAGGATCGGGGCGGTCAACACCGTGGTCAACGAGGATGGCGATCTGGTGGGGCTGAACACCGACGTCGTCGGGGTGGAGAGGGCCTTCGAGAGGAACGGGGTGGAGGTCAAGGGGAAAACGGCCCTGGTGCTGGGCGCCGGGGGCGCCTCCCGTTCAGTGCTGTCCTTCCTGACCACCAAAGGCGCGAAGGTGGACCTCACCAACCGCAGCATGGGAAAGGCCGAGTCCCTGTCCAAGGTCTTCACGGGCGTCAGCGCGGTGGAGAGCAGGGTGGCCGAGGAGAGGTCCTACGACATCGTGGTCAACTGCACCCCCCTGGGCATGAAGGGCTTCCCCCAGGAGATGCTGGTCTCCCCGCACGTGCTGCGGGAGGGGCAGTTCATCATGGACACCGTCTACAATCCGGCGATCACGCCGTTCATGGCCGAGGCGGTCCGTAAGGGGGCGAACGCCATCAACGGCAAGGACATGCTGATAT
>CAZXTA010000025.1:0-16481 GCA_964642865.1 uncultured Methanomassiliicoccus sp. | reverse complement strand
CTATGGCCTTCCGTAGCGCCTCGGTGTCTAAGGGGGCTTGCTCCTGGGCCCGTGCCCCATGGCCTCCCTCTATGTAAACATCCATCTCCGCACCGGACCTGAATCCCGCCTGGGGGGTCCAGCCTATGCCGATGTGACCGACCTTGCCACCTTTACCGGTCAGTATGGAGTTGGTGGCCAAGGTGGTGGACAGCCCCACGAACATCAGCTCCGAAATATCGAAGTCCTTACTATCGAGGATGCCGTCTATGGCTCCCAGTATCCCGATGGATAGGTCGTGATAGGTGGTTGGGGACTTTGCCTTGGCCAATACCTCAAGGGTGGTCATGTCCACAACCGCCGCGTCCGTGTAAGTTCCGCCCGTATCCAGACCCAGACCCAATTTTCTTCCGGCCATGTTTCAACGCTCTCAAGGTGAATTGCAATTGGGTAATTAATATTGCCTTTATTCCAGGTTCATAGGACCAAGGTCAACGGGAGCATGAGCAGCGCGAAGACCGCCACCGCTATGTCAGTGAACCTTAACTTTGCGGAAATGCCCTTCGAACGAGACCATGACAGGAGGACGAGTGCGGACAGCAGGACCAGCTGGACCCCGCCCAGCAGGACGTAGCTCTCTCTGACGCTGCTGAAATCGGCTATGCGTATGCCAGTCGCCAACAGCGTCACGGCCAGGCCTTCCATGGCGACGATGCCCATGACCAGGATCGGGACGGACGATACCACCCTCTTGGGCCATGCCCCCAGCAGGGGGCTGTCCTCCACCAACCAGGCCAGCAATCCCAGGACGGACAACGTCAACAGCTGCATGCCGGCCAGACGAAAGGTGCTCTCCAGGATGGTCCCTATCCCGCCGATGTAAGTGTCGGCCGCCAGACCTACGGCGAAGACCCCTTGGAAGGCCAGCATCGCCATGGCCGTGGGGGTGACGAACTTGGCCAAGAAGCTCCGGTCCAGCTCGTTCTGGCGCAGCTTCCAAAGTAGCGGGGATATCAATCCCAAGGCGAACAGCTGGGCGCATCCGGCCACCACGTATATTTTTGAGGTGCTTCCGATGTCCTTGATGACGACCGTTCCGGCCACGGTGGAGGCCACCAGGCCCTCCAAGGCAACCAGGCCGCCCAGCAGCGCCATGATGAGCATGCCCCTCCTCTCGGTCAGGAACCTGCTTACCTTACCCCCTAGCCAGGGATCCTTGGTCATGGTCCACATGAGGAATATCAGTGCACCTAGCAGGAACAGCTGTAGGCCGGCGTAATATACCGTCCTTTCCAATATCATTCCTAAGCCCTGAATGGTGGCGTTCCCGGCCACGCCCATGGCGGTCAGCCCTTCCAGCATGAGCAAGGCGGCGGCCACGGAACCCAATATGTCCACCGACCAATTGACCGGTCTGACGTCCCGCAACCTCCATTGCCGGAGGGAGAGTGCCGCCAGGAGGAACAGCTGCGCCCCGGCCAGGACGATGAACTTCTTGCCCACCCCTCCGAAATCGGTAATGCTCATGTCCCCGGCCAGGTACACCATGGCCAAGCCTTGGAAGGCCACCAGTGCCATGGTCAGGTAGGCGAAGATGCTGAGCGCCCTGGTCACCCAGGTCCGCTCCGCGCGGGGGATCGTCGCATATAACGCCCACGTGGCCAAAATGATCACCCCTAAGGCGATCAACTGCGCGGCGGCCAGGGTGAAGGTGGAGGCCTTTATGCCTCCGAACCCTTCGATCGTCGCTGAATTGGCTATGGATAGGGCAACGAAGCCCTCGAAGGTGATGGCCCAGCCCAACAGCATACCGGATACTGTGCGACTAGAAAACCCCTTCATCACCCTCAGCCCCTTTCTCAGCCTCAGCATGTTCAAGATTTATAGAACTTGCGCACCAATGGTGGCCGATGATGATGTTCGATCATGCTGATCGGTCCGGATGATCTCACCGATCGTATTTGATTCGGAGAATTTCCCACGCCTCATAGATTCTCCTCGAATGATCGGGTCTTTTCGAACCTGGAGGTCCGTTGGTACATGTCGCTGACCATCTCCAACGCCCTCATGCCCCTTTCTGACAGGGCATATTCACCCCGACCGCTCCTCTGGGATATCATTTCCGAGGCGGTCAGGCGCTGCAGGTGGAAGAGCAGGTTGCCTCCCCTTAGGTTGGTTATGGAAGACAGTTCCGAGAAGGAACGAGGAATTTTGGAAAGTGCCTTCAAGATCACCATCCGCTGAACATTGGATAGAGGTTCCAGCAGGTCCCTGACAACCTCGTTTTCCGGAAGGCCCTCAATTCCATTGAGTACGTCCTCACGGCCCTTGTAGAGCTTCAATGAGCGCATCAGTTCCAATTGCTGCTGGAATAGTGAGCCCATTTCGTCGAAGCACCCATCGCATCTTCCGGGGACGGCTTCGGTTCTAAGGGACTGCAGGTTATCGAGCCGTGAACGGATGTCCTCCTCCGTGATGCGGGGCCTCTCCAACAGGTTCAGGTTATCGTCCAACAGACCGACGAACCTCTGGCGGCAATCCTTGCGCATGTCGCACCTCTTGGCCATGCCGGCATCGAGGCGCATAAGGGCCTTTTCCCGAGCCTCGTCCCTCAGCAGGTCGAAAAGAACTCCCCTGCGGGAGATAGAACGTTGGGGCGATTGCAGTAGGGTGACGATGTTCCTGAGGTCCAAGCTCATTTCCTCCACCCTCTCCTTCAACTGGACCAGGTCCTTTTCCATTGACGCATTTTCGGGGATCATGTTCTGCCCTGATAGGAAATTGACCTTTTCGTATATTATCATGCACTAACTACTATTATAATTTAAAATAAATAATTATAAATGGAAATAAAAAAATGGGGGGCGATTGCCCCGTTTACTTCGCCAGTAATTTGACTGCGACCTGAACGGCTTCGTTCGCATCGTAGCCCCAACCGTCCGCACCAATGCTCTTGGCAAAGTCCGGAGAGGTGGCGCCGCCGCCGATCATGGTCTTTATGGTGCCCTTCAAGCCGCCCTCGGCCAGCATCTTCTCGATCTCCTTCATGCCCGCCAGGGTTGGGGTCATTAGGGTCGAGGTGGCGATGATCTGCGCGTTCTCGTCTTTGGCCTTATTCACTATGTCCTTCAGTGGCACGTCGCGGCCCAGATCGAACATGGTGTTGCCAGCGCCGGTCAGTAGGGCCTTGCAGATGTTCTTGCCAATGTCGTGCACATCTCCTTCAACCACGCAGATGACTATCTTTCCGGCGGCTGCAGCGGAGGTGGCGTCCAGTTTCGGCAGGGCCACGTTCAATCCCTGGTACAGGGTCTGAGCGGACAGCAGGACCTGAGGCAGGAAGTACTCCTTCTTCTCGTACTTGTCTCCAACGACCTTCATTGCCGCGCTCAGTCCGTCAAAGATTATCTCCCTTGCGGTTACTCCCGAGTCGAGGAGAGCCTGGGTGGCGCCCTTGGCCTCCTTAATCTTTCCTTTGATAACGATCTCAATCAATGCATCCATGTTTGCTGCCATTTTTGATTTCCTCCTAAGGTGTTTTCTACGACCAAATTTCAATTTACAGTAATAAACTCTTGGATGGATGGATGAAATATCCATACCTTTTTTGATGGATGGATAATACATCCATAGGGGGTAGGCCATCTACTATCGTTAAGGCCGTTTACTCCCTTTATAATCATAATTGACGATAAATAATTTCTCCGCGTTCCGGGCATTTCCCTCCTTTCGTTCGGTCGGAAATATTAGAATTAGAGGGGCGGATCTCGCTACGATTTTCACGGTCGAAAACGAGCTTTTCGGATGCCTGCTCGGCCGATCTTTCGATGATCAAGAGTCGCACCAGGGGAAAAGGTCCGATGCTTGTCGTCTTCGACCATGCCGCTGATGTGGACGAAGTCCAGCCCCGTGCACATGGCCACCCTCTGAGATCCCGATTCGTTACCATGTTGGTGGGTTGCATAGGGGAAAGCCGGTGGGCGGGAGCGAAGCGGTACAGGTGCATCGGCACCCGGCCGCCAAGGCGGGACCTGGCCTAGGCGAAGTGATCGCTCGTCCCGGGGCCCTGTCGTTCAGATCGGGAATGATGAGATAGGCCAGCTCCATAGGGTTCCCTTTCCATCGAAATTATTCATAGGTCCTCAGCATCGGAGCGGGCGGCCATAATGCTGGCGATGGAGATCATCGGTGAAACCCATTACCTCGACCTTGAACACGCCCTCCGTCGAGAACCGTTCGCTCAGCAGCCCCTCCTCCAAGTGGCCGTTGCTGTTCATCATTGTGTACAGACCGGCCTTGCGGGCCAGTTTCGCCACGTCCGGAACGAACTCCTACCACACCATCGTTCAATATGGAGGCCACATCCTGCACGCCCTTCTCCATGGAAAAAGGGACGATCTTCTTCGCGGACCTCTTTGGACAGTCCATGCCCGTCGGCCCCGAGGCGGGTAAAGCGGCGTTCTGGCAGCGATTGCTGTCGAGGTTGCAGATGAAGGTGCGGATAGAGAGCGGCTTGGACCCGGGGCGATGGTGATAGATGGGTCTCTTCTCGATCTGGTCTACGGTCTGGGCTCACATATCCTCGTAATTGAAGGGCATCATCTGGCATTCCCCTATATCCCCGGTCTAGCATGCGCCTATCCGCCCCTCAACCAGCAGACAAAGGTATGAGCCCGGGCCGCGTTCCTGTGGGAGAGCCCACCTTCTGATCCACCCCGCCTAACGAACGACCATTCCCGGCCACCCGGGATCAATAGTCGTCGTCTTCAGACTGGGATGCCCCGCAAACTGGGCATTTATCTTGGTTCTTCTTCAAAATACATCCGCAAACGATGCATTCAGCCAAAATGACCCTCGTTTATATATATACCCTTGAACTGGTAACTATCTTTCGGTCCAGGCTAGCTGCCGGGGTAAGCAAGCATTTTTCAACCGAGCAATATTCAATTCATCCCGGGGAGAGCGCGTCAGGGTTCCGGTCGGTCGCTCAATGGCAAGTTGCTTGTCGTTCAGCGAGAGCGTGCTCTGCTTGGTCTTCCGGTATATTTCCGCATCACTGATCGAGGAGGGCCTCCTGGCGAACGTCTCCTTGACAGTACTACGGGGCGACCCTGCGCTCTCCTGATGGGACTGTGATCGAGCGTCCATGATTCCGTGTTCGCGTATGCATCTGCTGGCGGGAACGAACTGGGGGGGTCGACCCCGTCCTGGACGAGCTGTTACCACTGGCCTAGGTGGCGACCGTCAGTATCGTGCCCTCCCACCTCAGGACCAGAGAGAGTGAGCAGATGGACCTAGACCAAGTCGTGGCAGAGGGCGCTGATGCCCTGCGAAACCGTGACCTGCGGTGAGTAGCCCAGCCGGGACCTGGCCTTGCTGATGTCCGCCAGTGAACGCCGGATGTCCCCCTCCCGGGCTGGTTGATGTTCGATATTGCCTTGGAACGGCCTGCCGAAGCTCTGTAGGACCATCTCCGCCAATTGGTTGACGGATACCTGCTCCCCCCGGGCCACGTTGAAGACCTCCCCGTTGTTATCGGTGTCCAGGGCGGCCAGGACGTTGGCCTGGACCACGTCCTTCACGTGCACGAGGTCCCTGGTCTGCCCCCCGTCCCCGTGGATGACCAGGGGCTCCCCTCTCCCGGCCCTCTCGATGAAAAGGGGGACGACCGCGGCGTACTCGGAGGACGGGTCCTGTCGGGGTCCGAAGACGTTGAAGTAGCGCAAACTGCAGGTCGGCAGCCCATACACCTGCCAGAAGGAGCGGAAGTAGCACTCCCCGGTCAGCTTGGTGACCGCGTAGGGGGAGATGGGGGCCGGGGACTGCTCCTCACTTTGAACTGTCGAAGGGCTTTCCCCATAGACCGAGGCGGAGGAGGCGAGCACGATCTTACGTACCTTGGCGTCCCTCGCCTCCAGCAGTACCCGGAGGGTCCCGCAGACGTTGACCTGGTTGCTGGAGACGGGGTCGTCCACGCTCTTGGGCACCGAGGCGATGGCCGCATGGTGGAAAACAAAGTCCACCCCTTCCATGACCTGGCGCACTTTGTCCGCCTCCCTGATGCTGCCCACAACCAGCTCCGCCCGGATGTCCCGCAGGTTTTCCCGCTTGCCGCTGGACAGGTCGTCCAGCACGATGACCTCGTTGTCCTCGGCCAAAACCTCCGCGATGTGCGAACCGATGAACCCTGCCCCGCCGGTGACCAATATCCGGAATCCCTTGATGTGCCTGCCTTTCATGTCTGGACCGATAACGCAAATCCTCCAGGGGTATTGAATCTATGCCCATCCGTCGCGTTCCCGGCGCAGCTCCCCCCTGGCCCCCAACCTCATGAGGCCTATGTCACTGCATGCATAGACCTCAGCAGCGTCCAGATCGATGCCCTGCAGCCCAGGGGAGAGCATCTCGCGGGAGGACATGTTGTTCACATCGTTGCCCGCGGCCAGGGGGCTGAATGCCGGCAGTACCAGCACCTGTTCCCTGGGAAAGTGCAGAAAGGCTGGCAGCTTTATGTATCCCCCCACGCCGTCGAACAGCCGTACTGAGGGGTGCTCGTGCCCCTGGATCAGCGGCCTCTCCTCCCATGGCTGATGGCCGTGCACCAGGTGATACCCGTCCACCTCCAGGTGGTCCACCAGCTCCACCCCCAGACGAGAGGTGATGTTGGCCAGGTAATTGTCGTGGTTCCCGCGGACGACGATCACGTCCGCCAGATCGCGAAGGTGCTCCAGTGTGCCCCGGACCTCCCGCCACTCCTGGTCCAGGTTGCGGGAGAACTCGTGCTTCAGGTCCCCCAGCACCACGATGCGCTTGGGATGGTGGGCCTCCGCCGCGACCGAGATGCACCGTTTCATGGTGCCTCCCTGGGCCCGGGGGAGCTGCAATCCCTCCAGTTCCAGGCTGGCCTCTATCCCCAGGTGCAGGTCCCCCAGTACCATGGTGCTGGAGCGGAGCAGCACTGCACAGCGGTCGTTGGTGATCCTCAGACCGAGGGATAGGTCGATTTGGCGCATCGTTCGCTCCTAGGGTCAAGGGAGGATATCAATCCCTCCCACACTTTCAGCGCCTGTTGCAAAATCATATTATACGGATGGTCCGCTGAAAGGGCAATGATCAAGCAGACCTTCCTCCTTCTGCCGGGCATCGGTCAGGTCAAGGAGCGACGGCTGTGGGAGAGCGGGGTGCTCTCCTGGGAGGAGTTCGCGCGGCGGGACGCCCTGCAAGGTATATCTCCCAGGCGCAAAACGGTCATGGACCGGGAGCTGGAGGCGGCCACGGAACGCTGGGAACGAGGGAACACCGAATATTTCTACCGGCTCCTGCCCAGCGGCCAGCATTGGAGGATGTACCGGCGCCTGAAGGAGGACACGGCCTATCTGGACATAGAGACCGACGGACTGGGGTCGGGAGCGGTGACCACCATGATCTCCGTTCATCGGAACGGACGGACCGTCACCCTCACCAGGGGCATGGACCTGACCGCGGAGAGCGTGCGTCAGGCCCTAGAGGGTGTGAAGATGCTGGTCACCTTCAACGGCAGCACCTTCGACCTGCCGATGATCGAGAGGGAGTTCCCCTTCACCGTGCCCAGGGTGCCGCATTACGATCTTAGGCACGCCTGCCCCAAGGTGGGATTGCGCGGGGGCCTGAAGCATGTGGAGGTCATGCTCGGTTACCGCCGTCCGCAGGAAGTGGAGTATGTCACCGGGGAGGAGGCGGTGTACCTGTGGCGCCTGTGGCAGAGGAAGGGCAGCGAGAACGCACTGAACCTCCTGCGCCGCTACAATCAGGAAGATACCAGGAACCTTGAGCCATTGGCTGATACGGTGTATGCTCGATTGGCGGAAGGGCTGCTCAGGGAGTGCGCGAGATGATCGCGGACGTCCAGGGTTTTTTGGAAAGGGCCAGGCACCTGGCGGATGTGATCGGGAACGCGGGATCGGTGACCGTTATCTCCCACATCGACGCCGACGGCATATCGTCCGCGGCCATCGCCAAAAGGGCCCTGGAGCTTCTGGAGGTTCCCCATCGCCTGCAGTTCGTGCGTTCACTGGGGGAGGGGGAGATGAACGCCATATCACAGTTCAAGGAGGATGCTGTGTGGATCTGTGACCTGGGCGCCTCCTGCTGCCAGAGCATGGCCAACGAGCGCTGCATCATAACCGACCATCATCGCCTGTTCGAGGGGGGGCAGGCCCGGCTGGACCAGTTCGGGGGCACTGGACACATGCTCAATCCCCTGCTCTTCGGAATGGACGGCTCCATCCATCTTAGCGGCGCGGGCAACACCTACTTCGTCGCCAGGGAACTGGACCGCCGCAATCGTGACCTGGCCTACCTGGCGGTGGTGGGGGCGGTGGGGGACATGCAGGACCGCGACCACAGGAGATTGACCGGGCCGCTTCACGAGATGGTCATCGATGACGCCTGCGCCGCGGGAGTGCTCATGGTGGAGAAGGATGAACTGCCCTTCTTCGGCTGGGTCACTAGATCGGCCGCGGCCATGCTGGCCTTCTCTAACGATCTTAAGGCCATAGGTTACTCGGACAGCATCAAGGAGGTGGCCTCCCTGTTCTACGCGGCCGGGGTGCCTTTGAAGAGGCCGGCCGCGGCCTATTCCAAGCAGGACAGGGAGAAGGGCGCGGGCTGGCGAAGCTGGTCGGACCTCGACCCCTCCGAAAGGAGTATCATGAGGGTCACCCTGAGGGACCGCCTGGAGCAGCTGGGGTTGGACTATCGGGCATTGGACCGCATGCTGGGAGAGGTCTACCTGTTCCCGGACCATCCCCCGAGCTCACCGACCCGGGAGGCCAAGGAGTTCGCCACCCTGCTCAATGCCTCCGGTCGTTACATTCTCACCCCGGAGGGACAGGGGGACGAGGAGCGGGGGGACCTCATCATCAAGGTCTGTCTCAATCCCAAGATATATTCCGAATCGGCCCTGAAGAACGTTGACGATCACAAGGTGAACATCCGTGAGGGGGTCGGGGAGGTCCAGCGCATCGAACAGCTGGAACACATACAGTACCTCTTGCCGAAGCGCAAGGGCGGCTATTGCCTGAAGGTCAACGACACCATACTTGGCATCATCACCAGCATGGTCCTGGACCAGAAGAGGGGGGACGCCGCCCTGAAAGTGGACCTGGACAAGCCCCTGGTGGCCTTGGCGGAAAAGGAGGGCTCCTCGGAGATGGGCAAGGACCCCATGGTCAAGGTCTCCACCCGCATGAACCGGGAGCTGATCAAGAAGGGCATCAACCTGGGAAAGGCGATCGGCCAGGCGTCGATCAGGGTCGGTGGGGGTGGGGGCGGTCACGATGTCGCGGCCGGCGCCAACATACCCAAGAAACAGATCAAGAGGTTCCTGAGGGCCTTGGACGAGGAGATAGGGGAGCAGATCTCGCAGTTCAACTCATCAAGGTCACCATGATGGCCTTCTGGGCGTGCAGGCGGTTCTCCGCCTGGTCCAGTACAACGCTGCGCTCGCTATCGAGCACCTCGTCGGTGATCTCCATGCCCCGGTGCGCCGGCAGGCAGTGCATGACGATCGCTTTCGAGTCCGCCACGGACATGAGCTCGGAGTTGACCTGGTAGGGCTTGAAGACCTTCTCCCGCAGACGAGCCTCTTCTTCCTGCCCCATCGAGACCCAGACGTCGGTGTAGACCACGTTGGCCCCCTCGGCGGCCAGCCGGGGGTCCTCCATAAGTTCCATCTTCGAGCCTCCCTTCCAAGCGATCTCCTTGGCCTTGGCCACGATCCAGGGGTCCGGTTCGTAACCGCGGGGGCATCCGCAGGCCAGGTCCATGCCGACCATGGCGCAGCCCAGCATCAGGGAGTTGCAGACGTTGTTGCCGTCCCCCAGATAGGCCATCTTGATCCCCTTGAATCGGCCGAAGCGCTCCTTGACCGTCAGCAGGTCGGCCATGATCTGACAGGGATGCTCGAAGTTGTCCAGACCGTTGATGACCGGGACCGTGGCGTGCTTGGCCAGCTCCAGTACCATGCTGTGCTCTGAGGCCCGATACATGATACCGTCCACATAGCGGGAGAGCACCCGAGCTGTGTCGGCCACGGTCTCCCCCCGACCCAGCTGCAGGTCCTTGGTGTTCAGGGTGACGGCGAACCCTCCGAGCTCGATCATGCCCACCTCGAAGGACACCCGGGTACGGGTGGAGGACTTCTCGAATATCATGGCCAGTGTCTTACCCTTCAGCGGATGGGCGTCCAGGTCCCGTTTCTTCTTCATCTCCTCGGCCATCTCCAGGATGTCCAATATATCGTTCTGGACGTCCAGCATCGTGATAAGGTCTCGCTTCATTGCTCGCACCATTTTTACATTCACCGCGGCGATGATATTGGTATCGCCGGGAATCTATAGGAACGGGCCTTCGGTAATAAAGGGGATGATGGGAAAATGACAAAATAAAATCCGATTGTCCGGACCTGGTCTCGTACCCTTTCATCTCGAGCCTGAGCGTTGAACGGGAGCGCAGTACGGGCGTCCATGCTCCTGGTCCGCCTTCCGTTGACGGGCCAATGTCCGAACGGAACTGGACTATTGATGCATTTCCATTACAGGAAGGAGACCTGGGTCCGGTTTTCGAGGCTGAAATACATCATCGATGGAAGAACATCGCTCAGGTCCATATCGATCACGGGTCATGGCAGTAGGTTATAACCGAATGGGACGAACGAATAGAGGAAGAAGTTCAGAAGCCCGTGCATCAAGGTCACCAGACCCAGGCTGCCGGTGCTCTCGTAGGCGTATCCCAGGACGATGCCTATAGCGAAAACGAAGCCCATATAGGGCAGGCTTTGATAGCCTGAGTGCATGATGGCGAACAGAAGGGCGGAGATGACCACGGCCGCCACCCGGCCGAACTCGGGGCTGACCGCGCTCTGCAGCAGGGCGCGGAAGACCAGCTCCTCCCCCAGGCCCACGAACATCACCATGACCAGCAGGAGCATGGTAAGGTCGATCGGGCCCAGGTCCGGGACCAGGGCCTCGTTGCTCAGGACCAGGTACTCCAGGTTGGAGACCAGGAACCCGAAGATGATGGCGAACAGCAGGTACTCCCAGCGCCATAGGACCTTGAGACGTAAGCCTTGGCCGTTGAGGAAGCGGAGCATGTTGCGCCAATGCAGTTTCTTCGCGTCCACAACGGTCTGACGCCAAACGATGTAACCGGCCAGGATGATCGGGGCGTAGATGAAGGGCAGCCAATAGAGGGTCAGGGTGAAGAATATGGGCATGCCTATGTTCAGTACCCTCAGCAGGGAGATGAGGGCGAATGCCTGGAAGAGCCTCATGCGCCTCTCCGCCCAGATCGGCAAAAGTATGCATAGGAAGATGTTCAGGGCGTGCAGGGCCAGGCTGGACTCGGTCTGCGAGGTGAAGAGGAAAGCCTCTGCCAGGGTGATAAGGAAGATAGGCAGCAGAAGTCCGGCCTTGTCCCGCATCCTTCCTGGCATGCGTCCGGACATTTATGAACTATCGCCTGTTCAAAGGACAAAGATATTAAAAGGATGATCGTTCAGCGCGATCTTAAAGTTCAGGCCATCAGGAAATGGGTGTTGCCGTGGACTATCATGTGGTTCGGGTTTGCTATCTTCTTCAACTTCTTCACCCCCTGGTGGATCATTATCGATACAATCTCATTTTAGTTATATTTGGAAAAATATTTGATCATTATTTTTCTACTGGAGCACTAAAAATTCGTTTCAGTGGTGCACATGACCGAGATGGGTGTCGAACAGATCAAGGTGCTGTCGGACCCCGACCGGCTGGCCATGAAGGAGATGGCCGCCACCGCGATGTCCAACCTGCTTGGGCTGAGCGTGCAGAACGCTCAATATCATCTGAAATAACTGCTGGAGGCCGAGCTCATCGTGCCCACCCGCACCGAGGTGGCGGGGAACCAAGTGGAGAGATACCATCGCTCGGCCTTCGAGCCGGGGATCATGGGCGACGCTGCGGTGGTCTGCACCGTGGACATGGTCGAGCGGCTGAACATCGTCTTCGCCGCCCTGGGGCCATCAAGGGCATCCTGAACAGGAGAATCGTGCTCATGGATGAGAGGAAGGAATACTACATGAGAGCGTCCGAGCGGCCCAACTACCCCTTCGGGGCCAATCACGCCATCCTGCCTGTCAACGAGACGACCTCGCAGGAGGTCGAGAGGCTGTTCGCCGAAATGGACGACCGGTCGAAGGAGCTGTCCGACAAGCACCCCGAGGAAGGCAGGCCCAAGTTCGCTATCCTGTGCTCGATCTTTTCATGCGATAGAGAGAGGGGAATATTTATTAAGCCGGAAGCGTTGCAGAAATCCCATCATGGCCGGGATGGGGTAGCCTGGTTATCCTGTGGGACTGTGGATCCCTAGACCCGCGTTCAAATCGCGGTCTCGGCCCCTTATCTTTCCACCACCGGCTCGAACTCCCTTTCGAGGATGGCCTTCTGCACCCCCGTCAAGGCCCGCGGGTCCACTGTGACCAGTAGCAGGGAGCCTTCCACGATTATGTGGTCCCTCAGATGACCCAGGAACTTGAGCACCTTGTTCTGCTCGTTGTTCATCAGGATGTACTCCAGCCCTTCGAATGCGATCAGCGAGGGGCCCTTGCGCACGAACTCCAAGGTCAAATGGGTCAGAAGCTGCAGGTTGGTGGGGTCGATGCGGTCCGGGCCCGGCCTCTCCGCCAGCCATATGAAAGGGGTACGGGTCAGGCGGTACATCGCCCGCAGACGATCGGGATGGGTACGGCATATCACCAAGGCGGAAAGGCCCTCCCCCATTCCCTGCAGGACATGCTCGAACATGCGGTCGGGCTCGCGGAACTCGAAGAGGTAGGAGCGCCCCTTGACCAGTGCGAACAGGGGGCGGGTAGTGGTCCCCCCTCTTTCAACCACCCGCGGGGGGATGAAAAGCTGGTAGCGCAGAATGCCGTAGCTGAACACAAGGACCGATACCATTTCTCCCAGGTCGAAGATGCGGGGTACCGGCGAGCCTAGCTGTACCAGCAGCAGCATCACCAGCATCGACGCCGCAGGGAAGGCCAGGGCGAAGCTGAACAGCCCTGCCTGCCTCCTTAGCACCCCGTCCTCCAGAAGGGTGTACTTACGATTCAAGGATAGAACGATCAGCACCACGTAGGCCAGTAGCGACGAGGTCACCCCGATGAAGGACCATGGGGATGAGACCAGCCAGCCGTACTGGTCCTGGACCATGCCGTTCACCGAGAAGGAAAGGGCTATGGCCAGGGTTAGGACGGCCAGGGGGTATGTTCTGGACCGGGGGCGGAGGAACAGCATGCCCATATCGAAAGGTATCTTGGAACTGAGGTGATAGCCGACCCCCAGTTCGATGATCAGCAGGAAAAGAAGCAGTCTGGCGGTGATGGAGGCCTCGACCTCCCCGGTCAGGCTGGCCATCGTGAGCTCCAGCAGGCCTCCTGCGCCGGCCAGAAGGGTGAAGTACAAGAACAGTTGGTTGATCGGGGAGCTCCTTCCCTGCATATAGACGTAAACACCTAGGGCCATCTCGGATATGGCGATCATCAGGAAAATGGGCGTGAACGGGCTGAGCTCGAGCATGGCCGACGGCCGAGTATGGCGTACAACGAATATTAATGGTATTTTTTCATTATCATGATCGGGAACGAGCTCGGGGTTTCCTATAAATCAAGGAAGCTGCATGAGTCGACCGGTCAGGAGTGTTGCTCATGAGTTGGAACGGACCGTTGGAGAAGGTCGATGATTTTCGCTGGAAGATACCCCGCTCCTACAAGGAGTGCATGAACGGAGACGCAATAATATTCGCGGACGAGCGGATGATCAAGACCATCGTTTCCGATAACTCACCGGAGCAGGTGGCCAACGTGGCCTGCCTAACGGGACTGGTCGGCAGTTCCCTGGCCATGCCTGATATCCACTGGGGCTATGGCTTTCCCATCGGCGGGGTGGCGGCCATGGACGCCGAGGAGGGGGTCATCTCCCCCGGGGGCATCGGCTTTGATATCAATTGTGGAGTGAGGCTGATCACGACCAATCTGAGCGTGGCAGAGGTGACCCCGCACATCAAGGAGCTGATCGACATCATGTTCCAGAACGTGCCCGCCGGAGTGGGCTCCAAGGGAGTGGTGGACGTGGCCGCTGGGCAGATCGACCGTATCCTGGAGGAGGGGGCGGAGTGGGCGGTGGCCGAGGGTTACGGCTGGGCCGAGGACCTGGTGCGCACGGAGGAGGGCGGGCGGATGAATAGCGCCAACGCTTCCAAGGTCTCCTCGAAGGCCAAGCAGCGAGGCGTCCCCCAGGTGGGCTCGCTGGGCTCTGGGAACCACTTCCTGGAGGTGGACAAGGTGGAGAGGATATTCGACCCGAAGGCGGCCAAAACCTTCGGGTTGGAGGAGGGGCGGGTCACCATCTCCATACACTGCGGTTCCCGCGGCTGCGGGCACCAGATAGCCACGGACTACCTGCAGGTCATGGAGAGATCGGTCAAGGAGAGGAACCTGCGCCTGCCCGACCGTCAGCTGGCCTGTGCCCCGGTGAACTCCCGGGAGGGCCAGGACTACTATGCGGCCATGGCCTGTGGGGCCAACTACGCCTGGGCCAACCGGCAGATGATCATGCACTGGGTGCGGCAGTCCTTTGAGAAGGTCTTCGGTCGTAGCGCCGAGGACCTGGAAATGAACCTGGTCTACGACGTGGCACACAACATCGCCAAGGTGGAGGAGCATGTGGTGGAGGGGGCGCACCGCAGGGTCTACGTGCACCGCAAGGGTGCCACCCGGGCCTTCCCCCAGGACCATCCCGATGTGCCCAGAGCATATCGCGCCGTGGGCCAGCCGGTGCTGATCCCTGGGGACATGGGCACCGGTTCGTACGTTCTGGTGGGCACCGAGCAGGCCATGCGGGAATCGTTCGGCTCCACCTGCCATGGCGCGGGCCGTATCATGTCCCGGGAGGCTGCCGTTCGCAGCTATTCGGTCAAGGCGGTCACCCAGCACATGGAGGGTAAGGGCATATATCTCAAGGGGAGCACCCGGGACGGCATACAGGAGGAGGCCCCGGGAGCCTACAAGGATATCGAGGACGTCGTTCGCGTGGTCATCGGCGCCGGCCTGTCCAGGCCGGTGGCCAAGCTGACCCCCCTGGGCGTCATGAAGGGTTAAAGGTCGGCTATGGTGCGGGAGGCGGCCCTCTCCACATTGGCCATCTGACGGGCGGGGCAGGAGACCATCACCGCCCAGTCGTGCACTCCCCGGGACTGTAGGGCCTTGCTGATGGGACTGAGGCGGGTCAGAGGTCTTACCCTATCGCCGTTCAAAATTGGCACCTCGGTCTTCCCCAGGCGGGCCTCCCCGGTTATCAGCTCACGATGCGGAACGTCCAGGATGATCTCGGAAATGTCCACCCCGGCCCGGTCGGCGATCAGTTCCTCCACCCCCTTCCGACGGCGGTAATCGGTCAGGCGCACCAAGCGCTCCACCTCCCCGTCGTCCATGTCCGGGATGTACACGGAGAAGGCGCGTTTGTAAAGTTGGCGGTACTTGAGCATGGTCATGATCTTCCGCGAGGCACCCCCCTGCCGCATCAACCTTCCGGTCAAGGAGGCATCGTTCTCCCTCTGCAGCTGGTCGGCGATGCTGTCGTCCGCCAGCTCCACCGCCTTGCAGAGCATCATCTCGGCGATGCGCACCGTCTTGTGGAAGTAGACCGAGGTGTACATGAGCGCACGGGCCACCATCAGCCCCTCCGCGGCCACCATGCCCCCCTTCCGCACCACGATGTCCCCGTGGTGCAGTTCGATGGTCTGGATGATGCGTTCGATGTCGATGGTGCCGTGCGCCACTCCGGTGTAATGTGCGTCCCGCAGCAGATAGTCCATCTGGTCCGCGTCCACCGGACCGTGTATCATCTGGTGCAGGAACTCGCGGGAATTGAAATGCGATTGCCCGTCGTCATGCAGTAGCAGGCTCTGTCCCCTCCGCCCCCGGTGCCCCGGGGAGGTGATGATGTCGGTCACGGCCTCGGCGGAGATGCCCGATCGCTCCAGCACCTCGGAGATGGGGGGCATGGGCCCCAGGTGCTCCCTCTCCTCTTCCTGGCACACGGTCCTTTCGCCGTTGATCAGGGACACCCCCAGGCCCATGTGGTCCAGGGAGAAGCGGTTCTGCAGCACCTCCTCCAGGGTGTGGGAGAAGGGAGCATGTCCCAGATCGTGCAGCAGCGCCGCTGCCAGGGCCTGCTCCCGGTCCTCCCCTTGCAGGCCGAGGGCCTGGCACATGAGGTCTGCCACATAGTACGTTCCCAGCGAATGTTCGAAGCGGGTGTGATTCGCGCCTGGGAACACAAGGTGGGCCAGGCCCAGTTGCTTGACCCCGTGCAGCCTCTGCATCTCCGGGCGATGGAGCAGCTCCAGGAAGACGCCCTTGACCTTGACGCTGCCGTGCACGCTGTCGTGAATGATCTTCTGATCGGGCCCGGACATGATGGTGAAAA
>CAZXTA010000024.1:0-16565 GCA_964642865.1 uncultured Methanomassiliicoccus sp. | reverse complement strand
ACGTTCTGGGGAAGATGGGCTACTTCGACGAGAGGAACGAGGCCATCAAGAGGGCCATCAGATTCCTCATCGAGGCGGCGCACCGTAAGGGCTGCACCGTGGGCATTTGCGGCCAAGCGCCCTCCGTCTACCCGGAGTTCACCGAGTTCCTGGTGAAGGCGGGTATAGACAGCATCAGCCTGAACCCGGACACGGTGATCAGCACGCTCAACGTGATCGCCTCGGCAGAGGCGAGGATAGGACTGGAAGCGGCCCGCAGGACCATGCAGTGAAAAACCTTCTTACATTTTTCACCGCTCGTCCTTGAGCAGCCTGGTGGTTATCTCCACCAGGGGGTGGTGGGAACCCTCGATGATCTTGACGTCGTCCAGGGTGCGCAGGCCCATGTCCTCGGCACTACGTTCCATCCCCAGTTCCACGTCTCTGCTGGGCTCAAGCACGAAGGCGGAGAACTGGCGCACCCCCATCTGCTTGGAGGCTAGGGCACGGTGGTGACCGTCCACCAAAATGTAGTGGTCGTTCTTCTGGATGACGATGATCGGCTCGACCAGGCCACGCCTGATCTCTTCCATTCGACCAAGCAGCTCGTCGGCGTAGACCTCATTCTGCGTCGGCCTCAGGGTTTCCACGGGCACGATGCGCCGTCGGACCATGATGGACACGCCGTGCTTGGTCTCCAGGAAATTCTTGATCATGGCCACCTTATTGGGTGTGGCCCGCTCGATGTGGGAGCGGACTATGTCCAAATTGGATATTATGCCCAGCAAGGTACCGCTATCGTTGATCACTGGGACGTTCCTCAGCCCGTAACGGAAGAGGATGCGAGCGGCGTCGTCCAGGTCCATCTTGGGGTTCACGGTCACCGTGCCCTTGCGGATGATCTCGGCGATGGGCTGGTCTGGGGTATGGTAGAAACGGAGCAGCTCCTTGGCGGTGATGAACCCCATCAACCGGCCGTCCTTGGTCACTGGCATGCCGTGGAATTCGTTGGACACAAGGAGGTCCACCGTTTGCTTGACCGTATAGTTTAAGGGCACATGGACCACTTCCCTTATCATATAGTCCTCCACCTTGAGCTTCCGTTCGGCCATGTGATCCCCCGAGCTAACCACACCCTGTGATTAATAGTTTATCAGGCCTCCGGCGAGGACCCATGAAGAGGAGGTCGATGCCTGCCCTGAAAACCCCTCTTGTCCGGTTTGGGGATGTTGAAAACCCGTCAATGATGGAGGATGGGACAAAGGGCGGACAGAATGGCCGCGTTCATTACCGGAACCAAGGCCAGGAAGCTGACCATCATCTAGGGTACCAGATACAGGCCGAGTAGATCGGTGCATCGTTCAGGATGAAAAGGTCGAGAAGACGGGCGTTGACGATCATCTTCTTCTTTTAACAGATGGATCGCTCACTGGAAGCATTCTCACCAGCTCAACCTTGTTGATCGAAGATACGTTAACCAATTCCTTACCGTCCCAAGACCCACATCTCAATTTAAATATCTATTTCATCAAATTATATGATGTGGAAAGGACCATCTCGTTTCTCATTCTGCTGGCTTCCGTCCACGCTTACCCGTGCCACAGGCCAGCAGTTACCTTAAGGATTAAATATTACCATTCGATAAGGGGAAAGGCCGCATGCCCTGGTAGTGTAGTGGCCTATCATGAAGCCCTGTCGAGGCTTCGACTCGGGTTCAAATCCCGACCGGGGCGCTTTCTCATCTCCTTTTCACCAGCAACACCGCTGCCGCCACAACGGCAAAGAACCCCAGGAGCAATGCCCCGATCATGAACCAGGGAAGTTCATCCCTGGGTGCGATGACCGTCCCCTCCCATTGATTATCGCCCGGGTCAGAGTCCCAGCCCTCCTCCGTTATCACCGATACCGCGACCTGCCCTTCCTCAAAGCCCGTCAAAGGCATGCTGCAGTTCGCCGTTCCCCCGGCCGGAACAGTGAAATTCATCTGGTAAACCTTGTCACCGGCGCTGACCTCGATGATCACATCGGCATCCAAAGCCCCGTCGTTGGACAAGATCGCTTCCAAGGTCCAATCCTCCTCCCCCTCGACGCAGAAGGCATTTTCCAGGACCACGTCCCCACCTCTCACGCTCACCAATGCGGACGTCCGGTTGCTACCGCCGCTCCCGTCGGTGACCGTCAGGTTAACCCAGAAGTCTCCCTCGAGGTCGTAGCGGTGGACGACACTGACCCCCTCCGCGGTCTCCCCATCGCCGAAGGACCAGTCGTAGTCGGTCACATTCCCGTCCCTGTCCTCGGCATCCGCGGTCAGCACCACCTCCAGCGGATGTTCGGTACCCTGTTCCGTGACGATTCTGACCGTAGGCAGAAGGTTGAGCACGACCAGGGTATGATTCACCGTCACAGAATCCCCCGTGTCATCGACGCAGATCAAGGTGACGGTGAAGTCTCCAGGGAACGAATAGGCGTGCTGGACGATCTCCCCCCCGTCAGATTCGCCGTCCCCGAAGTCCCAGGTATACGATTCGACCGTACCGTCCATATCGCTAGCGTTCCCCCGGAATTCGATAAGGTCCAGGGACCAGTGGTCTCCTTCCGGGGCGATGATCGAGGCATTCGGCGGGCGATTGAGCACCAAGATGGTCTTGGAGACCGAGTCTCTCGCTCCGTTCTGGTCCGTGACGGTAAGTACGACGAAATATTCACCAGGAAGGGCGTAAACGTTAGTGGGCGAGGATGCGGTGGAACCGTTACCGTCCCCGAAGTTCCATTGCCAAGAGAACAACGGCCCCTCGCGGTCGTACGAGGTATCGTTGAAGCTCACGGCAACCTGGCTCAGAACCGTTCCCACGCATTCGAAGGAGGCGGTAGGTGGGGAGTTGAGGACCACCAGGTTCTTGGAGGTCGTATTAGAGGCGCCATCATCATCCACAACCGTGAGGGTCACCAGGTACGTCCCTGGCCGGACATAGCTATGAACGACACTGCTACCTGTCCCAGTATTCCCGTCCCCGAAGTTCCACTTATATGCGACGACCGAGCCGTCAACGTCCGTACTACCGTCCCTGAAGATCGCCGGGTCCTTGCTGTGGATGGACAAGGGGGACCATGAGAAGGAGATGTGGGGTGCCTCGTTACCGACGGAAAGCCGAACGCTCTTCGAAGAGTTGGCGCCTTCCTGGTCCCAGACCGTGAAGTTGACAAGGTAATCGCCCTTCAGCCCGTAGATGTGCACCGGGGAGGCTAGGTCAGAGGTATCCCCGTCCCCGAACTCCCAATGCCAGGTCACGACATCACCATCCATGTCCGATGAGAGGTCCTGGAAATGTACTTCTTCCCCGGGGCGAGGCTGTAATGGGGAATAAGAGAAGTCGCAGACCGGAGCGTTGTTGACCATCTCAGCCATCAGGATGCTGGTCTCCGGATCTCCCAGGAGGTTGAGCTCCATATACACCCAACGCGTCACCATATCGGTGTGAGCGTCCGCCAGCCACTCCTGTTTGGACAGGGACAGGGCCCGACCCAGCTCGGTCACCTCGTCGTCGAATACCTTACTGAAGAAGGAGATGTCGAACTTCTGCGAGGTACCTTCCGTACTACCTGGGGCATACCATCCATATCTGGAATTCCCGATGAAGGCCACTGCTCCTCCCTCACCTTGTATGAACATCTCGGCGATGCTGTCGCCCGGTTCCTCCGGCTTCTCATCGAACCCGGCCACCATGCAAGCCTGGGTGTACAGTACGAACGGCAGCGCGTTCTGCAATCCCATGACATCATACACGTCCAGATTGGCAAAGTTGACGTAGTTACCGTGACCCATGTGGTTGATTATGTGCACCCCCGATTCCATGCTATCAAAGAAAGCGGTCCCGGAGAAGGTCCCATCCCTGGCATAGAGCGTGATCGGAGGGTCCAAACCCTCGTCGGCCAGCACTTCATCGTATACCTCATCCTTGTAATCATCCCCATAGGTATTGGGGTCCAGCTTCTCTCCCACCAAGAGGAGGTCATGCGTGTACTGGTTCACGTTTCCTCCCTCATACTGGATGGTCTTGTTCACGAAGTTCCAGGCCTCGGGGGCGGTGGATACGGTGGCCCGGCCGACATAGGCCTCGGCCAGTAGGTCGGCCTCTTCACCCGCCCCACCAACCGGGTCCGGTTCCCCATAGATACCATCCCCATCGTCGTCCCAATCACCATCCAGTCCTGAGAAGTATATGTCGGCGGGCAGATCCTCGATTTCCGAGATCGAGGGAGCGTAGACCTTTCTGCAGGGGATCACGTCATCGTCCCCTCCAAGCAGCACGTAGGTCACCCCCCATTCCTGATGGGCGGCGATGATGAAATTGCGGACCAAGGTCTGAGTGTCGTTTCCTGTCCCAGCGTGCGAGGTCGGTACTCCCCACAGTAGACTGTTGGCCTCAATATCCTCCAAGGTCATCACCACGCTGCTGATGTTGACACATGCGGACCCCATCCCGTTCCTCTCCATCTTCCAGTCGGCAAGCTCCTGGAACGGGACGGAGAGCTCATCGGCGGTAATGATGAGGTAATCATAACTGCCCACTGGTAGGACGCTTGACGTTGTGCTCCGGGAAAGGCCGGGAACATCCTCAGGATTGTCCACCAGCTCCCTCACCCTGTCCAGGTCCCCTATGTACGTAATTTCGCTGCTCTCCAAAACCAGGGTCACCGTGTAATCCGTCACCATCGTTAGAACGCCGGTGCTCTCTGACCATTGTAAAGGACGAAGATTGAGGCAAACGATCTCCACGCCTTCCAGGATATGGCTTCCAGCCAGGTCCCACGCCACCGGGTCGTATTCATTGCTCGCCCGAACAGTCCCGTCCAACGAGATCTCCTGGGCATTGCGCTGATAGCTGGCTACGATCTCCACGCTCTGCGGGACGGAGTGCTGTACCCTCACCTCCGCCAATCCCTGTCCTGGGCGCAGGGCCAATAGGACGCTCCGTACCGGTAAAGAGGGGACTCCAGGACAGGTATCCAATTCCAGCCCCTCGATGGAGAACAATCGTTCTGAGGACCGAAGTTCAACCTTCGGCAAGGGAAAATGAAACTGATAGGTGACCGACGACCCCTCATCTGCCACCGTTACCGGAAGGTAGACGGTGGGGACGAACATGGATAGAGCGAGCAGCACGATGGCCAGGGTTCTCGCGCGATGCGGGGCGTTCTTCATATGCGTACCCAGTGTAGTAAAGAAGGGACCCCTTGATATTTAACCCGATTCACTGGGGCCTGTAGAATAATAGTATTAAAGAAAATAATGCAGTATTAAGCAATTGAAATAAACATTATCGGCTATCATAAAATGTTATCACATGGTCTCCATCCTTTGTACTCTGGGGTTCAGAGTCAATTCCCTGTTGCCGACCCTCCATTCCCCTCCTTCGGTCGATAGGGCTGTATGGTATTCTGCAACGATCACCCTCGCGCGCTAGAGGCATTGGCCGAGGTCAGCAAGGTCTGCTCTACCAAGAGCATCGATCTCAAAAGGGTGGACATCACCGGAGGCAAAAAGCTGCTCAGCGACGCGGCGGTGATCGCTGCGGTGGCCACCGGCTCCGATGTGTGTTGCTTCCAAGTGAAGGCCAGACGTCTGCAGCTCCTGCGAGGGATGGGAGTGCGGGAACTGCTGCCGAAGGCGGCGATCTTGGCGTTGAAAGAAGATCACTGCCTCAAACCCCTAACCGAGGGAAAGGCAAACGAGGGTCACGGGAACCTGCTGGTCAAGATGAAGGAGACGGACCTGATCACCTTGCAAGAGCTGGACGGGGAAGTGAGGGTGGGGCTGACCGATCGGGGACAGGCCTGCCGGGATTGACTGAAACGAATGGACGCCAGCCTCAACTGATGAGGGGCAACACCTCTTCAAAGATGTAATCGAGGCGCTTCTGGAACTCATCCTGTTGCACCTTCCACTTACGGTTCAGACCAGAGTCTCTCAGAAGATGCATGCCTTCAGGGTTGAGTGGGAAGGACCCGGAAACGGTGCACACCGCGATGCTCCAGATCCGGCGGCAGGCATCGATGGAATACCCTCCCCCGCCAGTCACCAGGTATCGCCCGTCGCAGTGCTCGTGCGCCAGCCGGTGGGTTATCTCCGCCACCTTCTCGTAGGCACTGGTGGTCAAACCCATCCCCACCAACTGATCGGTGTAATGGGCATCGGTGCCGAACTGATGGATGATGATCTCCGGCCGGTAGGCGGTCAGGGCGGTGGAGAGGACCTTCTCGTAGGTGGGCACGTATACCTCGTCCGGAGTGCAGCGGGGCAGCGGCACGTTGACGGCGTAGCCCTTCCCTTCCCCCTCCCCTATGTCCGTGACCCCCCCGCTCCCGGGATAGAAGCAAGGTCCGTAACGGTGAAAAGAAACGGTGAGGACCTTCTCACTGTTGAATATCGATTGTGTGCCATCACCGTGGTGCCCGTCTATGTCCACGATGGCGATGCGCTCATAACCGAACTTACGTTGCAACCGCCTCACGGCCACGGCCTGATCGTTGAACACGCTGAAGCCGGCGGCCTTGTCCCGGCGGGCGTGATGCAGCCCGCCACCGGGGGTCATCACGTGGTCGTACTCTCCACGGGCGATGCTCTCCGCCCCGTGCAGAGTGGCCCCTACCGCGGCCAGGGCACCCTCGTACAGCCCGTGGCACACCGGGGTGTCGCCCATGTCCAGATACCCGCTCCCGAGGCGGCTCATCTCCTTGACCAGACCGATCAGGCCCGGATCGTGCACATCCAGGAGGTCCTCCTCGGATGCCGACGGCGTTTCGACGTAGTTCAATTTATCATCGAACACGTCCATTTCCCGCAGCGTGTCGCGGATCAACTGGAAACGGATGGGTTGATAGGGGTGATCGGGACCGAACTGATACTTGAGCAGATCGTCATTGTAGAAAAAAGCCGTTGTACCACACATCAGGCTGACCTATCCATTGGCCTCTAAAGCTTAGGCTCCACAGAGACCATATATCTTTTCCCTTATCAATCCACGAAATGGATGGCCACAGAGCGTTCCTTCACTTCCAGGTGCTTGGGGATCATACCCGCCTCCATCCAGCAGGCGTTGAACACCGCCATGGACCAGGCAGGTGGGGGTCAGGACCCCGCCCTCGACCTCGGTCATGATATGCGGATCGCGCAATTCGTTGATATCATCCGTATCAACTCTGACCAGGTTATCGGCGTAGTTCTTCACGTTGGAACGGTCCGTTTCTATCCTCAAACTGATGCGTTCATCCCCATCCATCTCCGTGATGACCCAGGTCTCGTGAGGGTATATGGGGGTGACCTCCTTGACCGTGGACACCATGGGTCTATCGAATCCATGTTCTGGTATTATTCCCTTCCATTCTCTTGGAGAGTAAAAACAGGACATCATTCCATATGACCAGTCCATCGTTCACCAGCCCAACGCCTCGGGCATGGGAATGAGGCCTGTAGTAACAGATTTGTTTCAAATCAGATAACAATTATTACGTTCAAGATAATACTTTATACTGAAATATTATTACTATGGATAATAAGTGACACGGGTGTGATTATGCACTACAGAAAAATAATGACAATGCTGATGGCCCTCGCTCTTCTATCAATAATGTTACCATTCTACGCAGAGGGCGACACTGGGACCGAAATGAGCGATACGATATCCATAACCGATTCCCGCGGAGTGACCACGAACCTGACCCAGCCGGCCAACCACGTCGCCTCCCTCGGCGCGTTCGCCACCAACACCCTGGTGGACATCGGTTACCTCGATGCGGCGGTGATATTCGATACCTATTCCGAGTACAACGAGAGCTCCATCCCGGAGATGATGGGCATGCCTGCGGACATGTTCATAAAGGTCAGCAGCAGCAACAAGGACGCGGTCATCCAAACGATGCTCGACCTTGTGGACACGGGCACATGGAACAAGACCACGGACGTCATCTTCGGATACGGATACGGGTCCTACTCGGTCATGTGGTCGGAGCTCGAGGGGTACGGGTTCCACGTCATCTCCTTCTACCCGAACTCGTATGACGGCATCGTACAGGTGGTGGAGGACATCGAGACCGTGATGGGCGCCAACCACAGCATCTCCCAGCAGATGACCTTCGTCAAGACCTACATCGCGGACACCCTGAGCGACGAAGGGATCGACGAGCCCGATGAGTTTGTCACCGCTCTGTACGCCAGCTACAGTGGCGGGAACCTGAAGCTCGGCAACACCAACTCGGTCACCGTGGACTTCATCAACTACGCCGGTGGGGTGAACGTGGCGGAGAACGCCAACAAGACCACCCCGACCTACGCCGTCGACTTCTCCGCGATACTGCAGCTGAACCCGGAGATCGTCCTGCTGGACGGATATTACGACGGCACCGCAGGAAATTTCTCAGCGCTGATAGACAATGATGACATAGAGGTCTACAAGCTGAACAAGTCCTGGAACTCCTACTGCCCGGACGCCATGGTCGGTCTGTGGACAGTCGCCTGCCTGTTCTATCCGGACATATTCGAGGGGGACATCCCCGTGGAAGGGGAGATGGAGGGGAATGAGATATCCATAACCGATTCCCGCGGAGTGACCACGAACCTGACCCAGCCGGCCAACCACGTCGCCTCCCTCGGCGCGTTCGCCACCAACACCCTGGTGGACATCGGTTACCTCGATGCGGCGGTGATATTCGATACCTATTCCGAGTACAACGAGAGCTCCATCCCGGAGATGATGGGCATGCCTGCGGACATGTTCATAAAGGTCAGCAGCAGCAACAAGGACGCGGTCATCCAAACGATGCTCGACCTTGTGGACACGGGCACATGGAACAAGACCACGGACGTCATCTTCGGATACGGATACGGGTCCTACTCGGTCATGTGGTCGGAGCTCGAGGGGTACGGGTTCCACGTCATCTCCTTCTACCCGAACTCGTATGACGGCATCGTACAGGTGGTGGAGGACATCGAGACCGTGATGGGCGCCAACCACAGCATCTCCCAGCAGATGACCTTCGTCAAGACCTACATCGCGGACACCCTGAGCGACGAAGGGATCGACGAGCCCGATGAGTTTGTCACCGCTCTGTACGCCAGCTACAGTGGCGGGAACCTGAAGCTCGGCAACACCAACTCGGTCACCGTGGACTTCATCAACTACGCCGGTGGGGTGAACGTGGCGGAGAACGCCAACAAGACCACCCCGACCTACGCCGTCGACTTCTCCGCGATACTGCAGCTGAACCCGGAGATCGTCCTGCTGGACGGATATTACGACGGCACCGCAGGAAATTTCTCAGCGCTGATAGACAATGATGACATAGAGGTCTACAAGCTGAACAAGTCCTGGAACTCCTACTGCCCGGACGCCATGGTCGGTCTGTGGACAGTCGCCTGCCTGTTCTATCCGGACATATTCGAGGGGGACATCCCCGTGGAAGGCGTGGTGGACGACGGGAACGAGGGCGAATATACGACGATCATCGCCGTGATCGGTATCTGCATCGTTCTCGTGGCGGTCGCGTTCGTTCTCTTGAGGAGTAGGAAAGAGAAGAAGGATTGATGTCGGATCACAACGGGCCATCCAAACCATTTAATCTTTTTCCTTTATTGTGGGGTGTACCATGGTAAATGTCGCAAAGCGGCGTAGAAGGGTGATCACGGTCTTTGCGACCCTATTGGCGATACTGATCATTTTCATGGTCCTGGACCTGACCCAGGCCTTCATACCGCTGTCCTTCGAGGACGCTTTCTGGGCGCTGTTGGGCAGTGGATCTGAAACGAACATCATCATAGTCCGCAGGATGAACCTGCCCCGGGTCATCATGGCCTGTCTCATCGGGGCCGGGTTAGGGATATCGGGAGCGGTCATGCAAGCATTGTTCAGAAATCCCATGGCCTCTCCGTACATATTGGGCCTATCATCAGGGGCCTCTCTGGGAGCCGCGATCGGCCTCACCTTTGTGATATCGTGGTTGCCCTCGCTGTTCATGATCCCTCTGCTCGCGTTCATCAGTTGCATGGGGACGCTGTTCCTAGTGTATTCGATCTCCCGTGTCGGCGGGCGCGTGCCTACCGAAACACTTCTTCTAGCAGGCATAGCCGTAGGGTCCTTCCTGTCCGCCCTCGTATCACTATTAACGTACCTGGCGGGGGATGAGATGCAGGGCATCGTATACTGGACGATGGGTAACCTGACCAACGCCCACTGGGACAATATCATGATCGTGGCACCGCTCATCGCTGCAGGATGCATGATCATGATATCCTGCTCCCGCGACCTCAATGCGATGATGATCGGAGATGCCCACGCGCAGGACCTCGGAGTTGAGGTGAAAAAGATAAGGCTTCAACTCTTGGTCTCATCCGCGCTCGTGACCGCCGCGGCAGTGTCATTCGTTGGCGTCATCGGCTTCGTCGGACTGGTCGTTCCTCACATCCTGCGTATCGTGATGGGACCGAACAACAAGGTCCTGCTTCCCGCGACACTGCTGGGTGGTGCGGCATTCGTGATGATGTGCGACTATGTCTCCCGAGTGATAGCTCCTAATATTGGCATTCTACCCATAGGCATAGTGACATCGCTGGTCGGTGCACCATATTTCATTTACCTATTGCGCAGAAGGCGCAATGAGATGGGGTGGGATTGATGCTTACCATCGAGGATATCTGTTTCTCCTACAAAGAGCAAATCGTCTTGCAGAACGTGACCCTGGAGGTCGAGAAAGGAGAGATCGTCGGAATATTGGGGCCCAACGGATGCGGTAAGACCACACTCCTGAAACTGCTCAATCGCAATCTCCATCCAGATGCTGGCAGGGTGCTCATGGACGGTTCGGACCTGGAGGACATATCCAAGAGGAGAATAGCGAGGCACATTGCAGTGGTCCCGCAAAGCAACGAAATAAGGTTCGCATTCTCTGTAAGGGACATAGTGGCGATGGGCCGCATGCCCTTCATGGACCGTTTTCATGGAGAATCGTCGGAGGACACCTGCATCGTGGAAGAGGCTATGGAGAAGACGAACATCACGGACTTCGCCGATAGGCTCATAAATACCATGAGCGGCGGGGAGCGCCAACGCGTAATCATAGCTAGGGCCATCGCACAAAAGCCGGAGATCATCCTATTGGACGAGCCCACCCTGCATTTGGACATAAACCATCAGTTCGAGATACTCGACCTGGTAAGGAGATTGTCAGATGAGGAGGACCTCACAGTTGTCATAGTGTCACACGACCTTCCCATGGTGGTCAAGTTCTGCGACAGGATCGTACTGATCCACGAAAACAAGGTCTTCGCGGTCGGGACTCCGGAGGAGGTCCTCACCCGAGAGAACATGAGGACCGTGTTCAATATCGAGGCGGTACTCGAGTACGATGACATCTTGAGGTCCAACAATGTCAAGATAATCGGTTCTTGCAGAACTGTGATGGAACGGCGATCCTAGGAAGTGAATTGGACCGTAGATAGGCCTCGGCGTGACACGGGTATACGCCGTGCATGGCCCGATCTCGACGCGCCGTCCACGACGAGCCATTAGCACGAACGGACGCTCTGATCGCGAACATGGTGGGCAGGCTCGCCAGCTGAAACGGGGCCAGCAAGGTCGGCATGGGGCGAAAAAGGCCGTCTGTACTGATAGCATCCGCCTCGGCCGGCCTGGCCAACGGAACGACCACAAGCCCAAGCGTACTATGGGCAGATGGTCCGTGTACAGAACTCGTACACAGCCTTACCTAGGCTATGCGCACGTCCTGCGCCAGGTAGGCCTCGTCCATGCGGGTGAACAGGCTGGCGGCGGTCATGTAGGTGCCGGTGACGTTCCGCAGCACTTCGCGGCAGGCCTCCACCGTTTCGTTCATCTCTTCCCTGTTAGGCCCTCTCCAGGACATGCCCGGGACCGGGAGATAACTGATCACGTGAAAAGGTATCATGTCGTCGATCTCAGCTAAGAACCTGGCGATCCTGACCACCTCATCCGTCCCGATGAATTCCGGTATAAGGATGGTGGACACGGCCAGCATGGTTCCCCGGTCATAAACCTTGTAGATGTTAGATAATACACGGCTGTTCTGCCCTCCGGTCAGCTGGATGTACTTGCGCTTGCCGATGGCGAAAAGGCTGACGCCCACCTGGTCCACCTCCGCTGGGGGGAGGTTGGAGAGGTTGCTGTGGGGGATCCTAACATAAGCCTGCAGCTCATCCTTGCAGAACCTGGCGATGCGATCAAGATCGCACCAGGTTGTCGGCTCTCCGCCCATGATCATGACCATGGAGGGGTTCGTTTCCATCAAGTATCCCTCGACCTCCCGGGCCTGGAAGAACCTTTTCGGCTCCATCCCCTCTCGGAGACGATAAGAGCAGATCCTGCAGGAATAGTTGCAGCCATGGTTGACCAAGGTGACACTCTCCCTCCCCGCGTTGTAGGTCATCTTGTAGATCGTCATCGTTCCCTAACGTATTATGCAGTACCAGATATGAATAGCTCACATCACCTTCTCATAAATGGTCCACAGGGCCCCCAAGGGAAAGCTTCAATAAGGAGTTTTTCTTGCTTAGTGCCATGAGGCAGCTCCTGAGAGGCAAGATCCACCGGGCCACGGTCACCGCCACCGAACCTGGTTACATGGGGAGCATCGTCATAGACCAGGACCTCCTGGACCGGGCGGACATTTGGGCGGGGGAGAAGGTGCTGGTCTCCGATGTGGACAACGCCTCCCGGTTCGAGACGTACGTCGTTTCGGGGAAGAGGGGCTCCGGCATCATCAGCATCAACGGCGCCGCTGCCCACCTGGTGAAGGTGGGGGACAGGGTCATCATCATGGCCTTCGAGCTGACGGACCAGCCCATCGCCTCCAAGGTGGTGCTGGTGGACCAGGGCAACCGCTTCCTGCGCAACCTGTGACGTCTGGCCCTGGACTAAGAAAGCTTTATCTCATACCATCTATTATTCGGATTGGTGATTTTATGGCAAGTGGTGACTTTGACAAGTTGATGAAGCAAGGCTATCAACTCATGGACGAGGGGGAGTACTCCCAGGCCCTCTCCAAATTTGATAAGGCGATAAAGACCGAGCCCACCGACCCATCGGCCTACCTGGCCAAGGCCGACGCTGCGGTGCTGGTTCCCAAGGTCACCCCGGAGGATATCGTGACCTTGTACAAGAAGGCCTCGGAGCTGGACCCCGAGAACCCCTTCATCTACCAGAGCTGGGGGGCCTTTTTAATGGACATGGGACTGTTCAACGACGCCGAGGTCTGCTACAATAAGGCAGCCCAGGTGGACCCGGAGAACGCCACTTACTACTTTTCGGAGTTCGGAGTGGAGTATTACAAGAAGGCCCCGGTGGTCTACGAGCAGCACCTGGACGAGCAGACCAAGGTCATCATCGTCAAGAAGGCCCTTAAGTACATGCTGAGGTCCATCGATCTGGACGAAGCGGCGGCCAAGAAGCTTCTATGAATCAGTGCAGCAGCCACTTCTCCGGCGGACCCTGGTGCCCCCGACCCCTTCTGAGGTCCGGTGAGCATTGTTGGCAAAGATGGGAATGCCGGTCGAAATGATGCTCGCACACTGGTCTCCCGCACATGGCGCAGCTGTACCTGGCCGGTCTGGAGCAATAAGAGCAGAGGCCCAGAACTTCCATGATTTTCTATTCTCTCCGGACCTTAAAAAGGTTGGCCCGTCAGAGCATTCCCAGATGTTCTAGGCCTTCACGCACGCCCTCGACGTGGTGACCATCAGCCACGTAGTTCGCGGCAATCATGGCCTTTTCCGAGGCATTGCCCACCGCCACCCCGTAACCGCACTCCCGCAGCATGCGCTCGTCATTGTCCGCATCCCCGAAGGCCACCACCTCAGAAGGGTCCAACCGCAATAGCTCACAGGCCTTGATCACCCCGGCCATCTTGCTGTGCCCCCTCTCCATGAGGTGAATGGCGAAGCCGGTGGCCTCCACCTCCAGGGGCCAGTCCCGCAGCGCCTCTTGGACCTTTTGCAGGTTCACGTCGCGGAAAAGGGCCACCTCGGTCTGTCGCCACTGATCGGTGTACAGGCGTCGGACCTCCGGCATGAGCTGGCGCAGGTGTTCGTAGGCTTTCAAAGGAAGTTCATTGGAAAAGAGACGGTAGACCTCATCACGGTATGAGACCATGCCACCGTTCTCGGCCACCACCGGGCCATTCAGCCCAATGAAGGTGGACAGGCCATAGGCTATAGGGAGCACGTTACCGCTGGCCAGCATGACGATGTACCCATCATCCTGTACATTCCTCAGCATTTCTATCCCTATGGTCTGAATGGCCCTGCGGGAATCGGTGATGGTGCCATCCACGTCGCACACCACCGCCTTGTAACGCATGTTCACACCAGGTCTTTACGCAGGTCCCCCAAGGTGGTGACCCTCTCGGCCATAGCGTTGTGCTTGTGTATGGACTCCTCGCTCACGCTGCTGACCGTGACGATGGTATCGTCCGGCAGGTGCGGGAACCTTTTCAAAATAAGCGCCAGGTTGTCCCGCACCACGTCCTCCACGAACTTGGGGTTGCGGTGGGCGGTGATGACAACGTGGGCCTCCTCCACCCTCTTCAGTATCTCGAAGGTCGGGCTGGAAAAGGAGGCCTCCACGATCTCGATCAGGTCGTCGGCCTCCACGTCAAACTTCTCAGGGACCTCCAACATAGCGGTGGTCACGTTCCTCTGATTGTGGGAGATGGTAGGAAGACAACCCTCCTGTTTGACGGTCTTGCCCTGTATCTCGTCCACCGTTTCCATGGCGCAGGGACAGGCGGTCATGCCCACCACCCGAGCGCCGATCATCTTCATCAGGCCATCGCCGCGCTTGTTGGAGGCCTTGGCTATTAGCTTATAGGACTCTATGCTCTTTCGCCCGGTGGACAGGGTGCGCTCCAGGAAGTAATCGGCGTTGATGCGCACCTCGGCATAGGACGCGTAATCGTGACGATCCAGCAGTTTGCGGCAGATGTCCGCGGCCAGCACCTCCAATCCTTTGATGGGCTGGGCCACTCCCTGCTCAACTATCTCGGCGATGACCTCCAGGTTCCGGGAGAGGTGCGACCCCCTCTGGGTAGAGGGCAGGTCCACGAATACATCGATATCGCAGTTGAGGTAGGTGTCCTTGTCATCCCGATGAACCCGCACTGGCTTCTTGACGCCAGTGACCCCCACCCGGGTCAACTTGAATCCGTTGGTCAGGTGTCGGTTCTGAACATCGCTATTAGAGATTCACATCACCGCTCCCTTCATCGGGGAATACTCTTTATATTTTAGCCCATCAACAATTTATTTGGTAAATGACGTTGTCTGTGGTGGACCACCTCTCAACAATCATTTATACGCCATGTAAATTCCCCTTTTAATGATATGCGGCCTTGACGAAGCTGGCAGGGGCCCGGTCATGGGCCCCCTGGTCGTGGCCGCGGTGCTGGTGGAGGATGACCGCCTGTTCCGCGAGTGGGGGGTGAAGGACTCCAAGCTCCACAAGCCGGAGGAAAGGGAGAGGCTGGCCGAGCTTATCAAGGCCCACTCCTCCTGGAAGGTTATCATCATCGGTCCAGGCTCCATCGATGAGCGCAGGGGATCGATCTCCTTGAACACATTGGAGATCAGGGCCTTCGCCTCGCTGCTGGACGAGCTTCGCCCGCACAAGGCCTTCGTGGACGCCTGCGATGTCAGCGAGCACCATTTCAAGCTGGCCCTGATGCGAGAGATGAAAAGCCGCATGGAGCTGGTGTGCGAGCACAAGGCCGATCAGAACTATCCGGTGGTCTCGGCGGCCTCCATCGTGGCCAAGGTACACCGGGACGGAGAGATGAGGCGCATCAGCGAGGAGCTGGGAGATGTGGGAAGCGGCTACGCCTCGGACCCCAGGACCAGGGACTTTCTGGAAAAGTGGATAAGGGAGAAGGGAGATTTGCCACCCCATACCCGGAGGTCGTGGGCGACAGCCAAGGGATTGCTGAGCGCGTCCAAGATTTCTAAGCTGAGCGACTGGGAGTGACCCCATGGCGACCAAGGACCACATATTGAACGCTATCGACAAGTTCAACGAGAGGATGCGTTGCGACGTCGATCTCCGTAATGAGGTCGGCGAACTAAAGAAAAAGGTCAACATCGACCTGGGGACCGAGCACTACTCCTTTCTGCTCAAGGACAACTGCATCATGCACTTTGACGAGGGGTTGCTGGAATGCCCGGACATTCAAGTGTTCTCGGACCCCCAGACCATCGATGACCTCTTCACTGGCAAGATGAGGCCAATGAAGGCCTGGGCCCTACGCAAGATCGTCATTAAAGGCCCCACAGAAGACATCATGAAGTTGCGCAAGTTCTTCTGAACCAGTCCTTCCCCCGGGTAGAAAGGTTTATAACCGGGGTACGCATGATAGGAAAATACCAGAGCGGGGTAGGGTAGCCAGGACATCCCGTCGGGCTCATAACCCGGAGACCGGTCGTTCAAATCGACCCCCCGCTACCTCTTCTAATATTCCCTCATGATCCCCTCGTCAAATTCCATATACGTCCCCCTCCATTGCATCAATCCGTG
>CAZXTA010000023.1:0-16828 GCA_964642865.1 uncultured Methanomassiliicoccus sp. | reverse complement strand
CTCAGGTGAAGTTCAAAGAACTGGTCCGGATAATGGTCGACGCCGACATGTCTGCGGCCGGATTGGAACCGATCGGAGATGGAGAGCGCGTCCTTAGATCAAAATTCCCGAACCGCTGGTGGGGGGCGAATTAAATGGAATTCTGTGATGGAAAGCGTATAGTGATAACAGGCGGGGCCGGGTTCCTCGGTAGCGCCATCATAAAGAAGCTGGTGGAAGAAAGGGGAGTTGACCGGTCCCAAATAATCGTGCCCCGGTCCAAGGATATGGATCTAAGGATAATGGACAATTGCCTCTCAATTTCCAAGAACGCCGATATAGTGATCCACTTGGCGGCAAAGGTCGGTGGTATCGGGTTCAACATGGAGAATCCGGCGACACTGTTCTTCGACAACGCCATGATGGGGATTCAGATGATGGAAGCGGCTCGACTGAATGGTGTGGCCAAGTTCGTTGCTACAGGGACCATCTGTGCCTACCCTAAATTCACTCCGGTTCCTTTCAAAGAGGAGAACATTTGGAACGGTTACCCGGAGGAGACCAACGCTCCCTATGGTCTGGCAAAGAAGATGATGCTGGTGCAATCTCAAGCCTACCGTAAACAATATGGGTTCAACTCCATATTCCTGCTTCCGGTCAATCTTTACGGTCCGGGGGACAATTTCGATCCCGACTCTTCCCACGTCATTCCAGCCATTATCAAAAAGGTCTATGAGGCCAAGGTGGCCGGCAAAAGCAAGATCGTGCTATGGGGCACTGGGAAGGCAACTAGAGAGTTCCTCTTTGTTAGGGATTGTGCCGAAGGCATAGTTTTGGCGACAGAGAAGTATGATAAATCCGATCCCGTCAACCTGGGTGCGGGAAAGGAGATATCAATAAAGGACCTTGGTGAGATGATATGTCGGCTCAGCGATTTCGATGGTAAGATCGAATGGGATACCAGTAAACCGGATGGGCAGCCCAGGAGATGCCTAGACACTCAAAAGGCCCGGAGCGGATTCGGTTTCCAGGCCAAGACCGATTTCGAGATTGGGCTCAAAGAAACCATCGATTGGTACAATAAGCAGCGATTGAAATAACATAGCCAATCGATAATTCAATTCGTCAGCGCCATCAACGCAAATAGAGGTTCGCCCTTTATAGTGAAGAGGTTACGTAACTTTCCCTATCCGGTGTCGTTGGTATTTGAATCAGTGGTGAATAAATAACATGCTTTTACATATCCGGCCAAGAGTTGTGCGATGATCACGGTAAAGTTCGACAACCAGGTCCTTAATTTTCCCTGGGGGCGACAGACCCCGGCGGATTCGTATCAATGGGGAGAATTCAAGTTCATGTTCAATCAAAATATGAATGAATGCGACTTCTGGGTAGTAGAGGAGATGCTTCCGCGCACCACCACTTGTCGCTGCCCGCCCGAACATACGGTATTCATGACCGGAGAACCGCCCAGCGTACGATCCTACAATCCAATTTTCTTGCATCAGTTCCATACCGTGATCAGCTGTCATAGGAACCTGATCCATCGGAGGGTGGTCCACACCCAGCCAGCCCTTCCCTGGCTGATTGGTATGCGTTGGGACAGCCAGAAAAAGGGATGGAAGAAGGAGCATACCAAAGACTATGACGAGTTGCGGTCGATACCAGACCCGAAGAAGGATCGATTGGTCTCCGTCATAACCTCGGATAAAACCCTGACCAAAGGTCACCGGGTTCGTTTGGATTTCGTCAAACGGCTGGAGAAGGAACTTAAGGGAGACCTGGACGTGTTCATCACCAGTAACATGGAGTTGGAGGACAAATGGGATGCCATAGGTAGATATCGATACCACATCGCCCTGGAGAACAGTATCTATCCTGATTACTGGTCCGAAAAGCTCGCCGATCCGATTCTAGGCCTAAGTTATCCAATCTATTATGGATGTCCCAACATCTCAGATTACCTGCCGGATCAGTCCTACCAGACAATCGACATATGTGACTTCGACGGTTCGCTACGCACCATCAAAAAGATCATTTACTCCGAAAAGAGGGAAATACACATGGACTCGCTTAAGGAGGCCAAGCGGCGGGTCATGGACGAGTATAACATCTTCCCCATGCTGGCCGACCTGTTGCGTAAAATACCCCAGGGTTCCGAACCCAAAAAAATCACGATGAAGCCTGAAAATATCATCTATATCCGCAATCTAAAAGATTTAGGTAAGGGGATAGGGGGAGCACTGAAGGGGTTGCTGGAATGATCCCTCATTGAATTAAACTAAGCTTTTCCGGAGTATTGAATGGAATGACCGATTTTTATCTAAATTGACCATAATTTTGTAGTTCACCTAAAAGTGTGCACGGTCCATATTTAGTGCTATATAAAATTTTTATATCTTCATCATGTTAATAACCTAGGTCTACCAAATGAATTATATTAAAATGATACAAAGCTTGACTCCCCCTTTTCTTCAGAGATCAGTAAGACGCGTAATGGGGGGATGTGAAACAACCTCTTCCCCGATTATAGTAACTGACCCATCCATCGGATCATTTAGTCAATATCATGAGGATCTTATCATCGATGCCATCCTCGGGTGCAGCCAAGAAGGGTTTTACATCGATGTGGGCGCCAATCATCCCCAGTTACTTAACAACACGAAGAGATTCTACGATAAAGGATGGAGAGGTGTGAACATCGAGCCGAACCCAACTTTGTTTAACCTCTTACAACAAGAAAGGATAAACGACATCAACCTCAATGTTGGTTTGGGGAAGGAAAAAGGGGAAATGTATTTCTATTTACTAGATCCAGACTCGCTCTCTACGTTCAATCTAAAAACGGCGGAGAGCGCAATAGAATCACTTGGGGCGAGATTAGTATCGCGATTGCTCATTGATGTGAACACATTAAAGGACGTTCTTGAATCGTATATATCTGAACAATCAATCGACTTTATGTCCATCGATGTTGAAGGTTACGAAGAAGAGGTCATAGCTGGTGGAGATTGGCACAAATTTAGGCCAAAATTACTATTGATGGAAATCAATCAAAGAGGTAAGGAGCTGATCGATTCAATGCAACAAAAGGATTATCGCCTTATTTATTCCAACGGCACCAATGGTATTTTTATTGATGATAAGGCCAATGTAATAAAATAAATCAATCGACGCATGGAAACATAACAAAAGTCATATCATCGTATTGCCTGATATCGTCACGACTTCTATGAAGGTAGTGATACTCGCTGGGGGCTTGGGCACCAGGATAAGTGAGGAATCGGTCATCAAACCCAAACCGATGGTCGAGATCGGGGGAAAGCCAATTCTCTGGCACATCATGAAGATTTATTCCAAGTTCGGATACAACGATTTCGTCGTCTGCCTGGGTTATAAGGGTTATGTGATCAAGGAATACTTCGCCAATTATTTCATGCACAACTCGAACATCACCTACGATCTCCAGGGGAACAAGGTCGAGATACACGATAGCGTGTGCGAGCCCTGGAAGATCACCTTGGTGGACACTGGCGACGAGACCATGACCGGGGGGAGGATCAAGCGGGTGGAGCGATTCATCGACGGTGATGAGTTCATGCTCACCTACGGTGACGGTGTGGCGGACATCAACATCGACCGAGTGGTGGATTTCCACCATCAGCACGGACGCAAGGCGACCCTAACGTCGGTCATGCCCCCCGGGCGGTTCGGGATAATCGATTTCGGTGCTGACAATTCCGTCAAGAGGTTCATTGAAAAACCCAAGGGCGACGGGTCCTGGATCAATGCCGGGTTCTTCGTGCTGAAAAAGGAAGTGCTCGATTACATCGATGGGGACGGCTGCATTTGGGAAAGGACCCCATTGGAAAGATTGGCCCAGGAGAACCAGTTGAGGAGTTACAAGCACCAGGGATTCTGGCAGGCCATGGACACCCTGAGGGACAAGAACCTTCTGAACGACGCCTGGAACAAGGGCAGTGCGCCCTGGAAGATATGGTGAGGGCGGTCATCGTGCAATCCCTGTCATCACTGCGTTCCAAGAAGGTCCTGGTGACCGGTCACACAGGCTTCAAAGGCGGCTGGCTAACGTCCATGCTGCTCCAACTAGGCGCTGAACCGATCGGCTACTCTTTGGAACCTCCGTCCGCCCCTTCCTTCTTCGTGGGGACGGGTTTGGAGGACAGATGCAAGAACGTCACCGGGGACGTGCGCGATCTGGGACATTTGAAAAAGGTCATGAAGGTGGAAGAACCGGAGGTCGTGTTCCACCTGGCCGCGCAGCCCTTGGTGATCCGTTCATATCTGGACCCCATCGAAACGTTCGACGTCAACGTGATGGGGACGGCCAACGTGCTGGAGGCGATGCGCTCGACCAGATCGGTACAGGCGTGTGTGTGCATCACCTCGGACAAGTGCTACGAGAATCTCGAACAGGATTATGGTTACAAGGAGACAGACCGCCTGGGAGGCAGTGACCCGTACAGCGCCAGCAAGGGGGCGGCGGAGATCGTCATATCCAGCTATCGGCGATCCTTCTTCAGGGAAAGCCCGAAGGTCGCTTCCGCCCGAGCCGGGAACGTCATCGGGGGCGGGGACTGGGCGGACAAACGCATAATCCCGGACATCGTAGGATGCTTGACCAGCGGAAAACCGTTGGTTCTGAGGAACCCCGATTCAATACGCCCATGGCAGCACGTGCTCGACCCTCTCAACGGATACCTGCTGCTCGCGACCAAAATGCTGGAGGGCGAGGAAGAAACCGCAGACGCCTGGAACTTCGGTCCTGACGGAGACAAGATGCCGACGGTGCGGCAGGTGGCGGAGATGATGATGGCCGCCTGGGGAAGAACGATCCCTATAGAGGTGGTTCCGGACGATAACTATCATGAGAGCAAGATGCTGCGCCTGGATTGCATCAAGTCCAAGTCATCACTGGACTGGCATCCTCGACTGAACATGGACAGGGCGATCGGATTCACCGTAGACTGGTACAAAGCCTGGTCGGAAGGACAGGACATGTTCAAGATCACCAATAATCAGATCGAGACATTCTGGAGGCCATCTCCATGAAGGACGAGCTGAAAAAGTTGGAAGGGAACAGGAAGCTCGATCGCACTGAGAGGGCGGAAAGGATACGCGGGGAGATTCTGGAACTGGGTAGGGACTATTTTGAAGAAGTTCACCGCAAGGGGGCTTTCCGGCCGGGCAAGGACCCGGTCCCGGTATCCGGGAAGTTGTTCGACGGCACGGACATGGCGATGCTGCTGTCCGCCTCCCTGGACTTCTGGCTGACTGCGGATCGCTTCAATTCCGTGTTCGAGAAAGAGCTGACATCATTCTTGGGCGTAGAGCATCTGGCCACCGTCAACTCCGGCTCTTCGGCCAACCTCATCGCGGTGTCGGCGCTGTCGTCACCATCGCTTAACGATAGGGCGCTACGCCCAGGGGACGAGATCATCACCCTGGCGGCGGGGTTCCCGACCACGGTCGCACCGATCCTGCAGAACGGCCTGGTGCCGGTGTTCATCGACGTCTCCCTGCCATCCTACAACGTGGACGTGAACGCCCTGGAGGACGCTCTGTCCCCCAGGACGGGAGGGATCATCCTGGCCCATACCCTGGGCAACCCCTTCGACCTGGAAACGGTGACGAAGTTCGCCAGGAAGAACGACCTCTGGCTCATCGAGGACTGCTGCGACGCCCTGGGCTCCAGGTACGATGGGAAGAGGGTGGGCACCTTCGGGGACATCTCCACCTTCAGCTTCTACCCAGCGCATCACATCACCACCGGCGAGGGGGGCGCGGTCGCTACTAATTCCGATGAATTGATGAGGATCATGGTGTCGCTGAGAGACTGGGGAAGGGATTGCACATGCGAGCCGGGGAGGGACAACCGCTGCGGAAAGAGGTTCAGCCAGCAGTTCGGCGAGCTGCCGTTCGGTTACGATCACAAATACGTCTACAGTCACCTGGGGTACAACCTGAAGATGACCGACCTGCAAGCCGCGATCGGCGTGGCCCAGCTCGATCACCTGGAGGAATTCCTGGGTACACGGGCAAGGAACTTCCGGGTGATGTACGACCTTTTGCAGGACGTCCGTCAGATAACCCTTCCGGAATGGGATGCCCGGTCCGAGCCGTCGTGGTTCGGTATACCCCTTCTTGTAGATGAGGGAAACCGGAGGGACCTCCAGGTGCACCTCGACGACAAGAAGGTCGGTACCCGACTGCTGTTCGGAGGGAACCTGTTGAGACAGCCCTGCATGACGGGCGTCCCGTACAGAGCGGTCGGGACGATGGTCAATACGGACAGGATCATGAACGATTGCTTGTGGGTCGGAGTGCATCAGGGGTTGAACGAAAATATGGTGCACTACTCCGCGGAACAGGTCAGGTCTTTCTTCAGGAAGTGATCCCGTGCCCGCAGGTCCGAATCCCCAACTGAGCTCGGTCGTGAAGGAGGACGTCAGCAACATCATGGCCAAATGCCGGACGAAGATAGATTCGCTGAACGGATCGACCGTTCTGATTACTGGCTCCACGGGATTCTTAGCAAGGGAGCTCACCGAATCGCTCCTTTGGTCCAACAAGAGCGGTCATAGGATCAAGCTCGTTCTAACCAGCAGGGAACCCCGCAAGGTCGCGGAGGTCTTCGGTGACCGGCTTGGTCCGGAGGTCGATGTCATATTCACAGAGGAGATGGACCAATACCCCGCCCGCATCGATTACATCGTTCACGCCGCCTCCCCTTGTGACCCCCGGATCAACAACGCCTCGCCGTCCACGACCATAGTGGACATCGTCAATCTTGCACAGAAGGCCATTATGTTGGGTTTGAGGAACAAGGTGAAGAACTTCCTTCTGATCAGCAGCGGAGCGGTCTACGGCGTGCAGCCACCCGACCTGAGGCGCATCCCCGAGGGATACACGGGAGCTCCAGATATCAGCCAGAGGGATTCTGGTTACGGAGAGGCCAAACGCTGCTCGGAGCTCATGGTGCGGTCCTCCGGCCTCCCGTTCACTATATTGCGGGGATTTAGCTTCATCGGGCCCAATCAGGACCTGAATTCCAGCTTCGCCGTGCCCGAGTTCATTTCTTCCGGGCTCGGGGAAAATAGGATAGTGATCGTCGGTGACGGTCGGCCGGTACGATCGTTCTGCTACGAATCCGACCTCACCGTCATGCTCCTGAAGACCTTGGCCTACGCAGAGGATCAGACCCTGAACGCTGGCAACGACCGCCCGGAACTTTCGATCAAGGATTTGGCCGACATCATAGCCGGGAGGATCGGCGGGGTGGAGATTGAAGTGAAGGGGACGGTCACGCCCGGCCCTCCACCGCGCTACGTCCCCAACATCGATCGCATGAGCAGGATATACGCGCCGACGGTGAACGTGGTCACCGGGATAGAACGAGTGATAAGGCACGTCCTGGAAACCAGGCCTGGCCATTGACGTTCGAGGCCGTCCTCATCTCTTAAGCGGGGGGAACTGCTCGTCAAGCTTTCCGCCAAAGGCCAGCCGAGGCTTGCATTCATAGCCGTCCTTGATCATCACTTCGATCAGGGAGGGGTGGTTATCGCTCAGCGCCGATCCGAACGCACTTCTGAACTCATCGATGCCGCCCACCCTCCGGGCCTTGATCCCGTACCCTTCGGCCACGGCAACGAAATCCGGGTTGCTGTATCCGACCATCGTTGATGGATTGTTCCCACCGAAATACATGTCCTGGAAGTTCTTGACCATTCCCAGAGAGGAATTGTTCAGGACGATGATGGTCAGGTCCAGGTCCAACCTTCGCAGTGTGTCGAGCTCCTGGATGTTGATCTGGATGCTGCCATCGCCGGTGATGTTCATTACCTTACCACCGCGCCTCAGGGCAACGGATATCGAGGTCGGCAGGCCAAAGCCCATGGCCCCCAATCCGCCTGAGAAATGAACGCGCTGCCCATGGTTCAGGTCCAGCAGGTTGGCCGTCCACATCTGGTGATTGCCGACATCGGCCACGAAATCAATCTCCTTCCCTGCGGACAGTTCATTGATGATCTTGATCAATCTGCACGGGGTGAGCTCTGAACATGCATATTCATCGAATTCCATGCGCGTTCTCTTCTCGTCCAATATCGACATCCATTCCCGGGTCTGGCCAAATGATAGGCCGCGCTCGATCGCAGACAGGAATAATCTCTCAGAACTGCTTTGTATGCTCATATCCGCAATGATACGATTGTTGAGCTGCGCGGGATCGATGTCCACCTGGACCATGATGGCGTAGCGGGCGAAATCGTCCGCCTTGGCGCCGGTCTGCCGCACGTCCAAACGAGATCCTATCACAAGTAAAAGGTCACAATTCTGCACTGCCCAGTTGGCGCTTCTCCGGCCGTAGGTACCCAACATTCCGAAATAGTGATCATCTTTTTCCAGCAACTGTGAACCCATCAGGGTCGACACGTAAGGCACTTTTTGTTCCCTGAGATATTCAACCCATCGCTCAAAGGAATCGGCCCATATCGCCCCGCCTCCCAAACAGACCAAGGGTCTTCGCGATCCGGCGCAAAGCGCGACCAATTTAGTCATCAGATCCCCGATCTCCGGGGCGGTGTCTTTCGATGCCCATGACTTTGAGGTCCACTCATTCACGATATCATCATCGATCTCTTCCCGTTGCGCGTTGAACGTTATGTCCAGTAGGACCGGCCCTTTCCTTCCCGACATGGCCTCGCAGCAGGCCTTATGAAGCTCCGGGAGCAGCGTCTCACTGCTCTTCACCTGTGCGCAATACTTCGTTACGCCCTTGACCATGCTGATGATGTCCAGTTCCTGGAATCCCTGCTGACGGATGTCGCGGTCCCCTTTCAATTCCGATTCGTTGACCTGGCCGGTGATGAATAGGCAGGGAATTGAATCGAACCAGCAGCTGCATAGGCCGGTTATCAGGTTTGTGGCCCCGGGTCCGCTGGTACCCATCGCCAGCCCCATCTCTTTGCCCTTTGTCGCCCTGGCTATTCCTTCAGCGCAGAACGCGGCCGCCTGCTCGTGATGCATTGACACGATCCGTATCTCATCACGCTTCGACAAACTGTCCAGGAGATGGGTTATCATTCCCCCGGCAACGTCGAAGCAATGGGTGATGTTATGGCGGATCAGATACTCAACGACCGCATCGGAAGCCTTCATTTTGACAATCCATCCATTTTCTGATATCGAATATAGACAGAATATCCGTGTGAAGTAATTTTCGCATCCTCCCTAGAAAAATGGTGTCAAGGAATTATTATTTAAATAATATTATATATTATGCCGAGGAAATATCGATCGTTCATTCAAACCTACTTTCCGGTCTTATAATTTTTCTTGTCACGATGATATCGGATCCTGTCAAATAACAAATGATCAATGACACAAGGAACGCTCGCAAATTTGTATTCATATTTCTTCGACTCATAAAAGAAAAATCTAGGATTAAACTTCTTAACAATGGAGTTCATGATCAATCTCGAATATCGTTTTGATTGACAGTTTCTAATGTTCTTTGATATTTGCCGATGCTTGTGATGACCCTTGGTCAGCTCAATGATGTACTCTTCCTCACGTTGTAGCAATTCTTCCGGGAATAAAGACGAATCCTGACCCGGGTGATGTCTGTATTCGAACAACGGATCATCGAGTATCGCTATCTTGCCATATCTGGCCAGGTCAATGATGAAGATACAATCCCAGATCTTACCGAACTCCTCTTTGATAATGATTTTCTGCGGAAATCCGTTTCGATAGACGATGTTAGGGAAAGGAACAAATCCATTCGAATATCTTATAGCCACTTCTTCGCTGTTCTGGAAATAAAGGATTTTAGTCGACTCTTCCGGTAATAGATTATAAGATGTACGTGAGCCAGTGGCGTCGATTCTATAACCGTTTGTCGTAATGGCGATCAGGTCGACATCTGAATCCAGGATGCCGACCACGGTTTCCAGGAATGTCGGTAGGAGTCGATCATCGTCGTGGAGTATGGTAAAATATTTCTTTTTGCTCATTCCGTAGGCTCTTTTAAAATTCCATAATGACTGATGATTGTAATCAGCACCGACCCATCTCACGGCTCCTCCGATCAGATCCTCAACGGCCTCTCTGGTCCCATCATCGCTGCCATTGTCCAAAATGACAATTTCCTCAGGCAAATTGGTCTGAGAAAGCACGCTCAAAAGCATCTCCCTCAGATATTGAGGGCGATTGTAAGATAGTACAAATACCGTAATATCCAGGATCGGTCTTTGTTCGGTTTGATCCATTTACTATGGGTGAACATTATTGGTGATATATCATTGCTGTGGCATTAATTGTTAAGGAAAACACGAACTCAACAACGATTTTGATTAATAACGTAGACCCAATTAGAAATATTCTAATTATTTGGATCATCACCCAACAATGATGGCCCGATTATTTCAAACATAGAAAACTGAATAATCGTCGTCCACCTCTACGACCACCATGCTGTTGAACATGGTGGTGTAGACGGGCACGCCCTGCAATCGAGACACTACTCCGGGCTGGGGCACCTCAGGTATTCCGTAACCCTGACCGCAGGATATTATGGCCACCTCGGGCGTGGAGGCGTTCAGGAACTCCTGGGTGGTGCCGGAATCGACCCCGTGGTGCGCCACCTGCAATATGTCGATGTCCAGGTCCAGGCCCAGGTCCATCATGGCCGCCTCGGCGGCGAACTCGATGTCCCCCGTGAACAGGAAGCTAGTCCCGCGATAATCCATCCTCAGGACGATGCAGCTGTCATTGATGAGCGTGGCGTTGGCGTCGATCCACATGACCTGAAAGGTCACGTCGTCCGACAGTTCAAGATAGTCGCCCGGGTCCAAGGTCGTGTCGGTGTAGACCGGGCAACTCTCGGCGGCGATGGCGCTCATGACCTCCGCGCATCCGTCCGGATCGAGGTCGTCCGCGTTCCCGGGCATATAGACCTTGAGAACGTCGTACATCTGCAGCACCTCGACGGCGAAGGATATGTGGTCGGGGTGAGGGTGCGTGATTATGAACGCGTCGATCCTCGGCACCTCAAGCTCCTCCAGGAAGTCGACGGTGGATCTAAAATTGTCAAAGCTGCCCGCGTCGATAAGGATGTTCTTGTCGTCCGGAGTGGTGATAAGGATCGAGAGGCCGTGCCCGATGTTGAGGAAGCGGACGGTCAACAGGTCCCCTTTTTCTTCATCCTGAACCACATATATAGCGAACGAGGTGGACACGACCACCAGTGCGGCCAAGGCGATGACGGCGATGGCACGCCACACCCGGATGTTCAGCATGCTCTCACATTAACGTCACTGTTCATATTAATCAAATGGGATGGCGAGATCGAACATATCATCTGTCATCTTCTGTGGATAAAGCTCATCAGGTCTGCAACGGCCGCGCATCCCCACGGTTTAATAATGGAGAACGGTCCAAGAACCTTTATTTATCACCAACCAGTCATTCCACCCATGCTCTCACCGGCCAAGAGCCTGCTCGTAGCCGGCGCGCTCCTGGGCCTTCTAGTCCTGCTGCTCCTTCTCACCGGTGGAGCTTCGGCCACCCCCGATTCTAACAACGACTTCGGCGATGCTGTGGAGGTGCACAATTGGGACCATGTCGCTGACAGCCTGAGCGATGTGGACGATAACAGGGACTTCTATATGATCTACATGGAGGCCGATGAGTTCCTCGAGGTCACCATGGTCATGGACAGCGGGGTGAACTTCAACCTGTACATATACCTGGACACCGAGCTGCAGGCATGCTCGCTCGATAACAACACTCTGACAGGGGAGTACACGGAGCAGGTGGACACCGGCACTCCCATCGCCGGCTGGTATTACATCGAGGTGTACTCCGTGAGCGGGGAGGGCGATTACTCCCTGCTCATCAAGGGCATGGCCAACTGGACCTTCATGGTCTACATGGATGCGGACAACAACCTGGAGGGCTACGGCATAGACGACTTCCTTGAGATGTCGGCGGTAGGCTCCACTCCCCAGATCAACATCGTGGTACAGATGGACCGCATCCCCGGTTACGACAACCGTTATGACAACTGGGCAGGGGCCAACCGTTACCGTGTGGAGACGGGCATGGTGCCCGACACCTCCTCCGCCCTAGAGACCCTGGGCGAGGTCAACATGGGCTCGCCGGACACCCTGCTGGACTTCCTAGGCTGGGGATACTTCGGCTTCCCGGCATACCATTACATGCTGGTGCTCTGGGACCACGGCGGCAACTGGTACGGGGTGTGCGTGGACGACACCTCCTCGGACCATCTCACCGTGCCGGAGCTGGGCACGGCCATCTCCGACGCGGAGGAGTACTTCGACGGCTTCTTCCTGGACGTCATCGGCTTCGACGCCTGCCAGATGGCCAACGTCGAGACCTATGCGGAGCTGAGCGGTCTCGTCTCCTACCTGGTGGCCTCGGAACTGAACGAGCCGGGGCCGGGCTGGAACTATGAGATGTCATTGCAAAGCCTGGTCCTGGACCCGGGCATGTCCCCTTTATCGCTGGCCAGTGACATCGCCGACGATTACGTGAGATCGTACTCGAGCCCCGACCCCGCCTACTACCTGAGCGAGGTCTCCATGACCGTGGTGAACGCCTCCTGCATCGATGATATCCTTTTTGCCCCCAACGTCACGGCGGGCGAGATGCTGGTGAACATGAGCGCGCAGCATAACTACTACGCCACGGCCTGGTCCACCAGCGCTGCCTTCTATTACGACTTCCTGGACCTGTACGACCTGGCCTGTCAGTTGAGAACATACGCCCCCACCGAGCAGTTGCGGCGGCACGCCTGGGATCTCATCAACGCCACCGCCAACGCCACCGTGTTCTATGCGATCAACGACCTGGCGGGCGGTGAGGAGGCGCTGTACGCCATTAGCCTCACCGTCTACTTCGCGGAACCCGGGTATTACGACAGCTCCTACCACGCCCTGGGCATGAAGCTGACGGAGACCACCCTCTGGGACGAGATGCTACTGGGATACTATGAGGACATAGCCGTGGCCAATGACCCTGTCGAAATAGTCTCCCGCTCCCCCGATCACGACCCCTCCACCTCCGACCCCACCTTCGATCTCTCGGTGACCGTGCAGGACGATGACCCCGACCTGCTGACCTACTTCTGGATCGTGGACGGGGAGCCGCAGCCCTGCAACGGTTCCGGCTCCTTCCAGGTGAACACCGGCGCCCTGGCCGAGGGGGAGCATCCGGTGGAGGTGTGGGTATGGGACGGTGCCAGCTGGGACAACGCCAGCTGGACCCTGACGGTGCTGGGGGGAACCGACCTGCTCATCACCGATTACTGGAAGGAGGACAGCTCCGGGACCCTGGTGGACGAGGTCACCTCCGGCCGCCCCATCACTTCCTTCATTATCGTGAGCAACGACGGCGGCTCGACCTCAGGCAGCTTCAACGTCACCTGCCAGATCGACTCGGTGCCCTTCTGCTATTGGACCGTGGACGACCTGCCCAGCGGCAGTTCTGTCGTTCTAGAGACGTTGTCCATCGTGATCTCCGGGACGGGGATGCACAACATCTCCTTCCTCCTCGATCCTGAGGACGATGTGGAGGAGACCAACGAGAGCAATAACTTTGGGGATTGGGACATCTGGGTGGTGGAGGCGCAATGGACCGTGCTCATCTACATGGACGGGGACAACAACCTGGAGCCGTACATGATCGACAACTTCCTGGAGATGGCCCTCGTCGGCAGCGACGCCGAGGTGAGCGTGGTGGTGCAGTTCGACCGCATAGCGGGGTACGACACCAGCTACGGGGACTGGACCGGTTGCCTGCGTTTCTACGTGGAGTACGGCATGACGCCCACAGCGGCCAACGCCCTGGCCGACCTGGGCGAGGTGAACATGGGGGACGAGGCCACACTGGAGGACTTCCTGCTCTGGGGCGCTGATACCTTCCGGGCCGAGCGCTACATGGTGGTGCTGAAGGACCACGGCGGCGCATGGACGGGGTGCTGCGTGGACTACTCCTCCTCCCACGATATCCTGAACCTGCCGGAGATGTCCTACGCCCTGAGGTCCATGATCAACGTGACCGGGGCGCCAATCGACCTGCTGCTGTTCGACGACTGCCTGATGGGCTCGATGGAGGTGGCGGCGGAGTTCGGCGACCTGGCGCTGTACGCCGTGGTCTCGGAGACCATCGGCTGGACCAGCAATTACGATTACTCCCTCCTCCTCTCCCTCCTGCAGGGCGACCCGGGGATGAGCAGCGAGGCCGCGGCCGTCGACGTCATCGACCTCATGCATCTGGTGGATGACGAGGAATACATCACGCAGTGCGCGGCGGCCTACGACCTGCAGCAAAGCGGCGCGCTGCTATCCGCGTTCGAACAATATCTGAGCGACCTTTACCAATGCTGGCTGACGGACCCCGGATATCTGGAGTGGGCCCGGCTCAGCTCGCTTTCCTTGGACGTAGCCTACGGGGAGGACACCGTGGACCTGTACCAGTTCATCGGATACAGCATGATGTTCTGCGGCGATGATGATCTTGACGTGTCCGGACAGGCGGTCCTGGACATGTTGGACGGCACGGCCGCCTCTTCGCTGGTCATCGCCTGTCGCAATACGCCGGTGGCGGACTTCTGTCACGGCATGTCCGCATATTTCCCGATCGACATGGACCACTTCTACTCCCCCTACCTGCACTGCGGGGCTTTCGTGGACGTGAGCGAATGGGACGACATGATTTACGCCTACTTGACCGATGCCCCGCCCCTGACGCTGGTCTCCTTGGAGGGAACGGAAGGGAATGATGGATGGTACGTCTCCCCGGTATACGTGAACTTCATCGTGTACGACCCCACCTCCCAGGGCGTCCAATATCTGAACTATACGTACGATGGTGCTTGGACAAGCTATGCCGGAGAATTCAACGTAAGCCAGGAAGGCGAACTGCTTCTGCAGTACCACTCAACCGGTAACAACGATGCGGTAGAGGTCGTACGGAACATCTCCTTGATGATAGATAGGACCGAACCGACGGTCTCCGCCCTGGTGGACGGATACACGGTGACGCTGAGCGCCAGCGACGCGATCAGTGGTCTGTACGCGGCCTACTACCGCATGGACGGCGGGTCCTGGACAGTATATACGGGTCCGTTCACCGCGGGGCCGGCCGGCGGCATGTACACCGTGGAATACTACGCCATGGACGTGGCCGGGAACGCCGCCGACATGACCATCGTGATAGTTGGCGAGGGCGATGAGATCGACCCGGTGTCCTCCATCTCCATCTCCGGCCCCTCGGGCGATAACGGCTGGTACGTCGGCGCAGTGACGGTGACCCTGAGCGCCACGGACCAGGGAGGCTCCGGATTGGAGGGTGTGTACTACCGCATGGACGGAGGCGCGTGGACCAAGTACGTCTCGCCGCTCTCCTTCCCGGATGACGGGGAATACGTCATCCGTTATCAGGCCAGGGACAACTCCGGGAACGTGGAGGAGGTGCGGGAGCGGGTGCTGCGCATGGACGCCTCCGCTCCAGTCGCCGTCGCACAACCGTCAGCGCCGGACCAGGGGGTCTGGTACCGCTCCCCGGTCACCGTCGCCCTCGACGCCACCGACGCGTTGAGCGGTGTCGCGGGGATGTACTACCGCCTGAACGAAGGGACCTGGACCGCTTACAGCTCCACCCTGACCATCTCTCTGGAGGGGGTGAACCTCCTGGAGTACTACGCCGTGGACCTGGCCGGGAACGAGGGTGAGATAGGGGGGCTAGAGATATGCATCGACGGTACCGCGCCTTCCGTGAGCATCGGGCTAACGGGCTTCAACGACGAGGGGTGGGGCAATGGCAGCGCGAGGTGCGCGCTCAACGCCAGCGACGCGTTGAGCGGCGTCGCGGGAATATTCTACCGCCTCGACGGAGGGGAATGGTCCGAGTATTCTGATGCGTTCGGCTTCAATGCCACTGGAACGTACTTCCTGGAATGCTACGCCGTGGACACGGCGAACAACAGCGGGACGATGGTGAACGCCACCTGCAGGATCGATGTCACCGCGCCGGAGAGCGTGCTCACGCTCACAGGATCACTGGACGGGAGCGTCTACCTGAACTCGGTGACGGTAACGCTGAACGCCACCGACGCCGGCAGCGGGCTGGGCGTCCGCGAGATCAAGGTAGGTGCAGGGGAGTGGGCCAACGCCACCGCGGAGCTGTTCCTGGACGTTCCCGGGACCTACACGCTGTGGTATCGCGCCGTGGACGCCGTGGGGAACGAGGAGGAGGTCAGGTCCCTGGACCTGACGGTCGTTCCCGCGGGCGTTCCCGGCCAGGTGAGCGGTCTTATCGTCGTGGAGACGGACGGGGTGCTCCAGTTGAGCTGGGACGCTCCGGACGACGGCGGCACGGCCATCACCCTGTACAAGATGTATCGGTCGATGAACGGCGGCACGGCCGTTCTTTTGGAGGAGGTCACCAGCCTTTCCTACCTGGATGAGGACGTGAGCGAGGGCAACACCTACGAGTACCATATCGTGGCGGTGAACCTGCTGGGCGAAGGCACGGCGTCCCTGCCCGTATCGGCGGAACTGTCCTCCCCGGCAGGGTCCGACATGAGCATGATCATAGCTCTGATCGTCGTGATGGCCGTAGCGGCTGTGGTGGTGTTCTTCATGCGCCGGAAGTGATGGACGCCACCAAACCCATTCCCCCTTTTTCCATAAGGTCCGATGATGCCCCGGAATCTGAACGCGGCCATAAAGACAGGGTCCATCGTTACGACCGCGACGATTCCAATGCTCGTTCGGTGACATATTGAACATCCCTATGGTGA
>CAZXTA010000022.1:0-16990 GCA_964642865.1 uncultured Methanomassiliicoccus sp. | reverse complement strand
ACCTAGGATGCATACGAACTCCCCCTCCTCCACGTTGAGATCGAAATCTTTTATGGCCACCATTTCTCCCTTCTTCTGAGGGAATGATTTCTTCAGGTCCTTGATCTCCAGTATCATCTTATACCCATCCTCCGGTTGGTGACGTTCTCAAAGTATTGCATGATACCGGTGGTAAGCAGGCCGAGCACGGCGATGACTATCATGCCGGCGAACATTTTGTCATAGAGGCCCATGACGGTTCCCTGAAGATTAATATAGAAACCCACTCCCCCGCCCTGCCCACCGATCATCTCAGCGGCCACTATGCACATCCAGCCTATCCCCATTCCGATGCGTATGCCAGTCATGAGGAAGGGGACAGTGTAAGGAAAGACCACTTTGGTGAACAGCTGTATCCGGGACGCACCTTGGGTACGGGCGGCATCGAGCAATATCGGTTCCACGCTCTTCACCCCGAAATAAATATTGGAGAGCAGGGGGAACAACACGCCGATGAATATCACCATCACTGGTCCCCAGAAGTATAGGAAGACGGCAATAAAGAACGGGACCCAGGCGATGGGCGGGATGGGGCGGAATACCTCCACCACAGGCTTCGCGAGCGCGTCGAATTTCTTAGAATAGCCCATCACAAGTCCTAATGGGATGGCCACCCCTAGGGCCAGGGCGAATCCCAGGCCGAAGCGCTGAAGGGAAGCCCAGATGTTCTGCCACATGTTGGTGCCCATGTTAGGGTCTACATGGGTAAAGGAATGGATCAACGCCTCCAGAACATGTGGTGGTACGGGAAGATATACCATGTTGGCCCAGATGGCAATGGCCCACCAGGTAAGGACGAACATACCGAGGGAGAAGACGGCCAACAATGAATTCCTGATAAGAGGCTTACTGAGGAAATCTTTGACCCTATCCAGACTAATAACAATCTCCTCTCTCATGCCCTTCCTCAGTCTGTTAAATAAATAAAAAGGTTTGGGGGGTAGTTTCAGGTGCCAGACAGCTTGACCTTGAATCCATGCTCCTCGGCGAAGGCCAGAAACATCAGGTGCTGGATGGAACCAGGTCCTGGAGTGCCTAGGGTCTTCCCACCCAGGTCATCGATGGACTGGATGTCGGCGTTGACGACTATGGCCGATCCCTCAGTGTTCACCTGTGCCACGATCCTGATGTCACTGTTATCGGTGTTCACGTTCAGGTGCTTCACGATGGCTGGCGGGGATCCCAGGTAACCCATGTCGATGACCCCGGTGTCAAAGCCCTGCATCTCGAAGGCCCCGTTAGCGTACGGGCTGGGAGAGGTCACGTCCACTCCCCACTGCTCGAACAGGTCCTTGCCCTCGTATTCGGTCCCGTCCCACATGGTGACATTGGAGGCCACTACGCGAGCGAACTGATGCAGGTCACCCTGCAGGTATCCCAAGCTCACCGTGCCGATGGTGGCCTCGACCTTGGTCAGATTACCGCTCAGGGCCATATCTATGTAGGTATCGTCCACGAAGGTATCGATGAAGTCCTCCGTAGAGGAGTAACCGCGGGCAGCGACCGCTGCGTTAGAGGTCTGGTTCAGAGCGATGAACTTGTCGGTGAAATCCACCAGGTAGTCCTTCAGTTCCTCGTTGATATCATAGAGCAGGGTCATGTGCTCCATGGACGCCGCGACCACGCTGGTGTTACGGCCGCTGAAGACCGCTCCCATCTGCATGAGCTTGGTATAGTTGTCCGCGTTCTCGGTCTGGTTGGCGACGGTTTCCAGTATCCATTCATTGGCCTCTATGTGGGCGGCGACGGTCCGGGCCACCAGTTCGGGATGGTCATCCGCGAACTCCGCGTTGACAGCCACCACGCAACAGGGGTGGTTAGGCCAGAAATCCCCAGACCAAAGGAGGGCGTGCGCATCCCCCGATAGGATAGAATCGGAACAGTACGGTTCCCAGCTGACTCCCCCGTCGATCAACCCTTGGGCAATCTGGTCCTTCTGGTTGACCGGGGGCACAGCCAACCAGTATATGGTGTCCTTGTCCTTCCCGTCGCTGGTCATGAGCGATATGCCGATCGCTGCAACGACGACCACGGCCACGATAAGGACTGCTATTATAGTAGTCTTCTTCTCCATGGATAAATCACTTTAATATTTTACATCGGAGCATGATATAAATCATTTTTGCCCATTAAGGTAAAATTAATCCTTTTCGTACAATATACCAAGTATTTTACCCAACTGTACCCCGTTAAGTCTACCTCTATGCGCAATCACGCTCACCCGGTCCAAGGACCTGATAATTATTAAGGAAGGTAATTTACAAATTCTTAATTATCCAAGCATCTTATCGACTTCTTTGATATTATGTTCGAGTTAAACGTTGTGAGCAACACCCCCCTGACCCCGGTGGAGGACCTCAAGGACGTTTCGTTGCAGTTCCTGAAGCAGATCGGCTACATCTCCAAGGGGTACGACCCCAAGACCGACGTGAACAACATACAGGAGAGCATCCCTTACCGCCTGTTCACCGAGTGCTTCCTGGGGAACCTCAACCGGGTGTGGGCGGTGGAGGAACTGTCCGCCCATCTCGGCACCACAAAGCCCACAGTGTACCGACACCTGAACAAGCTTAAGGCCATAGACGTACTAGAGGATGTCTCGATGGAGATCGAGGGGCAGAAGAAGAAAGGCTATCGTATCAGGTACGGGGACCTGGGCAAGGCCTGGAACTTCACCGAGGCCAACGTCGACATGGCAATGCAATCGTACCGGAAAACGGTTGAGCACCTGCAGCGCCTGGCCAAGGAGGTGTGAGCATGGAGCAGAAGTTTCCCACCAAGCTGACCCGGGGGTCCCGTTACCGCCTCACGCTGGCCCTGGGAGGGGGCGGGACCCTGGAGGTGGAGGGGGAGTTCGTCGGCTACCTGCAGTACGGCAGCGACACGGCCCTCACAATATGCATGGAAGAGGGGGCATTGAGGGTGGTACCCTCCCGCTCGGTGCTATTCCTGGACATCCTGGACTCCAAGGAGGAGAAGGACGAACGCCCCAAGGAGAACGGGGTGTACTTCGGCTGAAGCGCAGGATTTATTCAGGTATTGCGATCCGGGTACAGGATGGACCGCCGCCTGGAATATCACCAGCACCTCATCCGCCTGCTATTGGCCGGGGAGATCAGGGACAAGGACGAGCTGCAGCGACGTAAGGTCAAGCTGAGCGGCGAGTACGGCCTTCCCGGGGTACCGCAGAACTCGGAGACCCTAGCGCTGGTGCCTAGGGAGCAGGTCCACCTGGTGAGGGAGGTACTGCGCAGAAAGCCGGTCAGGACACTAAGTGGAGTGGCGGTCGTCGCCGTGATGACCTCTCCATCCCCTTGTCCACATGGCCGGTGCACATATTGCCCAGGGGGGGTGGACAACAATTCTCCCCAGTCCTACACTGGCAAGGAGCCGGCGGCCCGTCGGGCGGCGTACAACGAGTTCGATCCCTTCCGCCAGGCCCGGTCCCGACTGCACCAGCTGGAGGCCATCGGCCATTACACCGACAAGATCGACCTGATAGTCATGGGCGGCACCTTCACCTCCCGCCCTGCGGAGTACCGGGATTGGTTCATACGCCGATGCTTCGACGCCTTCAACGGATGCGATTCATTCGATCTGGATGAGGCGCAGTTCAAGAACGAGGGGGCCGAGCATCGGGTTATCGGCATGACCGTGGAGACCCGTCCAGACTGTTTCACGCCGGAGATCGCCAGGGAGTGCATGCGGTTGGGCACCACCCGGGTCGAACTAGGGGTACAGATACTGGACGATGGGATACTGGCGGCGGTCAACAGGGGGCACGGGGTGGAGGAGGTGGTCCGGGCCACAAGGACCGCCAAGGACCTTGGCCTGAAGGTGTGCTACCACGTCATGCCAGGCCTGCCGGGCTCCAGCCCGGAGAAGGACCTGGACTCGTTCCACACCATGTTCTCCGATCCCCGCTTCCAGCCGGACATGATCAAGATATACCCCACCCTGGTGATCAAGGGCACCCAGCTTTACGATCTGTGGGTGGGAGGGGAGTACCGGCCATACTCCACCGAGGAGGCGGTGCGGGTCATCGCCGAGATGAAGAAGATGGTCCCGGAGTACGTGCGCATACAGCGCATACAGCGGGACATACCGGTGCCGCTGATCGAGGCCGGGGTGGACAAAGGACACCTGAGGGAGCTGGTGAAGGAACGATTGCGGTCAGAGGGGTACGCGTGCCAGTGCATACGTTGCCGGGAGGTGGGGCTGCTAGGCATCAAGGATTACTCCCCGGAGGACATCCTTCCCCGGGTGGTGAGCTACGAGGCCTCCGGTGGAAGGGAGGAGTTCATCTCCCTGGTGTTGGAAGGGGGTGCTCTGGCCGGGTACGTCCGTCTGCGGCTGCCGGATGGCGAGGCAGCCCTCATCCGCGAACTGAAGGTCTTCGGCCGCATGGCCCGCCTTAGGGAGTCGGTCGGGGAATGGCAGCACCGCGGCATCGGGCGGCGCCTGCTAAAAATGGCCGAGGATTCCGCCCAAAGGGCCGGGTATACCAGCGTCAAGGTGACCAGCGGTGTGGGCGTTCGGGGTTACTACGCCTCCCTGGGGTATGAAAGGGCGCTTCCGCACATGGGGAAGCGGCTCTGCAGAAAAGCCTCGTCGGCGATAAATGATTAATCTCGGGTGGCCATTATACCATTGGGATGCGTATGGTCTGCACTTTCTGCGGCGCCCCGTCATCGGAAGGGGCCATGGTCTGCACGGCATGTTTGGAGAGGATCAGGGGAGAGGTCTACATCCGTGATTGGGCGGTCGACCCCCGTTCGGACCAGCGTTCGCTGGGTATGCGCAGTGCCTGTCTGAGGGTGGGCCCCAGTTCCCAGGGGGAGGTCCTGCTGGGCAAGGGATCGGATCCCTATCTATTGCTGGAGAGAACACTAAAGGCCGAGGACCGCTCCCATCTGCCGACCGTGCTTGATCAGTACCTGGCCGGGATGGGTGTGGGACTGCACCTCATGGGGGACGAGCATCTGCCGGTTCGTCCCATGCTCCGGGACCTGCTCTCATTGCCGGACCAGATGGATCTCCAGGGGGAAAGATGGGGCAGAGCCCTGTTACGCATAGGCAACCTGTTTGCCATCATCGCCCGGGACGTGTCCCGCCTGCCCCTGGGCCAGGAGGGCCGTCGGGAGGCCTTCGTGGAACGGGCCTCCAGGGCCCGGGACCTCTACCTCAGGGCGGCCCAAGTGTCCGAGCTGGAGCCGATCTCCCGGGCCAATCTGGCCATGCTCAGACATTGGGCGGGGGAGCATGACGTGGCCCTCGAGGAGCTTAGGACGGCGGCGTCCACCTCGGAAGGGGCCAAATTGCAGCTGGCCAAGGTCCTATGGGACATGGGGCGGGAGGACGAGGCCGCCGAGGCCGTTTCCAAAACCACCGATATCGAAAGCGCCATCACACGCCTGCGGAGGGGGTGCCAGTGACCGACCTGGCCGAGAAGCTGGACCAGAACAAGAGGCAGCGCCTGATGGCGGCCGTACGAGAGCTGGGCGCCGCTGAATACCGAGACCTGATGATCTCCCTAATAGACGGCATCGGGGTGCGCGTACAGTCGGCCAAGGAAGAACAGGGCACCCTCATCATCCATGGGCAGGGGGAGGAGAGCTATCTCATACTGGCCTCGCGTCTGGACTTCGCCGATCCCGAGCTGATCGTGCGCTCCCTGCTGGAGGAGGCCAAGGCCCTGGGCCGTAGCGCCGTTTTTATGACCCTACAGGAATTGGACACCGGTACCCTGAACTATCTGGAGAAGGAGAAGGTGTCCTACGCCGACCGTGATAAGTTCCTATCCCTGCTACAGAAGTATGGGCTGGACGAGCCGCTGCTGGTCAAGGAGGACCTCAAGGTCCTGGAGGACCGGGGGGAACCCTGCCTGCCCTCGGTGTGCAAGCTGGAGGTGCTGCTTGAAGAGGCCGAGGAAAGGCGCGGCAAGGGCGACCTGGTCAGGGCGGTGCAAGTGCTGGACCAGGCCCTTGAGATCAAGCCCCTCAACGATTCGCTGTGGTTGAAGAAGGCCGAATACCAACTGGAGATGGGCAGGGCGACGGAGGCGCTGGCATCTGCCAATCGGGCCGCCGAACTGCGCTCCGGGGACGCCGCAACCTGGTTCCTGATCGCCTTGATACAAAATCAGCTGGAGGACCGGGAGAAGGAGCTGGTGGCCTACGACAACGTGCTGCGCATAGACCCCAGGCACGCCCTGGCCCTGCTGAACAAGGGAGCCACGCTGTACGAGCTCGGGCGACTGGAGTGGTCCCTGAAGATATTCAACGACCTGGTGCAACGCTACCCTCAGGAGCCGAGGGGCTGGAACAACCGGGGGCTGGTGCTCAAGGGCCTGGGGCGCCTGACCGAGGCCCAGGCATCCTTCGAGAAGTCCATCGTGCTGGACCGGGACTTCGCCGACCCGCTGATCAACATCGCCCGCCTGCTAGAGGAGAGGGGCGACCTGGGAACGGCGGTCGAGGCATGGAAGGACGTGCTGCGCCTGGTCGACTCCCGGGCGGACATATGGGCCCACCTGGGTAGTTGCCTGCGCGATATGGGGAAGAACGATGATGCACTGACCGCCCTGGACCGCGCCCTGGACCTGGACCCCTCTCAGGAGCAGGTTCGGCATGAGAGGAACGCCCTGAAGCGCATCATGGGGGAGGAGGCGCCGGGAGCGGCCGAGGTTCCCGAGGGACAGGTCCTCAGGGATGCTGCCGTGCAGGAGGGACCGCCCTCACCAACCCACGAGATTCCAGCGGGGCTTACCGAAGGGACGATCGGCGAGGTACCAGACCAGACGATGTCACCGGCCGGCGGGGGGACCAGGACCGAGGAAGCGGTGGAGCAGACCCCCGAGACCAGCGTGGTCTCGGTCGATCAGGTTCTACCGGCAACCGCGCCGGAGGAAAGGTCCCTGCAGGAATTTGAGACCCCTGGAGCGCTCGAGGTGGTCCCCGAGACGCCCAAACCGATGGAGGTTCGCAAGGACCACCTGGCTATAGAGGTGCCCCCAGGGTCTGGAGGGCTACAGCTGGTGGACCGGCCCACGGAGGGGCCGGAGCGCGCACCCATGACACCTGTGGAGATCGTACAGGAAGCGGTCACCCCGGTCTGCGAGGGGTCCCCCGCGGCAGAGATCGTGCAGAGGCCCCTGCCCCCTTCTGAGGTTAAGGAAGAGGTGAGGGAGGAGGCACCGGAGGCCCTCGTGCAAAGGCCAAAGCCGGTCTGGCCCCACCCGGTCCTGCTACATCCCTTGCCCGCAGAGCGGGAGGAGCGCATGCGACAGGAGGCAGACCTACTGCTGGCTGGCGGTCAGAGGGAGAAGGCGTTGCAGGTCGCGGAGCTGGGTCTCAAGGAAGGTTCGGACCTGGTGCTGATGAGATCGAGGGCGAGGGCCCTGCTCTCCCTGGGAAGGGGGGAAGAGGCCGCCGAGGCCCTCAAGGAGGCGCTGCGGTACGCACCCAGCGACGCCCGCACGGTCCTGGACCTGGAGGCCCTGTTCCACCGTTATGGAGGGGAGGGCGCCCGACTGCTCAAGAACGTCGATGATTGCCCGGAGGCCCGCAACCGCGCAGCCCTCGAACGTCTGGAGCGGCAGGAATATGCCGAGCTGGCCCGCATGGAGGTCAAGGGGGAGGCTCTGCCGGTGAAGCACGCCAAGGCGCTGGCGCTGATGCGGCTGGGCCGCTATCGCGACGCCTCCAAACTGCTGAAGGTCATCATCTCCGAGTTCCCGGCCTTCGCCGAGGGGCTGAACAACATAGGGGTATGCATGCGCTTCATGGGGGAGTTCGATTACGATCAAGCGATCCACATGATGCAGTTAGCGTTGGAGGTCGACCCGCATTACTCGGACGCCATGAACAACATCGGCTGCACCTTCTTCGCCGCAGGGCGGTACGATCAGGCGTTCGAGGCCCTGAGAACCGCGGTGGACGAGGACCGACGGCCGGAGTACCTACTGAACCTGAGCAACGCCCAGATGGCCCTGGGGGACGTGCAGGGGGCCAAGGAGAGCCTGACCACCGCCCTGAAGATGGATGAGGGGGCTGACACGCTCTACATGCTGGCCGTGATAGCCGAAAGTGAGAAGCAGCACCGGTGGGCTCTCAACCTGTATCAGGATGCCCTGGAGAAGAGTCCCGGGTTCCGCGAGGCCCAGGCCGGACGGGACCGGACAAGGCTGCTGGTCAAGAAGTGAGGCGAGACGGTCCACCGGTCACGGACAAGCTATCGCTCAAGTAAAAAAATGATGCGGTAAGGGAATGCCGAGGTCGAGGTTTAGCGGGAGATGCTCATGACCACCACGTCACGAACGTCCTTCATCTCGCTGAACGGAAGCACCAGGCGGCCGTGGCTGTCAGTGCGGAACAGCCGGCTGTCTATCTCTTCGGCCGGGACCACCAATACATGGTTGATCTCTCCAGTGACGGTGTCCACCACGAAGTTGTCTATCATACCCAAGATCTGACCGTCGTTGGTCATGACCGTCTTCCCCTTCAGCTCGGTTATGAACTTCCTCATTTGCGCACCCCAAACAGATGGCCCAATCTACTATCGCATGAGATTGAGCGTATTTATAGATTTATAGATATTTGGAACAGGGTCTTCAGAACACCGCAAAGTAGCGGCAGCGGCAGTAGCCCTGGATGGCGTCAATATCGGTGGTGCATTCCCGGCAGGGCAAGGGCATGGACTCCATGGCCTCATCGATCTTGAAGCGCTTCCCCGCCATCTTGCGGCAGGCCGGACAGGCGTCCTCGGCGCATTCCACCTCCACCTTCTCGAACCCCATGTCCTTGAAGGACTTCAGGGTGAATCTGGCGATGATCTCCTGTATGGTCAACAGTTCCTCCTTCTGCCCCATCTTGGCCAGTAAGTCAACCATACCCTTGTACATGTTCAGCTTCATGTCCGGGTGGTCGGTCTTGATGATGAGGTCCTTCAGCAGCTCCAAGGCGGCCATCCAGTCCGGGAACTCCTTTCCCTTGACGATGCTCATCTGCTTCATCTTCATCGTCAGGTCCATCTCTCCCAGGTAGAACTTGGAGAGCACCCGCAGGCTCTCCGCCCAGGAATCCACCGACGCCTCTTTCTGGGGCTCCTCCCGCACTTCCTTCTTCTGGACCTTCTTGACATTACCTTTGGGTTTTAAAACCTTGACCATTTTTACACCTACCTGAATATGCCCAGGTCGTCCATGCCGGCCCGGGCCTTGTGCAAGCTCCTGCTCATTATATCATATTGCTTGACCGATTCCTTGTCCACCGAGGGCTTGACGGTCCTCAAGGCCGCCTCGAAGTGTTTCATCTCCACCACCTGCCCGTCCCTGTCCTGACGTAAGGCGATCATGGCCGCCTCCCGGCACAGGTTCTCCAGGTCGGCCCCCACGAAGCCGTCAGTGCGGGACACCAGGTCCTCGATGCTGACCTCCTTGAGGGGCATGGAACGGGTGTGCACCTGCAGGATGGCATTCCTCCCCACGGCATCCGGCACCGGTACCAGTATCAACCGGTCGAAGCGCCCCGGGCGCAGCAGCGCGCTGTCCACGATGTCCGGACGGTTGGTAGCGGCAATGACCGTCACACCCTCCCGGGAGGCCAGGCCGTCCATGGAGGTCAGGAGCTGGTTGACCACGCTCTCGGTGGCTCGGGAACCCTCGTTCCAACCACGCTTGGGAGCGATGGAGTCGATCTCGTCCAAGAAGACGATGGCCGGGGCCACCTGACGGGCCTTCTTGAACACGTCCCGCAAAGCCTTCTCGCTCTCCCCGTACCACTTGCTCATGATCTCCGGACCCTTGATGCTGATGAAATTCGCCTTGGACTCAAAGGCGACAGCCTTGGCCAGCATGGTCTTGCCCGTCCCCGGCGGACCGTAAAGCAGAACGCCCTGGGAGGGGCGCACCCCCATACGCTTGAAAGCGTCGGGGTTCTCGATGGGCATCTCCACCACCTCCCGTAGCTGCCGCTTGACCTCCTCCAGGCCGCCCACGTCGGACCAGGCCACCGAGGGGATCTCCGCCAGCACCTCTCGCATGGCCGAGGGCTCGATCTCCTTGAGGGCGTTGTCGAAGTCGGCCGCGGTCACCTTCATCCGGGACAGGATATCCACCGGTATGGCCCGGTCCAGCTCAAGGATCGGCATGAAACGGCCCAGGCATTTCATGGCCGCCTCCCTGGCCAACGCGGTCAGGTCCGCCCCGGCGAAACCGTGGGTCACCCGGGCGTACTGGTCCAGGCTGACGTCCTCCCCCAGCGGCATCCCGCGGGTGTGGATCTGCAGTATCTCCTTCCTACCAAGGAAGGACGGTACGCCCACCTCGATCTCCCGGTCGAAGCGCCCCGGACGGCGCAGCGCAGGGTCCATGGCGTCCTGGCGGTTGGTCGCTCCGATGACGATGACCTGCCCCCTCTCCGACATCCCGTCCATCAGACTGAGGAGCTGGGCCACCACCCGGCGCTCCACCTCCCCCGTGACGTTCTCCCGCTTGGGGGCGATGGAGTCGATCTCGTCGATGAACACGATGGAGGGGGCGTTCTTCTGGGCGTCCTCGAACTTCTCCCTGAGCTTCTCCTCGCTCTGACCGTAGTACTTGGACATGATCTCCGGGCCCTGGATGGAATAGAAGGAGGCCCCCGATTCGTTGGCCACGGCCTTGGCCAGCAGGGTCTTGCCGGTGCCCGGGGGACCGTAGAGCAGCACGCCCTTGGGCGCGTCGATGCCCAGGCGGTCGAACAGCTCCGGGTGCTTCAGGGGGAGTTCGATCATCTCCCGTATACGCTGCAGCACGTTCTCCAGTCCGCCGATGTCGTCGTAGGTGACCGAGGGGGAGTAGGTCTCCTTGATCTCAGTGGCCTCAGTTCTCACCACCATCTCAGTGTGGTCCGCCACAAGCACCACGCCAGAGGGCTGGGTGGAGAAGACCTTGAAGGGGGCGATGCTTCCCCCCAGGGCGAAGTTGGGCACGATGAACTCGTCCCCCTTGACCAGCGGCCTGCCGATCAGCCCCTTCCTGAACAGGTCGTCCACCCCAGCGCCGAAGGTGATGCGCTTTCCACCTGGTATCTTTGGCACCAGCACCACTTTGGTGGCCTGCTGGGGGTCGGCGCGGGCCACGGTCACCCGCTCGCCGATGGAAACCCCGGCATTGGACCTTATCATCCCGTCTATGCGGACGATGTCCTTGCCCTCGTCCTCCTGATGGGCCCGGAACACCCTGGCGGCAGTGAGCTTCTTGCCGGTGATCTCCACTGCGTCGCCCACTTCCACACCCAGCTCCTTCCTGGTCTTCATGTCCAAGCGGGCTCTTCCCATCCCGACCTCGGATTGCGCCTGGGCCTTCGCCACGCGGAGTAGAACAGACTCGGCCATGTTTATCAGGGTCCCAATCGATTCTCTGGATATTAACTTTGCATTGAGGGAACGAAAGGAATAATAGAACCGCCTCTCTTTTCCGCTCATGGAGTTCTCCGCCGAATGCGCTCCCTGCCTGCTGCGCCGCATACTGTTCCAGACCAGGTTGGTCGATCCCTCCAAGGAATCCCAGGTGATGTCCTCCTGCCTGCGCCTGTTGGCCGAGGAATGGGAGCCTGGGACCAACTCCGCGAAGCTGGCCACCAAGGTGCACCGTCTTTCATACGACCTTCTGGAGGTGGACGACCCGTACGCGGGTCTCAAGTCCGAGGCCAACCGGGTGGCCGGGTCCCTGCTTCCCCGGGCTCAGGAACTGGTCGACGGTTCAACGGACCGACTGCTCACGGCCTGCCTAGTGGCCATCGCCGGGAACGTGATGGACTTCGGCATCGGCGGCTTCGAGAGCCCGGAGGAGCTGCGCTCCACCTTCGATTGGCTGGTGGCCGAGTGCCCGGAACCGAACGACGTGGACCGCCTGCGGGAACTGCTGGAATGTTCAAAGGAGGTTGTCTACCTCTTCGACAACTGCGGCGAGATCATGTTGGACCTGCCTTTGCTGAGGGAACTGAAGGGCATGGGGCTGAGGGTAAGCGGGGTGGTGAAGGGTCGCCCCATAATCACCGACGCCACCTGGGAGGACCTGTCCATCTCCGGCGCGGACCAGGTGTTGGACGAGTGCCTGACCACAGGCGTCTTCGCCATAGGGGTGGACCTGGAGACCGCCCCCGAGGAACTGAGAACGGCATTGGACCGGGCCGACCTGGTGATCGCCAAGGGCATGGCCAACTTCGAGGCCCTCTCGGACCGTGGGATGCGGCCCATCGCCCACCTCCTGCGGAGCAAGTGCCATCCGGTATCCGAGGCCATCGGGGCACGGAAGGACCGCAACGTCATCAAGGTCTTCGAGTGAGGTGCTGGAATGGGGGAGAAGGTCAGGCAGGCGGTGGTATTGGCGGGGGGAGAGGGTACCAGGCTGCGTCCGCTGACATCCACCCGGCCCAAGCCACTGTTGCCAGTGCTGGGGGTGCCCTGCGTCGAGTACATGATAGCCTCCCTGGCCCAGGCTGGGGTGGAGCAGGTCTTCATGGCCTGCGGCTACCGCTCGGAGGACGTGCGGCAAGTGCTGGGCAAGGGGGAGCGTTTGGGGGTGGAGATCGAGTTCGCCTATGAGAGGGAGCCTATGGGAACAGCCGGGGCGGTCAAGCTCCTGGAGGACCGGCTGGAGGGGACCTTCGTGGTGGGTTCCGGGGATACCCTTACGGACGCGGACCTGGGGGCATTGATCCGTTTCCATTCTCAAAGGGGGGCGGAGGCCACCATGGGCCTGACAGAGGTGGAGCACCCGGAACAGTTCGGCATCGTGGAGGTGGACGCCAATGGGCGCATCGAGCGCTTCAAGGAGAAACCGCGTAGCGAGGAGGTGTTCTCGCGGGTGATCAACGCCGGGACGTACGTTTTGAACAGGGAGGTGCTGGACATGGTGCCCGAAGGGCGGAAGTACGATTTCTCCAAGGACCTCTTCGTGGACATGTTGCAGAGGGGAAGGGAGCTGTACGCCTCGCCCCTGCACGGTTACTGGAAGGACATAGGGCGGCCCGTGGACCTCTTCCTGGCCAACATGGACATGGCCTCCCGTCGGGGCCTGGAGGGCTCCCACGGCCCGGTGGCAGGGACCGCACCCGCGGGGGTGCTAGTGGAAGGTCCAGCCTTCTTCGGCACGGAGGTGTCCGCGTTTGGGGGAACGGTCCGGCACAGCGCGGTCGGCTCCCGATGCACCCTAGGGCGGGGGGCTACGCTGGAGGGCTGCCTGCTGCTGAACGGGGTGAGCGTCGGCGAGGGGGCCACACTGCGCGGCTGCATCCTGGGCGAGGGATGCCAGGTCAAAGCCGGTGCGTTCCTGGTCGACTGCATACTGGGCGATGGGACCGTGGTAGCGCCAGGGGTCAAGGCGGAGGGTGTCACCTCGGAGCCCGGCTCATCCATCTGAGATAAATATGCGGAGAGGATTCGACCGGACATGACCAACGTGCCCCGGTACACCCACTCCCTGCTGATCGTTGCAGGCATGATATGGGGCACATCCTTCGTGGCCGGAAAGTTAGGGGTGGAGAGCACCGACCCCTTCCTTTTCACCGTCATGCGGACGGCCTTCTCGGGCGCGTCCGTCATCCCCTTCCTCTTCCTCTACAAATTCGATTACTCCCTGTTCAAGAGCAAGGCCCTGTGGGGCATTGCCATGCTGAACGCCGCGGGATTGATATTGCAGAACGTCGGGCTGACCCAGACCACCGCCAGCAACACCGTGCTGCTGGTGGACATCAACGTGGTCATCGTGGCCGTGCTGGCCTCCATCTTCCTCAAGGAAAGGCTGAACCGCCGCATCGTGGCCGGCCTGGTACTAGGAATGGCCGGTGTGACGCTCGTTGCCACCAAGGGCGACCTGTCGAACCTGAGCGGGGGAACATTCATCGGAAACCTGCTGGTGTTCATGGCCGGGATCTCCTGGGCCTTCTATATCGTGTTCACCACCGTGGAGCTGAAGAAAGGCTATTCGCTGCTCTGCCTGACCTGCACCGTGGTCATGCAGACCTCCCTACTGGCCATCCCCGCTAGCCTGATCATGGTCTCGGACTTCTCCTTCGGGGCTCCGGGGGTGCTCCTGGCCGTGTACACGGGGGTGTTCTGCACCACCGTGGCCTTCCTGATGTACAACGTGGGCCTGAAGGCCCTGGGGGCCACCACCACCTCCATCATCCTTCTGGTGGAGATAGTGTTCGGCCTGCTGTTCTCCTTCCTGCTGTTGGGGGAGAGGCCAGACCTCATGACCGCCATAGGGGGAGCGCTGATATTGGGGGCCATCATGATCATTTCGGTGAAGGGGATCGAGAGAGAAAGGAGAAGACGTTTGGGCGCCTAAGAGAAGTCCAGCAGCTTCTGGGCATCTTGAGCGCGGTCCACGGTGAGGGCCACCTCCTCCAGGCTGGTCTTGGCCCCCAGCATGAACAGGGAGTTGATGTTCACGCCACCCCTGGCCAGCCTCTTGGTGATCTTGGCCAGTTCACCCGGGCGGTCATCCATGGTCACCACGATGACGTCGTACTCCTTGAACTCCAACTGTGCCGTTCTTAGAGCGCTGCGGGCGCTGCTATCGTCGTCGGTGATTATGTGGATCCTAGGTCTTCCACCGCCAACATCCGTGGATATGCCCCGTATGTTCACCGCGTTGCGGGCTAGGGCATCCGCGACCCGGGATACCTCTCCCGGGCGGTCCTGCACGTATACATCGAATTGTTTGTAGGACATCACCTTTCAATTACCAATGCTAGCAATTAATACTTTGTAAGAACGCTATTGAAGATTAGATTTATAGCTCGAGGCTATATCGTTGGGTATGCCCCCCGGCCCGAGGCCTTACGCCGTTACGGTGAACTGGAACAGGGCGGAGGACACTATCGAATGCGTCAGCTCCCTCATTCAAGGCAGCCCGACGACCAAGATAATCGTCGTGGATAATGGGTCCGAGGACGGATCGGTGGCCATCCTGCGTCAGACGATTCCCGGACTGGAGGTCCTGGAGAACTCCGAGAACCAGGGTTATGCCAAAGGGATCAACCATGGCATAATGCGGGCCTTGGAGATGGGGGCCACGCACGTTCTGCTGATCAACAACGACGCCGTGACCAGACCAGGTATGGTGGAGACATTGCTCCAGGCCCTGGAACGGCACCCCCATGCCGGCATCGTCGGTCCAAAGATATTCTACTACGGCACCGATGTGATGTGGTTCAAGGGAGGGCGGTTCAACCATTTACTGGGTTTTTCCCGGCATCCGTTCATGGACCGCAAGGACGACGGGAACAGGCAGGACAGGGAGGTCGACTTCATAACCGGCTGCGTCATGATGGTACGGGCGGAGGTCTTCAGCGATATCGGGCTATTCGACGAGGACTTCGAGATGTACGTGGAGGATCTTGATTTCTGCCTCCGGGCCATGGAAAGGGGCTACCGATCGTTCTTGATACCCTCCGCGATGGCGGAGCACAAGGTATCGGTCTCCACTGGGTTGTCAGGTTCCAACCTCATGACCCCCTACCGAGCCTACTATTATGGCAGGAATATGGCCATGATGGTGTACAAGAGGAAGAGGGGGCTGGCCCTGATCACCTGCTTTCTTGGTCAGACCGTCATCCTGTTGCCGTATTACTTCATGTTGATGAACCTAGAGGGCAGTAAAGGGTCCTTCAAGCATTATGTCAGGGGCTATGTCCAAGCCCTCAAGCAGATGGTCCGTCCTCAGGACCGGGTCAAGTGAACATCGGAACGGTCTCTGTTCCAGTTCTCGCCGATGGTGCTGCTCACGGTGTTCCACACGTAGGCTATGCCGAACCCAAGGAACATGGGCCACATCTGAACCGTGAGCGGGGCGGAAAAGGCCATGTAGAATATATACAGGTTGACCAAGTAGCCGGAGAAGCCGGTGAAGACCAGTTTGACCCCCAAGACCAGCCCGTCCCGCCGTCCGTGGGTCAGCAGGTACTTGTTGGCCATGACCAGATAGGACATGGCCAGTACGAAGGCCAGGGCCGTGGAGGTGACCAGGTGGTCGTTGTACGCCATATCCAAAACGCCCATGATCCAGAATGTGAAGATCAATCCAAGCGACAGCGCTGACAGGAACCTTCCAAGCATGTTGATGAACAGGAAGTTCACGGCCAGGGCAGCGCCCTTTCCGGCCACGCCGCACTGCCTCAGAATGGAGATCACGGTTCGGGAGGTGAGCTTGGACACACCGCTACGCCGGATGTTGAAGATGATGTGAACCTCTGCCATTTCCGTTCCGTGTGGAAGGTGCTTGAGCAGGTCGAACAAAACCTTGAACCCCGTCCTCTCGAACCGTTGACCATGCTCGGAAATAATATCCTGACACAATCCGGTCCGGCCGCCGAAGAAGCCGCTCATGGTATCGCTGGTGTTCGGGCGTCGCATAATGACCAGATATGACCTGGCCAGGGCGTGTGCACCCCAGGACGCCATCATGCGGCCCAATGGCATTTTGGTCTTGTCCTCCCGGACCCCCACCACCATCTCTGCACCGCCGGTCATCTGACGATATAGTTCGCCGACCGCCTCAGGAGGGTGCTGGAAATCCGCGTCCATGACAACGAAGTAATCGGTCTCAACATTTACGATCCCCTCCATGATGCTGGCAGTGAGCCCGCGATCGGAGGGGTCCCGGACGAGTAGCCTGATTCCAGGACGGGAGAAGGCGAATGAGCGGACCTTATCCACCGTACCATCAATGGAGTTGTCATCGGCCACAATTATGGCCGCGCCAGCGTACAAGGAGGTGAGGATCTCCAGCATCGGCTGGATGTTCCCTCCCTCATTATAGGTAGGGAGAATGATGGTCAATTCTTCGAATCCTTCCACTGCGCATCCCAACTTTTCTAAACTAATTTTTTCGTGACTATATATAGATTTGACCTATTCGAGGAGATGTTTCCACTCTTTCGTTGAGACATTCATGTACTCT
>CAZXTA010000021.1:0-17182 GCA_964642865.1 uncultured Methanomassiliicoccus sp. | reverse complement strand
AGGGGCGATGTCGGTGGTCTCGCCGTACTTAAGGGTGATGCAGTGCTTGACCACCTCGCGGACGTGCTTGGCCTCGTACTCGGATCTGTTAGCCTCACCGTGGGACACCTTGATCGCGTCCAGCAGGCTCAGGGACATAAGGTCCCTGGTCGGCGGGGTGCAGTACACCGGTCCGTCATAACCGAACTTGAAGAGCACCGGGAGCAGACCGCAATGGTCCAGGTGGGCGTGAGTGATGACCACCGCGTCCAGCTGTTCTAGGGGCAGGAACTCCGGGGCGGTGAAATAGGGCTTGCTATTACTGTTGGAGGGGTGCATGCCGCAGTCGATCAGTATCTTGCTCTCCCTGGTCGATAAAAGAGTGGCGGACCTCCCAACCTCGCGGTACCCACCAAGGCAGGTCATCCTGATCCAGTTCTCCCCTTCGTACTTGGTCTTCACCAAGCGTTTTCCGACCCTGCGCAGGAAATCCTTGCGCTCCGCTTGCACCTCGCGCAGGTAGGCCCTGGTCTCATATACGGTCTTTGAGGGGATGGGAGGAGCGCGTATGACCTTGGGGGCCCAGCCCACCTCCTTCTTGATCTCGTTCAGTATGGCGCCCTGCTTCCCGATGACCAGTCCGGGAGCGATGGCCTCGATGGTGACCTCACCGGAATCGTCCTCGAAGGAGATGTTGGTAATCTGAGCTTCCTCCGGGATGATCTCCCTCAGCCTCTTCTCCACAAGCTCGGAGTTGGCCAGGGTGGAAGGGTCGGGGCGTATGGCCACCCGGCGCCTCAAACCTTGCGCTAGCTGGCGGATCATGTCGTTCCCGGAGGCGAAGGCCTCCATGTCCTTGGTGTATATGACCACCACCGGTCCCTCGAAATCTATGGATGATATGTTGATGTGGGACGGTACGATCTTTCTGACCTGCTCTCGGGCTTCCTCGAGAATTCTTTCTGTGCTCATGACGTTCACTTTAGGGGAAATTATAACAGGAAAATACGTTGGGAAGGGGTTTAGTTCGGGCGGGGGATGCTTATCCCAATGCGCGAGGCCCTTTTGGAGATCTCCTCCTGGGACACCTCGACGTAGCCGTCCTTGGTGATGGTGATTATGTCCATCCCGTCGCCGCTGGCCGAGTCCCTCTTCATGGCCGCATTCAGGGCGCGTATGGCCAGATTGATGGAATCGTCCAGGGAGATATCCTTCTTGTAATGATCCTCCAGCACGCCGTAGGCGAACAGGGAACCGGAGCCGACGCTCACGTAATTGTCAGGTATGGATCCTCCAGCGGCATCCAACGAGTAAACATGCCCGCCCTCGCGGTCGTAGCCGCCCACGATCAGACCGACGTAATAGTATCCGTAAGCCCCGCCGCCCCTTCTCAGGATATTGGAGGTGAGAGTGGCGGCGGACTTGACGCTCATGGTGGCGATCCGCTTCAGCTTGTAAAGCTCTACCTCTGCCCTGAGGTAGCGTGCCATGACCTGCGCGTCTCCCACCAATCCAGCGGTGGTCATGCCCAGATTGGTATCGATCTTGAACACCTTCTGGACCTCCTTGTGAGCGATGATATTGCCAATGGTGGCCCGGTGCTCTGACGCCAGGACCACGCCGTCAGCGTTGACTATGCCTAAGGTGGTAGTGCCAGTCTTCATATTTTCCATACGAATCATGTCCTCCAAAATGGTAAAAGTGAATGATATGGATTGACTGGTTGCTTCAATGACACGATTGTATATAAGCATTTTCCTAATGCTCAGCGGGGCATAAAGTTCATCGCTGGCTTGACCGTTCGGGCGAGGCTTTGGAAGCCTCCTCTCGGCCAAAGAAGCGGTCCACGAGCGTCCCTGCTCCACCGCCTAGACCTGACCCGGCGAGCGCTCCGGTGAGGGCGCGGATGAGATTGTCGGACTCGTAGGAACTGACGGCCTGCAGTCCGCCGTCCAAGGCCATGGGCACCAGGAATAGGGCCAGCCAGAACCATTTCACAGGGCGCCGGACGATCATGTACGCCCCCATTCCAACGACCAATCCCGCCAACAGGCCCAGGTCCCGGGCGCACACCGGAAGCTGGTTCCCGTTCAGCACGTAGGAGCGTTCCGCCTGCTGGTGGCAGTTGATATCGCCGATCAGGTACACCATCCTCTGAGGCCAGGGCATGTCTTGCAGCTCCTCCCAATTGTCCACCAACCCGATGCTCCCATCCAGTTTGGACACCGATCCCTCTGGCAGGGTAAGGGGGGAGAGCAGAACACTGAGAAGAGCTACGGTAAGCAGGACATCAATCACGAGCATGGACCGCAGGGAAGGCGAGAGCCTCATGGCGAATCGGCTACCGTGTCTCCCCCTATTAATCATTAACCTGATTATTGGAAATAAAGATTTATATCCTGAATCACGCAGTCAGTATCATGGTCGAATTGCCTAAGGATCTGAAGAGACTCGCCGATTTCCACGGACACCTGGGGCCTTACGTCTTGCTAGGCTATCGTATGGGACTTATGGCCAGAAGCTATTTTCCCGGCAAGTTCTACGCCACCGTCTTCACCGGGACGGAGCCGCCGGTGTCCTGCCTTATCGATGGGATCCAATTCTCCTCCGGGTGCACCTTGGGGAAGGGCAATTTGGGGGTGAAGGAGGGGGGCAGGCCTGTGGTACGCTTCTACGACGGATTGCGCTCGATGGAGATATCCCCCCTGGAAACGGTACAGAAGAGGATCGACAACGTCACCACCTACGAAGCAGAGGAAAGATTGTCCCTGGAGCTTAACCATATGAGCGATCTGGAGCTTCTCCTGGTCAGAGAAGGTGGAATAGAAACATCTGACCGCATAGTGAAGCTGTGAGGAATACCGATAGGGCCACGCTGCCCCGCACGGCGTAGGCTCGCCATCCTTCACTACACCCTTGCCAACCGTCCAGGTTACTGGTGAAATAGTTGACCAACAGCGCCAGCTCCACCACGTAGACGGACGCCACCGCGGTCAGCCAGTCCTCCTCCTCTCCCAACATGCCCATGATGCCGCTGGTCAGGCCGATGATGGCCGGGGCGAACAGCAGGCTGGTGGAGGTCATCATATCCACCACCGAACGGAGGCTCTCACGGATGCGCCTCTTGGTCCTGGCGAGATCGTTCAGGCACTGGGCCAGGTTGATGGCCACCTTGCCCGCCCCCCGGTGGTCCTCCCTGGCACACTCCATGACCGTCATATAGTTCTGATGCAGGGCCGGGTTCCAGGTCCTCAGTTCCAGATCCTCCTTCACCGCCTCGCTAAGGGAGGTCCTCCCGGTGCGGGTGACGTGCAGCACCCTCAACCCCCAGCGCTGAAACCCGCCATCCTCCACCACCACGGCGTCCTCGAAGGAGGCCTCCAGATCCTGTCCGCCCAGCATACCGTTGCCCAGACGGTACAGCCCGTCCACGAACGATGCGACCCGCTCGTCCCCCTGCTTCGCCGGCCTTCCCCCGGTGAGGTACAGGGCGACCAGGACCAGGGCAAGGCCGAGCAGGGTGAAGGGCACGACCTGGCCCGTGAGCATGATCCCCATCGCGGAGGCGGGGATGGACAGGATCAGGACCGCCCACTGCCCTTTGTCGACCTTGGCCTTTCTCTTCACTGTACGGCCTAAGGGGTTCCGGGCGATCATGTACCGTACGTACAGTAATGTGACCACGGGTACCAGGGCCAGGAGCACCACGGCCAGGGAAGTGACGTTCAGAGCGCTGTGGTCCGAGGGAAGGCTGGTACCCAGCCCCATCAGGGGAATGAGGGAGAAGAGCATCACCGGAGCCAGCACCCCGAAGGCGAAGACCAGCATGACAGGGAAGGATAGCGAGCCCACGTACCCCTCGCAGGCTTCACGCATACCTTCAAGCACTAGCGAGTTGGCCCGGTCAAGCAAGCGGTCCCGCCCCTCCTTTCCAGACTCCTCCTCGGCGGCCATGATGAGGTGCAGCGCACGGCTCAGTCCCTCGTTCCGGGCATCCAGGTTGGCCGTCCAGGCAGATATACCATTGCGCAGGTCCTGCACCTCGCCGGTGATGGCCTTCCAAACCAATCTGGACAGGGAAGATTGCAACGCCCCGTCCCCCGAGCGGCATCCCAATTCCAAGGCCCTTTCCAGGGAAGAGGAGCGGTTCATGCTCATGCTCATGGCTCCCACCACTGCCGGGGAATCGAGCAGGTAGGACCGCTGTTCCGACCGGTAACGACGGGTAGGGGTGGCAAGCACTGCGACGGGGGCCACCACCGCCACCAGGACCGCGCTTGCCGAAAGAAGTTTGAGGGGGTACGGAAGCATCACCATCAAGATGACGGCCAATGGTGCAAGGGTCAGCAGTCCCCAGAGCAGCACGTTGTAAGCCTGAAGATAGAGAGAATCTATCTGAAGCCCTTGCTGCCTGAGCAGTTCAATGGCTCCGCAAGGCATCTTGATCGGATACAATCTCTTGAACGAGGGCGGTACGTCCCTGGACAGCATCGGCATTCGAAGCAGCGCATCCAACATTCTCACCGGCCCCGGACGAAAGAGGAGAACTCCGAGACCGCTTCCTCGCAGCTCATCGACGGCCTCTGCCAAAGGAATTCGTTGGCCGCCACTACACTGGAGGGCGATAGGTATGCTGGGTCCTCCTGGCCCATTTCCAGCAGCAGACGACGCAGGGCTATGCGCAGCCTAAGGTTCTCCAGGCCCTCCTCGTAGCTCATTCCCCAGCCGGCGGAGATGCGCTCGATGAGTGGCATGACCCTCTGGCTAAGATGGTAACCGTCGTGGTACGTGAGCATGGGCCGGAAGTCGAGGCCCCCCTCGGTCCTGACCACTTCGGCCACCTCGGTCACCAGCCGCACCTGCCCCAGCCCACCGCCCGGACGCATCAGACCCATGGTCACGATGACATCGGTGGAGGCGAAAGAGGCTGCCGGGATGCCCAGCTCGTTCACCACTCGGTCGTGCACCTCTCTCGCCCCGTCGCCGTGTATGGTCCCCAGTACAGACGAGCCGGCCTTTCCGGTCCGCATGCTCTCGTAGAGGGTCATGGCCTCCCTCCCCCGTACCTCACCCACTACGATGGCCGATTCTCCCAGCCTGAGGGACACCCGCAGGGCCTCCTCGGCCGCCTCGGCCCGGTCCATCCCTGGCGTAGGCTCCACCAGCATGGACTGCACCTTGAATCCCATGGACTGTAAAGCGCGGACCGGGACCTCCCGGGTATCCTCGATGACCAGTATACGCTGGTTCATCGGGAACTCGAACAGCAGGGAGGACAGGAGCGACGATTTACCGGAACCACGGGCGCCGCATACCAGGATGGAGGCCCTGCCGTCCACCAGGAAGGACAGCAGGCCCGCGGCCACCTCGTCCATGGCCCCGTAGTTGGCCAGACGAAGCAAGGTCCAGGGGGTGTCTGACCGGCGGCGCAGGGCCAAGGCCAGACCTTCCGGGCTGAGAGGAGGGCAGAGGGCGGTGGCCCGCACCTGGCTGTCCCCCAGGTCTGTCTCCAGCACCGGACTGGAGCGGGAGAACGGACGTCCGGAACGATGCTTCAGTCGGCTGACCAGGCCGTTCATCTCGTTCTCGGAAACGATCAGGTTGGTCTCGCAGCGCCCGAAGACGTGACCGGGCCCAGCCTGGTTCAGGGTGAGGTATGCCCGGGTATGCTGACAGGGCGCATCGATGTACACGTCCTCCACCCGCGGGTCCCGGAGCAGGACCTCCAAGGCTCCAAGGCCGAGGGTGTTGCGTATCACCGCATCCAGGAACTCAAGGTTCTTTTCCGAGGATGGGTAAAGGGAACGGACTACCGATTGCACGTGGGCCTTCAGCTCCACTTCCCCACCCTTGAATTCCCTGGGAGGCTGGGAACGCACCTGGGCGATGGCCATGGCCAGCTTGAACTGCGTCTCCCGTTCCGAGGTGTGCTCCCAGGGGTGCAGGAAGTAGCGGTGGCGCAAACCCGCGGGGTCTATCATCAGTTCGATCCTACCGCCCAGGACCTTGACCTGGTCGACCACCTTCCAGCCGTGAGGGGCCTCCCTTTCTATCCAGTAGCCAGAGAAGGATGGTCTCACCAGACGATCGCGCCGGAGGGCCAGTAAGGCCTCGCTCAAACCGAAACCCTTGGCGTCCAAGGTCATTTCTGCCCCCCTCCCAGCACTTCGGTGATGCGGAAACGGTCCGCGGCCACGGTCCGGCGTGCCTTGCGCCGATTGGAGCGAAGAGAGCTCAAAGCGTCCTGCTGTATCTTTTCGCATCCCTGACAAATGGCACCTTCTCCCAGGCAGAACAGTTCCGCCCGCCCTTCCTTGATCCTTTCCAGATACCTGTTGATACGGTCCACGGCCAAGGGCCGATGGCAGGGCAGGGACCTGATGATGGAGCGGAAATCATCCCAGGCCTTTTCCGCACATATCAAGGAGCGTAGCGATTCCAGGCCACATTCCCTGATCCATACCTGTTGCTCCCCATGCAGAACGATGCCACAAGCCTCAGGATTGGCCTCCAGGGCGGAGCGGAAGCCAGCCAGGCAATTATGGGTGGGGGCGTCAGAGGCCATCGGGCAGCCGAGGCAGTCGAAAACGATCTCCCTTCCTTCCAGAGTGAAAGCGCATCTGCTTTTTTCAGGAAGGGGGGACGTCATCGCCATATTGGTCCGGGGCATCATCACAACCTTCGCCATTTTCTTCCCGCAGGGACGATCGCCGAGAACGATATTTGATTTGACAATTAATCGTAGGCTACGCCCGTCAGGGAATTAATATGTGAACAGCTGATTCCGGACGTATGGAACTCCTCGCCCCCGCGGGCTCGCAGGAAGCGCTGAAGGCGGCCATTGCCGGTGGAGCGGACGCAGTGTACCTGGGGGGCGAAGATTTCGGCGCGCGGCACTTTTCCAGCAATTTCAACGACCGCCAGTTGGCCGGAGCCGTGCGCCTCGCACACGATCATGGCATGAGGACCTACGTGACCGTGAACACGCTCATCAAGGAATCGGAGCTGGCCGACGCACTTTCGTTCGTGGAGATGCTGGACCGCATGGAGGCCGATGCGGTGATCGTGCAGGACCGCGGACTGATACCCCTGATCAAGGAGCGTTGCTCCATCCCAATGCACGCCTCCACCCAGATGGGCGTGCACAGTTTGTCAGGTGCGGAATGGGCCAAGGAGCAGGGGATCGAGCGGGTGATCTTGGCCCGGGAACTGGGGCTGGACCAGATTAAGAGCATAGCGGAAAGAGCGCCTGTGGGGGTGGAGGTCTTCATTCACGGCGCGCTGTGCTATTGCTTCTCTGGGCAATGCCTGTTCTCTAGCTTACTAGGTGGCCGTTCCGGCAACCGGGGCATGTGCGCCCAGCCCTGTCGAAAGAAGTATGCCTTAGGAAAACTGGAAGGATTCCTGCTGAGCACCGCCGACATCTTCGGTGTGAATTCCCTACCGGAGCTGATACGTTCGGAAGTGTGCTCCCTGAAGATAGAGGGCCGGATGCGTTCTCCGCAGTACGTCTACCTGACCTCCAGGATATATTCCCAGGCCATCAAGCGGGCCAAGGAGGGCGTGACGCCCCTCATCACCGAGAGGGAAAGGGAGCTGCTGGAGGTGGCCTTCAATCGCGGCTTCTCCGGAGGATACCTGACCGATAAGGAGGTCATGCAGACCGCCTACCCTGAGTCAAGAGGTCGGCCGGCCGGGACCGCCCAGATGAGCGGTGGACTTTTACACATGAAGCGCGGGAACATGGAGGCCGGGGACGGCATCAGCTTGTACAAGGGGGAAGAGAAGGTGGGCGGCTTCGACCTACGGCCCCCGGATCTGCTCGGCGAGGAGATATCTGCCCAACCGCCCTTCGCTCTCAAGGACGGCATCTACCAGGTCTACAAGACCAAGGACCGCGAATTCCCGGCCATTGAGGAACTGATCAACAATATCAGGTTCCAGGAGGGGATAGCGATCAGGATGCCGGTGGAGGTCACGCCGAAGCGCACGCATCGGAACGAGAAGAGAAGCGAACTTTCCTGCTACGTCTCCAGCTTGGTCGTGCTCAAGGCCGTACTGCCCTACGCTGACCGTATCTATTACGACGGGGGGAAGCAGGTGAAGGAGGCCGAAGGTGCTTGCCAGGAGGCGGGCAAGGAGTTCGTGCTGGTCCTACCCCGCCTGTCCTTCCGCGAGGAGACCGTGGAGGCCTCCTCGGTCATGGTGCACACCGTGGACCAGTATCAGAAGTATCGCGATCGGAGGTGCTACGGATCGTATCACATGAACGTCTTCAACAGCTTCACAGTGCCGAGGATGCACCAATGGACCTTGTCCCCCGAGCTGAACCAGGAGGAGCTGTTCCAGGTGCTGTCCCGCTCGGAGCAGAGGTCAGAGGTCATGGTCTTCGGGCGGCTCGAGCTGATGCTAAGCCGCGATCCAACGTTGCCAGAGGGTACGCTGGTGGACGAGCGGGGAGTGCGTTACCCGGTCTATCGGGACCCTGAAGGTTTCGTGCACATCTTGCACAGTACCGACCTCCTGCTTCTGAACAAGGTGACGGAGCTCAACGCCATGGGTGTGAATTCCCTGGGCCTCGACCTCAGGCGGAGGCATCCGGACCTGGCCGCATTCGTGGCCAGGAGCTTCAGGGAAGTGAACCTGGAGGTCATGGAGGAGCTTAGTCGCAAGTGCGGGCGCAGCAGCTTGGGGCATTACCGCAAGGGCGTATTTTGAGTAAGTATACAATTAACGCATCATGGTAAGCACGCTCTACACGATCCGTTTCCGTGCGGACCAGAAAGGGGAGGTGCAAAGGAAATGAAGGTGTAGGTGGGTTTCTGGAATCGATACTGGCGACCATGGCGGTGATCACCGCCTCGTCCTTGTTCCTGATAGTGCTGTCCGTAGGGACGGTGCAGGATGGGGAAAGAGCGGTGAACGTCGGTGAACTGATCGACGACCTGCAACAACAAGGGCTTTGGCCTCATAACGATCGGTCCCTTGAGCTGAACGTCCTGGAGCATAGTTACTGCTCCCTTTCCCTCCCCGAGGGAGCATCTGGCCTTTGTCTTATCTACCGGGTCATGGGTAACCAGACCCCCCTGCTGTGTCTGGGGGTGGCGCCCCCGGAGGACGCCATCGCATCCAGTGACAGAGCCCCGACCTTGATCATCGTGGACGAGAGGGCCGTCCCGGGAATGGTGGAGATGATGGTCTGGTGATGTCCAGGGACCGTCGAGGCATGGCCGTACTGCTCGACGCGTTGCTTTTCCTGATGGTCCTTTCCACCCTCAGCGCCCTCCTCATGATGCCTGGTTCAGCGCCCTCCGTCTTCGACCATGGGGATATGGCCCGTTCATTCCATTCGGTCATGCTGAGCGGGGAGGTGCCCGGAGAGGACGATAGCGCCCTTTCCCGGGTCTCCCTGGGCGCCTTTTTGGTCATCGTGGCCCAGAGCCCATCCGGTCTCTCCTCCCGCGAACTGCAGAGGATCGGATCCGCTGTGAACGGCACACTGATGGAACTGAGCGGCATGGGCAATAACGCCTGTTGGGTATTGGGCATCAATGGTGAGGAGCACATCTTCGGTCGTCCCTTCCTGAACGAAACGATCTCCCAGTTCGCTGACCGACGCGTTCTTAGCGATGATGAGATGTTGTATTGCATCCTGATGATCGCCGCTTAGAGCACCTTGCCGATCTTCTCCTTGGCCTGCCAAGTGGTCCTCTCCAGCTCTAGGAAGGAGAAGATGAGGGCCAGAATGAGGGCCCCGAACATGATGTACAACCTTGATTCCCCCAGGCCCAGGTCCGTGCCCATCAGTTCGAAGGCCAGCATGGTGGCCCCCACCGTGCTCAGGGCGTACATGAGATAGCCGTAGATGGACATGGGGATGACGACGGTCGTGCACTCCCTTCCGCACAGCAAACACTTGCCACGGTTGTACCAGGACTTTGGCCTCAGGTCCTTGCATTCGGGGCAATAGTAGAACTTCACGCCATTTGCATGACATTTGGCAAAATATAATTTACTCCTCCTCAGGTCAACCCCGCCTGTTCGCTACCCCGGATCCATACCGAATCGGGGAGGTGCATGTACAGGTCCTCAGGCTCCTTCTTATCGGGATGTTCTTCCAGCAACCTCTGGATATTGTCCCAGTTGAAGGACCAGTAGAAGATACGCCAGTTGCGTCCGGAGATCAGCTGGGTCTCTTCCCACCTGGTGCTTAGGATCTTCATGTCCTGCAGGAAGTAGAACAGTCGACGGTCGTCATGGTCCAGGGCATTGTCGATGATCTCGTCATGGTAACCGAAATAGTTCAACACGCGTAGTGCGACCTCATCCGCCACCGATCCGCTCAAGCCCACGGTCTTGGTCAGCACCTCGACCACTGAGGCGTGTCCGAGAAATGGTTTCAATATGTTTCACCTTCAATCAATAGCTTGTTTACACACCATAAATACCTTGGGAAGGAGAGATGCTTTTTAAGGGTAAAGGGGCAGAGAACGTCTGCTCTTTATTAATACGGTGGCGCATTACCCTTTCCAGCCGAACTCATAGGTATCAGGCATGATAGTCAATTCCATCAACCAGTTCATCATCGACCTCATCAGCTCCACCGGATATGTCGGTATTTTCCTGGCCATGCTAGTGGAGGGGGTCCTAACTCCCCTGCCTAGCGAATTCATCATGCCCTTCGCCGGGTACGTGGCCTATACTGGAGAGCTGGACTTTGTTCTGGTCATCTTGGTCGGCAGTATGGGCGCAGCGGTCGGTTCATTCATCGCCTATCTTCTGGCCTTCTATTTTGGGCGGATTCTCTTCGAACGCTACGGCAAATTCTTCGGTCTGGACCAGGACAAGCTGCTGAAGGCCGAATGCTGGTTCGAGAGGTGGGGGGTCTATGGCGTATTCATCGGGCACTCCCTGCCCGGCATTCGTTCGATAATCTCCTTCCCGGCCGGCCTGGCCAAGATGGACCGGCCCAAGTTCGTGGTCTTCACATTCCTCGGTGCCCTTGTGTGGAACACGGTGCTGGTGACGGCGGGCTACACCCTGGGCGAGAACTGGGTCCAGTTCTGGGAAAGGACCAACGGCCTGGACTATATCATGCTCGCGGCTTTGGCGGCGGTCCTAGTGTTATACTATGTCTACGTCAAAAGGAAGAGGTCCAAGGTCGTACGATCATCAGACAGCGAATGATGTCCTGGCGGGACATAATGCCCTTCAGCTGCCCATTCTCCATCACTGGTATCGAGCGCAGCTTGAACTCCACCACATGATCGGCGGCCTTTGAGATGTCGTCCTCCGGGGAGACGAAGATGGTGGCGGTATGCATGATGTCGGAAGTGCTTTGCCGATTATTCCGATCATCCTCCCCCATCCGCGACCGGGAAATTATGTAATCGTACTGCTCGAAGATATCGTTCAATTTCTCCGGGTCAGCTCCAGAATTGACGGTGACCACACTCCTGGTCATTATCTATTTTCTTCACACAATATCGTGGGCGCATCATTTCAATAAATGGGGGTACAGTAGGGCAGGCAGCTGGTGGCACCAGCGGGATTAATGTACCCGCATGTCGGGCACCTCTTTCCATCTTTTGGATCTGCCATATGACATCGATTGGCAGGGACCAATCTAATATCTGTGCGGTCAGGTCAACGCTGACCTGATCACCATTGAACAATATCCTGTATGTGTATCGGGACGACGTAGGACGCAAGCATCGTGCTTGGGTCCCCACCTCAATGTGCTTTTCGTATGAAAATGACGTTCATTTCTTTCCGACGATCATTCCCATCGTCCCCAACATAAAAGGCAACCTTAGCACCGAAGGGATGAAATCAGAATCGCGGGTCTCAACGAACTCAACCTCACTAATACCACAATCCGAAATCATGACTAGCAATTCGTTCAGATCACCATAGACGTACTTGAAAAGGAAAAGGTCTTGGAATGAGAACCGTCCTCCATCCTTCAACACCCGCAACGCCTCCCGGATCACGGTCCTCTTATCCTTCGTGTCCTTCACTTCATGGAAAGTGAGGTTGCTGATCACAATATCATAGCTACCGTCATCAAATGGCAGTGATGACGCACTTGCCCTTTGGAAGGTCACGCGATCTATGACACCCTCGATCGTAGCATTCCTTTCGCAGGCGGCCTTAGAATGGTCCCACTCCTTTCCCCAACAGTCTATCCCAGTGACCTGGGCATCTGGAAATTTCTTGGCCAACATTATAGTGATGGCGCCATTACCGCATCCGATGTCAAGGGCGCGCCCCTTTCCGTCCCATTCAATGCTATCCACGACCATCTGCCTGGTCCGCCTTTGAATGTCTTTTCCGCACGGGGAGAATAGATGGTGAGCGTATGCGAAATACGCCGCGATCAAGATGAAAACGATGGCAGGGATGAGCAGTAAAGGGACGATCAACGATAGAAGCAGGGCGACGAGGCCCAAACCGCCCGGCAGATAAATAATCCTCAGAGAAACCCAATTTCCATAATCCGGTTCCTTTGTTTTCGCATCGTTCAATTTTTCACCAACAATCACCGTCAATAAGACGTCTTGGTACGGATTTGCCAGTGCGTATTTAAATGTAATCGCGCCTACAATATGACTCATTCTGAAATTGGTTCAGCCTAAATGATCTGACTTATTATTTATTAACAACAATATATTAATAGGAATTTAATTTATCTGACCTTTATATCATCTTGTCATGATCTAAAATCATTTATTCCCGGACAATACGGCCAATAATTAGGGTTCACCAGCGCGGTCAGAGCGACATTTATAGGATCGGATGATACGATGATAGACCATTATCGTGTAGGTCCGCACTGCATCGATCGATGAAAATCACATTATATCTTAGACCAACTATCTAATCCGAGAAAATGCAGTCCATTGTCCGATTGGAATCGGTCACCAAGGAGTTCAAGAGCGGCGATCGGACGCTCAAGGCGGTGAACGATGTCAGTCTGGAGATGACCCAGGGCGACTTCGTTGTGATACTCGGTCCCAGCGGTTCCGGTAAGACCACTCTGCTCAACATCATATCCGGTCTGGTCTCTCCCACCCAAGGGAAGGTATGGATAGGGGACAGGGACATCACCCTGTTCAGCGACAGAGATGCCACCGCCTTCAGGGCGAACTCCATCGGGTTCGTGTTCCAGTTCTTCAATCTGTTCCCCACCCTCACCGCACTGGAGAACGTGGAGATCGGACTGGCATTGAAGCTGGCCGACCCGCATGCCAGGAGGGAGAAGGCCATGAGATACCTGGGACTGGTCGGTCTGCAGGGCATGGAGGACAAGTTCCCTGACCATCTGTCCGGAGGGGAGCAGCAAAGGGTCTCGGTGGCCAGAGCCCTGGCCATGGAGCCGGAGATGCTCATAGCCGATGAGCCCACCGGAAATCTGGACGCCGAGACCGGGGAGACCATCTGGAAGCTGTTACGCGACCTCAACAAGGAGACCGGGACCACGGTCATCGCCGTTACTCACTGGGTGGAGGCCTCGAAGTTCGCCGACCTGACCGTGCATCTGCGCTCCGGCAGGGTCGAGAACCTGCAGAAGGGATATGGATGAGAGAATGAACACATACCTCTTTCGCAAGATGAACAGGGAGCTGCGAAGGATGAGGTTCCGGGCCATCGGGTCCGGCCTTTTGATCTTCTTCGCTGTGGCCATGTACATAGGGCTAGCGGCCATGGTGCCCTCCGCCTCTCTGACCCTGGACGACCTGGTGGAGGAGGGGCAGCTCAGCGACCTCATCGTCAGAGTGGAGTCATCTGATGTCGACCGGCTCGATGCCCTGGAACAGGTCCCGGGGGTCCAGAGCACGGAGGCCAGATTGAACATCGCCTCCCGGATAACGTTCCAGGACCAGCAATCAGCAGCCACCCTCATAGGAATCGATGCCAACCAGACGCCCGGTATAAACATCCTGAACATCAAGGAAGGGGATTATTTTGCAGGTGACGATAGCTCGGTGATACTCGAGAAAGGCTACGCCGATCGCTCCGGAATATCCGTGGGGGACACCATCGAGATCATCGGCCTCATGGAGGAGCGCTCATTCACCGTGATCGGTCTTGCCTATTCCCCGGAGTTCATCTTCCTTCCCATCAACCCGCAGTCCATATTGCCGGTACCGGGAAGCATGGGGGTGGTGTATCTCCCTCTACATTCATTGCAGTCCCTGGTCGGTTATGAGCAGGGAACGGTCAACGAGTTCCTCTTCCTCTTCTCCGGTGATGACGATCCCACGGCCGATATCGACGCGGTGCTAGTGAGCGATACGGTGCTGTTCAACATGCCCATGGACCAGATCTACGGCTACATGCTGATAAGGGAGGACCTGTCGACGGGGGAGGGGTTCACGGGTGTGATCGCCGGACTGATCCTGATCGTGGCGTTCTTCGTCATCTATTCATCCTTCGTGCGGATGGTGCAGGAGCAACGGCGTGAGATCGGTGTGCTGAGGGCCATCGGATATCGACGAGGACAGGTGCTGTCATCCTACATTTACGTCTCTCTGCTCATCGGCGGGGTGGCCTCGCTCAGCGGAGCCATTTTTGGCGCACCCATCGGTCTGGCGCTCTCGGACATGTACTCGGGGATGATGTTCGGCACTGACAGCTCCGGCTTCGTCCTGTCCGGTACTGACATGCTCATCGGAGTTATGTTCGGTCCCCTGACCGCGATGTCCGCCTCGGTGGTGGCGGTATGGGCGACGGTCCGGATGGAACCGCACGAGGCCATCAAGGGATCCCCATCAGCGATGGTCCATGAGGTCAGTGTGCGACACCGGTCCAAGGTCAGGAACTACCTGCTGCTGTACGCCTGGAGAAAGTTGAACAGGCAGAAGGGCAGGACGGCGATCATGGTCCTGGCGGTGGCCTTCTCCGTGGTGATGGGGGCCATGTCCTTCCTGATGATCGCATCCTTGGAGAATTCGGTGACGGCCACGGTGGAGGCCGAGGGCTGGGACCTCATCGTCGACTATGCCTACCCCCTGGACCCGGACCAGGTCCTGGCGATCACGCCCTCCGAAGTTCAGGAGGCGGTCCATGTTGGACGGTCGAACGTTCAGTGGTCCTCCGGCCAGTCAACAGGGAACGGGGTGGTCATTGCCATGGACCAGGGCCAGATCTTGCACAGCTTCATGTTGGCCTCAGGCACCTGGGCCATCGCAAGCGGCGAGGCCATGGTGAGCTCGAACTTCGCCAATGAGAACGATGTGCGCATCGGCGAATCGTTGGCGCTCATGACCCCGATAGGCGACGTCACTGTCGAGGTCACCGCAACCGTGGACGATATGATAGGCGATGTCTTCGTGGACCGTTCGGTCCTCGAGCATCTGTTGGGGGAAGAGCTACTGATCGGCTCGTACGTGAAGGTCGTTCCCGGTACCATCGACCAGGTCGGCGAGGCCTACCTGGCCTCCTCCCTGGTCGCGGACGTGCAGAAGAAGGACAGCATCAGCTCCGGGATGCTCGACCTGATGGGATCGTACTACGACTTCATCCTCATCTTCGGACTGGTGAGCGTGACGATATCCGCCATAGCCATCTCCAACATCATCTACGTGAGCGTGCTGGAACGAAGGACCGAGTACGGCCAATTGAGGGCCTTGGGCTACCAGAAAAGGCAGGTCGGTCGAAGTATCCACCTGGAGGTGCTGATCATGGTGTCCATCGGCGCCCTGGTGGCCATCCCATTGCTGATAATGGTCCTAGAAGGTCTTGTCGAGAGCTTCAGGGTCTTCTTCCCGGTGTACCGCAACATCCTGTACCTTTCCGACTGGGAAGGATACCTACTGATCGTAGCCATGACCTTCGCCATGGCCCTTCTGGCCGCTTGGCCCGCTATCAGGACCGTGGGAAGGATGGACGTGGTCAAGTCGGTGACCGGAGGGAGGTTCGGTTGAGATCGTGATCATTTTGTGATATTCAGCCTTGATCATCTCATTCTACAATGTCTTTCAGCTTCTCAACGGCCTGATAGGACACTGCAAAAACTGCACCTTTAGGAAGATGAGGGCAACCGAGGTCAAGAAGCCCCTAGAGAGCGTCAGGAACATGCGGTCCATGAACGGAAAGGGCTGTCAGGAGCTCTTGCTCGTGCTAAGCGAATCTCTGGAATGAGAAAACTCAGTAATACTTGAAGAAGATAGTAATGTTAAGGACCGTATTCTCTAAACACCAAATCCTGAATATCAGATCGATTCGGTGAGGATATTAGGTCATGAAGCCGAGGATAGGGATGATGATCCGAACACAGCGACCAAGGCCCCACTTTCTCATTGTCCACCTTCTCAATTCAATACCGATTTAATCATCGAAGATGAAGAGTTCGTCGATCGTGGTCTTCAATGCCTTGGCGATTTCATGTGCAAGATTCAATGACGGGTTATAATCGCCTTTCTCGATGAATAGGATCGTCTCTCTCCTGACCCCGACTATTTTGGCTAAATCCTCTTGGGTCAGATCGTATCTTGCCCTGAGCTCTTTGATCTGAGTCCTCATCTGGATACACCCTTTCTTTTCATGTAGGCAAGAATGATCAGGTATATCGTTCCCATTATCCCAACGTAGATCATGAGCCATTCGGATGTTGGTAGCGAGGAGATCTGATCATCCTCGAGTATGGCATGGACGAAACCCATGCCCATGATGAAAAACAAGCTGGTGAAGAAGGCAAGATAGCCAGCACGTATCTTGATCGTCCTTGATCTTTCATCCTCGATTGGAATCCCGCTTTCCAGGTCTTTCAATCCCCTTCTGGTAACGGCTATCACGACCAGTGCCATGCTGAGCAAGATCGCCGCTGATACGATTGTCCACTCGTTATCAATACCGGCAGTAATCTTCACGATAATGAAGAGTGCTCCGAGAACCAGTACTACAGATATTACTGCGACAAACCTTCGAAATCTCGTCCTTTCATCCATGCTTACCAACCTCTCTACATGCTCTAGTTATTTAATACGAACATTTTGTTATCTTTATATATCATTATATTAGTTATATCTAACATTAAGTTAATAAAACTTTTGACAGGGCCCGATGATCAACGACACAAGCAACAATGCGCTCACCCGGCAGCGCATATCGAATACCAGAAAATGATAATGGTACAGGTGTGGAGATTTGAACTCCAGAACCACTAAGGACAGGATCCTAAGTCCTGCGCCGTTGGCCA
>CAZXTA010000020.1:0-17630 GCA_964642865.1 uncultured Methanomassiliicoccus sp. | reverse complement strand
ATGGCCGCGGTGACCGGCATGCAGGCGGACAAGGGGCTGGTGGAAGGACTGGGCGATAAGCTGAACGTGCCAGGAGAGAGACTTCTCGAGGCGGTCTCCAAGTTGGAGGAGGAGCTCCGTGAGCAGCGCAAGAAGCTGGAGCAGCTATCGACGCTCATCAACGAGATGAGCGTACGGGAGCTGGTGGGGGCGGCCCCCCAGGTCGGAAAGGTCCGCGTGGTGGTCCACGAGGCGCTCCCAGGGGAGGACCCCGAGGAGATGTCCAAGAGGCTGGCCTCAATGCCCTGCACCGTGGCGGTCATTGGGGTCCGGGGGGATAGGGCTAGGTTGCTGGTGGCCCGTTCCAAAGACGTCGATCTGGACTGTCGCAAGGTCCTCAAGGGCATCATGGCCATCATGGGAGGCGGGGGTGGAGGGAAGCCCGATCACGCTCAGGGTGGAGGAGGGGACCCGCAGCTCCTCGCCGAGTCCCTGAGCCAGGCCTTGGAGGTCTTGACAAAGGAGATGACCTCCTGAAACTCCTCCCCACCCTCTTTCCCAGGAGCAGAATACTTATATACAGCCTTGGGGTTGGCTTGCCTGACAGAATCGATACTGTTGAAGGGGTCCTTCTTAAGAGGGACTTGTTCCCGGACCGGTAGCCCTATCCGGAGATGGGAACTGCAAGACGCGCACTTGAGCGCGGGGCGTACTTCGCGAGGGCGAGGATTCGATTCGCGATCACCAGCGAGGGATACTCTTGGCTGAAGCGAAGAACACTAAGACTGAAGAGAAGGACGACTTCAGGTACATCGTCCGTATAGTGAACACGGACATCGACGGCAAGAAGCCTACCGTGGTCGGACTGCAGAGCATAAAAGGCGTGGGGAAGAGAGTCGCCGAGGTCGTGGTCCGCAAAGCGGGCGTGGACCGCCTGCAGAGGATCGGCGATGTGGACGAGGCCAAGGTCGAGGAGATCGCCGATCTGATCGCCACCTATGCGGAGTATGCCCCCGAGTGGGCCGTCAACCGCCAGAACGATTACGAGACCGGCGAGGACCAGCATATCGTGGGCAACGAGCTGGAGATCTTCCTAAAGGACGACCTCAACCGTCTGAAGATGATCAGGTGCTACCGTGGAGTGCGCCATGAGTCCGGACACAAGGTCCGTGGCCAGCGCACCAGGTCGAACGGCAGGAAGGGATTGACCTTGGGAGTTTCCAAGGTCAAGCCACAGCAGAAGAAGTGAGGAGGTCTGAAAATGGGAGATCCTAAATTTCCGAGAAGGAGCTACGACACTCCGTCACATCCCTGGCAGGGGGAACGCATAAAGGAAGAGGCGATACTGGTCAAGCAGTACGGCCTGAAGAGCAAGAAGGAACTGTGGAAGGCAAAGACCATCCTTCGGAACCTGCGCAAGCAGTCCCGTGACCTGCAGGCTCGCCTGAGGATCGGGGAGCACCAGGCCAAGATGGAGACCGATAACCTGTTACGCAAGTGCGCCAGGATAGGCCTTCTGCCCCTGGAGGGCACCAGGTTGGACGATGTTCTGGGACTTCCCGATGTGGCCTTGCTGGAGCGCAGGTTGCAGACCGTTGTGTTCCAGAGGGGCCTGGCTTCCACCGTGGGCCAGGCTCGCCAATTCATCGTCCACGGACATGTCTGCATCGATGATCAGAAGGTCACAATCCCCGGGTATATCGTCACCCGTGAGGACGAGGACAAGATCGTTCTGAACCCCTTGTCCCCCATCGCCGACGAGATGCACCCCTTGAAGCAGGCCCAAAAGGATATCAACACCGCTAGGGCGCGTATGCAAGAGGTGGTCGAGTTCAAGAATGACATGGACAAGAAGAAGAAGTTCGTCAAGCACGTGCCCGAGGATGTGGAGGCGGCCGTCCAGGACGTTGAGAACGTCCCGACCGACCAACCGATCGAGGAGGTGGACTGATGGGAAAGTGGGGTATCGCAAACATATTTGCCAGCTATAACAATATTATCATCACCTTGACCGACGTCACTGGTGCCGAGACCATCACCAAGTGCACTGGCGGAATGGTGGTCAAGGCGGCCAAGGACGAGTCGTCCCCCTACGCGGCCATGCGGACCGCGGAGAGGGTGGCTGAGATCGCTAAGGAGAAGGGGATCGAGGGCATCCACGTCAAGGTGCGCGCACCCGGCGGGAATCGTTCCACCTCCCCCGGTCCGGGCGCTCAGGCGGCCATCAGGGCCTTGGCACGCGCCGGAATGAGGATCGGCCGCATTGAGGACGTGACCCCTATTCCGCATGACGGGACCAAGAAGAAGGGCGGACGCCGCGGCAGAAGGGTGTAAAGAGGCGGCTTTATGCACGTCAAGATATTAGAGGAAATGGAGAACAGGATCAAGTTCCTGGTCACCGACGCCTGTCCGGAGAAGGTCAACGCCCTGCGCAGGGCGCTGATCATGGACATCCCCAAAATGGCCATCGACGACGTGGAGTTCCTGCTCGGTCCCATACGGGACGAGGATGGCAACGAGTATGAGAGCGTGAGCCCGGTCTTCGACGAGATCGTGGCCCATCGCCTCGGACTGGTGCCCATCCCTACGGACCTGGAGCTGTTCGTCTTCCGCGACCAGTGCACCTGCGGCGGTGAGGGCTGTCCCAGCTGCACCATCTTGTACAAGCTGGAGAAGCGCGGTCCATGTGAGGTCTATTCCGGGGACCTGGACTCCCTGGGAGGGGATGCCTACCGGTCTTACGACGAGTTCATACCGATAGTGCGCCTTGGCGACAGGCAGGGCATACTGGCCTACGCCACCGCTGAGCTGGGCACCGGACGCAAGCACGCCAAGTGGCAGGTCACCCATGGCGTTGGGTACAAGTACTTCCCCACCGTGACCATCGATCCGTCCAAGTGCGATAGCGGCGGAAGCTGCATCAAGGTCTGCCCCAAGGGCGTAATGGCCTTCAAGGACAAGAAGGTCCAGGTGGTCGACAACGACGCCTGCATCATGTGCGAGGATTGTGTTAAGGCCTGTCGCAACGATGCCATTAGCATAGGGAAGTCCGATAAGGAGTTCATCTTCGAGTTCGAGACCGACGGGTCCATGAGCGCGAGGGTGGCTTTGTGCAAGGCCATGGAGTCGTTGGAGAAGACCTTCGACGATTTCCGGGAGAGCATCGCTTCGCTGGAAGGCTGAGCGTAAAATTTCAAGGCGGTCACGGACCATTACCCTCTTTTCTTTTTTCGGGATCGCGGTCCCGCAGGCTAATAATCGTCCAGGTTCCTGATCCTCTTGACCGGCAGAGGTTCCTCCTCTTCCGGTATCGTCTCTCTCCCCTGGTCGAAAACCTCCAGGGTGACGGTGTTGGAGACCTCCTCTACATTCTCCCCGAAGATGGAGGTGATTGACCCCTCTATCAGCCGGATACGCTGCTGGGTGTAATCGGACACGCCGTAATCCCGCCCGATCCTGCTGGTCACCTCCAGATACTTTTTGACGCTGGCCTCGTACACGGTCAGGTTCAGCTTGTGGCCGCAGTAGCAGTGGCCGCTCAGGGGCACCCGGCGGTAGCTCTCTCCGCACTTGGTGCAGCGGAACTTCTGCCCCGAGAAGCTCTTGAGGTTACCAATGAGGTCAGGTAGGAAATGCTTGGTGATCACCCGATGCACCACGTCCCCCTCGTCCACCGCCCTGATGCGTTTGGCCAGTTCCAACTGGGCGGTCATCTTGTCCATCATGGTTTCCAGGGTCTTGTAGGCCGATTCCGCCGGCCCTTCGGCGATGTCCGCGGTGTCGTGGGTCATCCCGAAGCCTTCGTACTGCAGTAGTGATTTAATGCGGTCTGACACCAGGTCCATGCGCCCCTGCACCTCCTTGGGGTGGCGGGACTCCACGCTAGCCCGGTAGAACTCCAGGGGGTATTCCCAGAGCACGTCGATGTTCTGGGCTTCCTTGTCCACCTCGTTGGGGTCGAGGCGGATGGCCAGCACCAGAGGGGCGTCCATGAGCCCGCCCCGGCTGTCTGGGAGGTAGGAGCGGGAGAAGTTCAGCAGTCCGTCCATCAGCAGCACCACGCTGTCTTCGTCCCCGTCGGCGTTGCGTCTCTTGGCCGCGTGGAAGAAGGGGTGCCCGAAGCATACGCTGGCCCGGGTGAAACCGATGATGCGGCAGAGGATACCACCGGAGGTGTGGGGGGCCAGACCTATAGCTAGATGACCAATTATGTCCTCCTTCTTCTGGGCATTGTAGTAGCGGGGCATGCCATAGAACTTGTCCAGCAGGTCGTCCACGAAACTGGCCACCCGAACCATGAACTCCCCGCAGGAAACGGAGGGCACGATATCCTGAACCTTCAGCTCACATAGCTGATCAGGGTCCTCCAGGGGACGATCGTGCACGTCCTTCTCATATCCCAGCTGCCGAGCCTTCTCCACGCTCAGGCCGATCTCCCGGGGGCGGAAGTGGGTGAGCGGGATGTCCGTGAGATCGTAGCGGATCGTACCGTCCTTGTTGACGAATATCTCGTACTTCCGTCTGAGTATGCCCTTCTCCAGCGGCTCGGGGCTGAGGTCCTTGGACCTGAGCTCCCTCTCCCCTTTCAGTTTCGGGAGGATGATCTTTTCTCCCAGCGCACGTCGGGCCTTCTCCATCTCATCGCCTACGTTGACAGGGACCTCCCGGGGCTCGCCCACCGAGATGGTGTGGCCTCCGCAGGGGCACCTGTAATAGACCCGGAACTCTCCGCACTGCTGGCATTTCCGGACCCCCAGCTTGACCTTGATGGTCCCCTTCTCGGCGGCCTTCTCCATCAGACGCTGCGGCCCCCCGTTGATCCCGATGGGGAAAATGGTGTGTGAGGGCGTCTTCATACTTCGGTCCTTGGCTTTCTCCGGACGTGCCATGCGGGAGCCTATACGAGTTACCGAACGCGGATTGACCTTGACCCCAGTGCAGATAGATACCGCGTCCATGACCTGATCGCCCTCCAAGGGGATCGCATCGGCGATGCCGCCATCCCCCCGCAGCCCAAGCCCGGTCAGCAAGGGATCGGCATACTTGTCCAGAACGACCTCCCCGTCACTCACCTTGTGCAACGCCCCCAGCAGTTCCAAGGTGCGCTTGGGCACCTGCTCCGCCGGCAATCTCAGGATGCCTTCTTCCCACTGGCCCTTCTCCAATAGGAAGGTACGCAGAGCTTGCAGGTCGGAGAGGGGCAGGTCATACCAGAACAGGTTGTACTTGGGGTGCAGCGGGACGCCGTACCGCCGGGACATGGACAGGGCATCCTCGAAGCTTGGAGGGTCCTCCCAGCCCTCCGGTAGCTCCCAGTTGTTGGCCGCGTAAAGTTCTGCCCTGTGCCACTCCAGATCGTAATCGCCGGGGACCAGCACGTGGTTGTTCTCCACGAACTCGCCGAATGGCAGCAGTATCTGCCCCACGTCCACGATCTCCTTGACCTGTCCCTTGTAAAGCAGATAATCCGCCACGCTGTTGGCCTGTACCAGGTCCCCGCCCTCCATCAATAGAATCGGCCCTTCCAGGCGGTCGCAGGGAGTGACCGCCCCGGCCTTGCCAGGCCTCTCGATCTTGATCTGTGTCCCAATTGCCAGGAAATCGTCCAGGGCGTACATGGTGGCGGGGCTGAGTGCGATGGCTGCTAGCCCGGTGGTCCGTCCCCGGCCGTATCTCAGGCGGAGGCCGCCCGGACGGGAAGGGTGACCTATCACCGGCCTCCCGGCCACGATATCCTTGAGGTACTTGTAGTCCGGGGAGACCTTGGCCCCCTTCTCCTCCTTGGCTCCGTCCTTCTTCCTGCGCAAGTACTCGCTGATGAAGCCCCAGCCCTCCAGGCCCAGCTTCCTGACGTGCTTCTCCAGCTTAGGGGCCTTGAGGCAGAGCCCCTCGGCGATGACCAGGCAGACGCCTCCCCGTACCGCGTTGGTCTTGATGCGTGGCAGATCGCGAAAGCCGGATATCTCGTGGTCCTCGGTCTTCTCACCGTCCACGCACACCGGGCAGTTGCGGTATATGATCTCTATCTCCTCGTTGCTGGGACTGTACTGCAGGTGCTGGCACTGCTTGTATAGGGGAATCTCCTCCTTGAGGCGCTCAACCTCCCCGTGAGTGGGCTGGTAGGCCCCGATCCCGAACTCCCTGCGAACCACGTCGGCGATTAGCACGCTCATGGCCTGGCCGGTTCCTCCGGCCGCCCTGATTGGCCCGTTGAAGAAGAGGGAGAGGTACTCCGTGCCGTCCGGATTCTGGTTGATCTTGACCCCGGCTATGCCCACGATTGGTGCCACTAATATGCCTTCGGTAAGAACGGAGAGACCCACCCGCACCGCCCGCTCGATGGCCATCTCTCTCCCTTCCTGGGCAGTGACGGCCTCCCGGGCCAGTTCCTTGGCGATGAACAGGGAGACCTCCTCGCGGCTCTCTATGCGACTTGATATCTCCCGAATGCGCTCGGCCACGCCCTCCACCTGCCAGTCGGAGAGCTGCTTCTCCACCCTGGCCGCCAGGTCCTCAGCCCGTGGTATCTCCACCTCCAGGCTGGGGTCCAGCCCTCGGGAGCGGGCAATCTCGGCTATGTGATAGCAGTGCTCGTTCTCCCGGAACAGGTCCGAGAAATAACGACGCATGGACTCACTGCAGGCCAGTTCTTGCAAGGGCACCCCATCCGCACTAGGGAAAGAGAAAATTAAAACGTTTGCATTCAGAACATCGGCTCGGGCTTTTCCAGGTGCTTGATCGAGTCCAGTAGGGCGGCCATGACCTCCGGAACGCCCTGGCCGCTGACCGCGCTCATCTTGAGCCGGTCGGAACCTGAATCCAGTATGTCCATCTTGTTCTCCACCACTATAACGGGCACTCCGGGGAACAGCTCACGCACAGATTCCAGCAGGCGCAACTGGCCCTCCATGTGGTAGCCGCAGGTCTCCGAGGGGTCCAGGATGAAAAGTATTGCGTTGGCCAGATGCTTGAGGGCGGTCACAGCCTGCATCTCGATGCGGTTGCGATCGACCAATTCACGGTCCAACAGGCCTGGTGTATCTATGACCTGATAGCGACGCCAGCCGACCTGATGTATGCCAACCACTATGCCCTTGGTGGTGAAGGGGTAGACAGCCACCTCCGGTTCGGCTGCCGATATCCTGCTAAGGAACTGGCTCTTCCCTACGTTCGGAAAGCCGGCAATGACCAGGGTCATCATCTCATCGTTGAGGTCCGGCACCTTGCGGAACTCGTTGCGGGCGTAGGTTAGAAATTCCAGGTCGGGGGCGACCTTGTTCACCACCGAGGAAGCGCGGCCGTAGAAGGCCTTGCGGGCGCTGTCGACGCTCTGCACCGAAGAGGAGGTCATGACCTTGCTGGTGTACTGCTTCTGCAGTTCCTTGACCTTGGAGGCCGCCCAGTCCAGGTTGGACAGGGACTTCTTCAGACGGTCCACCCCCACGGTGACCTCGATCATCTCGGCCAGGAAGTCATTCCGTACGTTGATGCTCGGGAACACCTTCACGTACTTCTGTAAGGTAGAGGAGATGACGTCGGTAGCCGATGCGATGCGGGCCATGGACTTGCGCTTGACCATGTCGACCTTGACCGGCCCCACCTTGTCGATCTTGTTCACCTTACGGAAGGCCTTGTCCAGTATCTCCTCCGCGGTAAGAATCGTAGGAATGCGTTTCCTGAGATTATACACGGGCCGTCACAAAGTAGAGGTAGTTTATATAACATGGCTCAAGCCATGTCCTATGGCCTGAGGGTCGAACCGGTGCTTACCCGTGACGGGCGGGACCTCATGGACCAGGTGTCGTTCCGGACCATTTTGGCTTTGCATTACCACGGGATCAGGGGAGCGGCGGAGGATCTGCGGGTCACCGAAGCCACCATACGCCGTCGATTGCGTAAGTTGGATGAACGCGTCGGTGGCAAGGTGTACGGAAGCGGGAAGCTGACAGCATTGGGAGTGGAGCTTCTAGAGCAGATGGAGGGTCGCACCCGCCAGCTTGAGGAGCAACTGGAACACCTATGGAAGAAGCCCACCCTGACCTGTGACGGATTGGTGCTCAAGGACGGCGAGCTGCTGCTGGTGCGCCGGAGCAAGGCGCCGTTCAAGGGAGCGTTCGCCCTGCCCGGCGGTATCATGGAATACGGTGAGCGAGCCTGTGACTGCGTGGTCCGTGAGGTGGAGGAGGAGACCGGGCTGAGGACCGAGGTGCTGCGCTTGATCGGTGAGTACTCCGACCCGGGACGGGACCCTAGGGGGCACTTCATAACGCTTCTGTATGAACTGAGGGTGTCTGAGGGTGAGCTGGCCGGGGGCGATGATGCTGAATATGCCGGGTTCTTCCCTCTGAATGAACTGCCTCCCCTGGCCTTCGATCACGCCAAATTGGTGAGCGAGGCACTGGGGGGGCGGCCGGAGCATTCTTTATAGTCCGTGCGGTGGATATGGGAGCGATGACGCAGGACGACCTGGACCAGACCGTGCTTCGCATCATCCAGGGCAACGGTAAGATCAGCATAGAGGAGATAGCCGAAATGCTTGGGCGCTCCCCGTCGACCATCCGGGACCGCATACGGCGCATGGAGGATGAGCGACTGATCCTAGGTTATTCCACCATCGTGGACCAGGAGCGCCTGGACGTGGACGCGGAGGTTCTGGTCTTCGCCGATATAGACGCCGAGGCTGAGGGGAGGGCCATCAGCGCCCTGATATCATTGGAGAACGTCAGCGAGGTCATGAAGGTGACCGGGGAGCCGCGACTGATGTTCCGCCTGAAGGCCTCCGACCGCAAGGAACTGTTGAGGTATCTGGACAAGAACATCAGGCCCCTTGGATTCCGGCGTCTGGACGTGCGGCTGATCCTGGAGCGGACCATCCGTTACCCCGGATTCGTTTGATGGCGCTGCCTTAATTATCCGGTATTTTCTATACTTCCAAGATGCAGACCGCCACCCTTTTGGCCTTGCTCGTCCTCCTGCTCACTTATGCCTTGATATCGATAAGGCGGGTCAAGAGCGTGAGCATAGACCGGCCGGCGGCGGCGCTGTTCGGCGCCCTTCTGATGATCGTCATGGGCGTGCTGCCGGTGGACGAGGTGCTGGGGTCCATCGATCTGAACATCATCGCCCTGTTGCTGGGCATGATGATCATCGTCTCCTGCCTGGAGATCACCGGGCTTTTCGATCGGATGTCCTATCTGTTGGTGAGCAGATGCGGGGACCGCTTTGCCTTCCTGTGGGTCAGCATGGGCATCACCGCCCTTTTATCGGCGTTGATCCTGAACGACACGGTGGTGCTGATGCTCACCCCCATAATCGTCAAGGTCTGTCGCTCCATAGACGCCAACCCGGTGCCTTTCCTGGTGGGGGAGGCCCTGGCGGCCAACATCGGCAGTGTGGCCACCGGGGTGGGGAACCCGCAGAATGCTTACATCCTCATTCAGTCGGGCGTAACCTTCACGGATTTCGCCCTGGCCCTGGCCCCCCTGGCTCTGATATCCTTGCTGGTGGCGGTCGGTGTGGTGGCCCTAGTGTTCAGAAAGGAGATCTTCGAAGGGGGCGTGGGAGCGCCCCGCAGGATCGATCGCGCCTTTATTCAGAGGGGGGTGCCCCGGAACAGGCTGGAAATCCCCTTCTTCCTGGTGATGGCAGTACTGCTGGTGGTCTTCGTGGGTTTTCTCATCTCCCCCTGGTTGAACGCCCCCGTCTCCCTGATCGCCTTCCTAGGAGGATGCTTCTTATTGCTGGCGCTTCCTTTGATCAAGAGGGACACCGGGACAACCATCATCCTGAAAGGAGTGGACTGGACCCTGCTGCTGTTCTTCGTGGGCCTGTTCATCCTGCTTAGGGGTGTGGAGACCTCCGGGCTGATGTCGCTGCTGCTGCAATCCCTAGAGGGACTGGGCGCGGGAGTGGCCGGTCTGAGCGTGATCTCGGCCCTGCTTTCCAACCTGATCAGCAACGTCCCGGCGGTGATGCTGCTCTCCCCGACCATCCCTGCGGGGAGCGACACACTGTGGCTGGCCCTGGCGTCCAGCTCCACCCTGGCGGGCAACGCCACCATTCTGGGGGCGGCGGCCAACATCATCGTGGTGGAGAAAGGGCTGGGAATGGGAGTGGAGGTGCGGCTGTGGGACTTCGTCAAGGCCGGACTTCCGGTGACCCTGATCACTTTACTGATGTCGATACTGTTCTTGAGCGCCTGAAATAACAGAAAGTAAAGGGGTTTGGGAGGAGGTTTAGATCTTTTTGGTGCAGAACCACCAGTCGTAGCAGTCCTTGCCGATCTCCTTCTTCCTGGCCATGGCGGTTTTGTAGTCTCTGGCTGGATGTAGGAGAACCCGGTCCCCCAGTAAGTCGTTGTTCGGCCAGTTCTCGGGGGTGGCCAAGTCGTTCTTGTCGCTGAACTGCAGAGCTTTCAGGGCCCGCATGACCTCGTTGACGCTCCGGCCAATCTCCTGAGGATAGTATATTATCAAGCGTATCTTGCCCTCTGGGTCCACGATGAACACGGCTCTCACGGTGTTGCTGGCCTTGTTGGGGTGGATCATGCCCAGCTGTATGGCCACCTTGCCGTGGTCAGCGATGATGGGGAAGGGTATCTTGACCTTCATGTTCTCCTCGATCCACTCCACCCACTTGATGTGGGAGTACACCTGGTCGATGGACAGCCCGACCAGAACGGTGTTGAGCTTCTCGAACTCCGCCGCCCTGTTGGCGAACGCAATGAACTCCGTGGTGCAAGTAGGAGTAAAATCACCCGGGTGGCTGAACAGGACCATCCATTTGCCCGCAACATCCTGCGGGAGGTTCATTGTACCGTGTGTGGTGACGACCACCATATCCGGGAATTTGTCTCCGATCAGGGGCAGACCCATACTTGTTTCTTCAATGTCTTCGCACATTGTTTATCACTGAAATTAAATACCCATCACTTCATTATTTAATGATTATCCATTACGAATTTAGATGAACACCGGATTGAGAATTGTCCAAAGGTCCTTATCGACAAGTTACATTCCGGACTAACCCAAATGTGTCAGATAGTGCCTTTAACGGAAATAAAACCTAAATAGGGAAAAGAGCATGGCATAAACATGTCTTTAGCCACTGACCTTTCATTGGCATTCATCGTCATCGGAGTTTTAATGCTTCTGTTGGAGCTCAGCCAGCCTGGGTCCTTTCTGCTGGTGCCAGCAACGGTGCTCATGGCCTTGGGAGGCATCGGGTTGATCTTTCCAGATGTATTGCTTACCTTATGGTCCCCCTTGGTTGCCATCATCATCCTAGTACCTACGACATTGCTGACAATCAAGCTCTATCAAAGGCTGGCCCCTCCCGCTCCTCCAGAGACCACCGTGGCGACCTCATTGATAGGCAAGGAGGGTGTTGTGGATGTGGAGGTCGTTCCCGGTTCCCTAAAGGGAAAGGTCCGCATCGCCAACGTCATGTGGAGCGCCACCTCGGAACGGGCTATTCCAGTGGGGAAGAAGGTCAAGGTCGTGGGCAGCGAGGGAGTGCATGTCACGGTGGAAGAGATCTAAGGATCATCAGTAAAAGGAGAAGAAAATCATGGCAATAGGTCCAGAAATTTTAGGATTGTTGATGCTGGCCATCATTGCGGCCATCGTCATATTGGTCAACGGAGTGAAGATCGTCAGACCATACGAGCAAGCGGTGTATATCAGATTGGGCATGTTCATCAAGATCCTAAATCCAGGATTCAACTACGTCGCTCCGCTCATCAATGAGACGGTCAAGATCGACCTGAGGACGATGGTTTTGGACGTTCCCCGTCAGGAGGTCATCACCAAGGACAACTCCCCGGTGAATGTCGATGCGATCATCTACGTCAAGGTGGTCGACCCTAAGAAGGCCTACTTCGAGGTCACGGACTACCGTGCCGCGACCGTGTACCTGGCCCAGACCACTCTAAGGTCCATCATCGGTGACATGGACTTGGATGAGATACTTTCAAACCGTGAGAAGATCAACCTTAAGCTGAGGGACATCCTGGACGAGGCCACCGACCAGTGGGGGGTCAAAGTGGAAGCGGTGGAGATAAGGGAGATCGATCCCGCCCCCAAGGTCAAGCAGTCCATGGAGGAGCAGACCTCGGCCGAGAGGCTGAGGCGTGCGGCCATCCTGAAGGCGGACGGGGCCAAGACCGCGGCCATTCTGAACGCCGAGGGCGAGAAGAGGTCCCGCGTGCTACAGGCCGAGGGTCTCAGACAGGCCAAGATACTGGAGGCCGAGGGTGAGCGACTGGCCATCATCCTTGAAAGCCAGGGTGAGGCCCAGAAACTGAGGATACTGAGCGTGGGAGCGAGCACCCTGGACACTAAGGCCCTGACCGTTCTGTCCCTGGACGCGGTGAAGAGCCTGGGGGAGGGGCAGGCCACAAAGATCGTGCTGCCCTTCGAGCTCACCCGACTGGTCGAAGGCATCTCCGATTATGTCGGAGGCATCCGGGCGGTACCGGAGAGGGAGATATCCAAACCAGAGGATATCGAACGGATGGTGGGCAAGGCCGACATCATACTCGGCCCCATACCTACGCAGGAGGAGCTGCGGCGGGACATGAAGGAGCAGGAAGTGGCCATGGCCCTGGAGAAGAGGGAGGCCGAGGCCATCAAGGCCCAGAGCAGGATTTCATTGGAAAAGGACCGCGGCTGAAACGCCTTACCTCCAAACCATTTATCTTATTTTTCATTCCCCCGATCCTCTTGGCACCCCATTTTTCATTCGATCTAGGTCATTCAATGCATCGAGAGGTGAGAAGGCGGCCCATCTACTGCATTTGGAGGGCCTGCGCCAATCATTTGATCTTCGCGTCAGGTATCTTAATAGAGAACACGCACCGGTCGTCCCCACGCAACACGCTCTGTAATATCTCCACTTCCACCGGCTCATCGAAGATGACATCCCAGACGGTCTTTGTGAAACCGGCACTGCAATAACAGAAGGTCGATGGGACCTTGGGCCCACCGTTCTTGATGGAAGACCTTACCAGCGGGCAATGGCAATAATGGTATCTGCGCAGCTGGGGATCCGTTTCCGGATAAAATCGCTTGGGATCGAAAGGTACCTTTTCGCAGATTATGCGATCGTCCTGGCGAACCCCGGTCTGGACCCTTTGGTCAGATGCGACATGGTCCACGAATTCCTGGGTGACCTCTTGCTCATACCATATCTTCCGAGACCTCAGGCATCCGCTTAGCTCCTCGACCAGTGAGTGGTGCTCCTCCGCCAGAAAATCGTCGATCCTGTTGGCCGCCTCGAACCTTTTCTTCTTTCCAGAGAAGGCCTCCTTGGGGATCTCGTGATAGTTCCAGGTGAGGACCGCCCTGCATTGCTTCGGGGTGAGCTCGTTCTCCATCCGGTCGATGATCCTGCTGGTCCATGAAGTGTATTCTTCAGGGGAGGTCCCCAGAGGCGGTCTCTTCCAATCATAGAATACCGCTTCCCGGCAATCGTTACCTATCAGTTCCTTTACCCTTTTTTCCATTAGCGGGAGTATGTCGTACGAGTTCAGAATGGTGGCGAGGTGTATGAACAGCTCCGGCCTATCGCTGAAAGCGCAATACCGGGCAATGGTTACCAGCCTTTCGACTTGATTACTCCCCTCTCCTATGAGCAGGGAGAGGTATTCGTTCAGCAATTGCACATCGCAATCGTCAATGGATCGCCCCCTGCTGCCGAGGAACTCCTCGAAATCTGCGACGCTGCCCATCATGGGACCGATACTGCTTGGGTCGATCCCCCGTTCCCTGAGATGATCGTCAAAACCGTCCCGGACCATATGTCCCCCGGTCACGGATATCGACCCCCTGATGAATATCTTTATCGTCCTTCGATGAAAGATCGTTCCAGCCGGACGGTGGATACGTACAAACGTGATGTGGACGGGCCGGGATTTGAACCCGGGGCTTCCTGCTTGCAAAGCAGGCGATCTTCCGAGCTGATCTACCCGCCCAGTGTTGCCGCAATAATGAAGTCCGAATAAAAAGGTTTCGCGCTCAGCGGCAAATGGCTCCGGTCGAGGCCTCGCCCACCAGGCGGCGATACTTTGCCAATACCCCGATCGGGTGCCGGTCGACCACCTGCACCTTGGCCAGGCGCTCTTTCATTTCCGCATCGGACACCAACAGCTCGATCTTGCGGCTGGGTATGTCAATGGATATGCTGTCCCCGTTCACTATGGCGGCGATGGGGCCCTTGTCGAAAGCTTCCGGACAAACGTGCCCTATGCATGGCCCTCGGGTGGCTCCCGAGAACCGTCCGTCCGTGATCAGCGCCACGCTGTTCGACAATCCCATGCCCGCTATCAGACTGGTGGGCGAGAGCATCTCCGGCATACCTGGGCCACCCTTTGGCCCCTCGTAGCGGATGACCACCACATCCCCGGCCTCGATCTTCCTGGTGGAAATCGCCATTATCGCTTCCTGTTCGGAATCGAACACCTTGGCCTTCCCGATGAATTTCATCGTGTCCTCGGAGACGGCCGCCTGCTTGACAACCGAGCCCTTGGGTGCTAGATTACCGTAAAGAACCGCGATCCCGCCCTCCTTATGGAACGGTCGGGACATCGGGCGGATGACCTCCTCGTCCGTGATCTTCGCTTTTTCGGCCACGGTATAGACGCTCACGCCGTTCACGGTCATCTCGTCGAACAGTACGGTGCTCAACCTCTTCAGCATGCCGGGAACGCCTCCTGCGGCGTCGAAGTCCTTCATGTAATAGGGACCGCTGGGCTTGATGCTTGTGAGGTGCGGGACCTTCTTGGACATCTCGTCAAAAGTTCCCAGCCCGACCTCGATACCGAAATCGGCGGCGATGGCCGGGATGTGCAGGGCGGTGTTGCTCGAGCCGCCAATGGCCATGTCCAGAGTGATGGCGTTGAGGAAGGAGCCCTTCTTCACGATCTTGCGGGCGGTGACACCCTCCCGCACCAGCTCCACGATGCGCCGCCCGGTAGCCCGGGCCAGCTCCTTCTTCCTCGGGTCTGTCGCAAGCATGGAACCGCAGCCTGTCATGCTGAGCCCCATTACCTCGGTCAAGCAAGCCATGGTGTTCGCGGTGAAAAGGCCGGAGCACGCCCCCTTTCCGGGACACGCATGCTTCTCTATCTCCAGCACCTCTTCCTCGCTCATTTTACCTGCCTTGTTGGCGCCCAGGGCCTCGAACACGCTCTGTAGATCTAACGTCCGGTCGTTCATGCTTCCCGGCTCCATGGGTCCTCCGGTAAGTATGATGGTCGGAATGTCCAAGCGACCGGCGGCCATGAGCATCCCTGGTGTGATCTTGTCACAGTTCGTGACCCCGACCCAACCGTCCATGCAATGTGCCTGCACCATGATCTCAACGCAATCGGAGATGACATCACGAGAGACCAGTGAGTACCGCATCCCAGCATGACCCATGGCCACTCCGTCGCATACGCCCGGGACCCCGAAGGTCAGGGGGACACCCCCGGCCTCGATGATCCCTCGGCGGACCTCCTCCGCCAGCTCGTTGAGGTGTATATGACCTGGCACGATGTTGTTCCAGGAGTTGGCAATACCGATGAACGGTTTCTCCATGTCCTCATCGGTCAGACCGGAGGCGCGCAGAAGGCTGCGTTGTGGGGCCCGGTCCACCCCTTTCTTGACCGCGTCGCTTCGCATCGGGGACGGTTATGCTCGACTGGTAAATTAAGTTCTTGGCTCGATCGTCGGCGAGATCGACGCCTATTATCAGGGGACGGTCATACCTTTCATCTTCAGGGCGTCCAGAACACTTGATAGGACCTCGGAGATGATGATCTCACGATATTGGACCTCCCTGATCCAGAACCTTACGCTGAGGTTGATCCGGAGACCGGTGACCTCCTGGACCCATACCCTGGGCCCGAACTGGTCGAGCTTGGTTCGGTCGTTGAGGAAACGCCGCAGACGAGGTAGGCTTAGCTCCCACTCCGTGGCGTTGATCTCCTCGCCCTGCACGTTCGGCAGGATCTTGGGATGCTCCTCCAGCACCTGGTATATGATGTCCATGACCTTTTGGCGCTCCGCCCCCAGCGGCACAGGGAAGGGTACCACCACCTCTACGAACCCGGACTGGGTGTAGTTCACTACACGGTTGGTGATCAGAAGGGAGTTGGGAACTATCATCATGCGCCCGTTGGCATCCCTCAGCATGGTTTTGTTCAATGTGATGTCCACCACCCGGGCCGGCCGGTTGCTGGGTTCCTCGGTGATCTCCACCCAATCCTCCAACCGCACCCGCCTGTCCACGGCGATCATGAGCCCAGCAACGAAATTCTGGATCAGTTGCTGGGAAGAAAAGGCAACGGCTATGCCGACCAGCCCCAGAGAGGCGGCCAATGCGGTCAGGTCGAGGTCCAGCACGACCAGCACGCCGTATCCGATGCCCACCGACAATATCACGTACTGAACGAAATTGCTGGCCATCTTGGACTTGCGCTTCCCCAGTCTTAGATCGAGAGCCCTTCGCATCAGGGAGTACACCGCCCTCGCCAGCAGGATCGTGCCCAGTATTACCAGGACGAATATCAGCAGTACGATGACGTCTATGCCGAATATGGTCGGGTTGGCCACATGCCGTGATGGATGGGAGCGGTTAAAATAGTAGGGTTTGAAAAGGGAAGATGTTGGGTAAGGGATCTACGCTCAGGACCTGAGAACGATCTCGATGTTGACCCCGTCAGGGACTTGGATCCTCATCAACTGCCTCAGAGCCCTCTCGTCCGCATCCAGGTCGATGAGGCGCTTGTGGATGCGCATCTCCCATCTGTCCCAGGTCTCGGAGCCTTCTCCGTCCGGGCTCTTTCGGCAGGGCACCTGCAACCTCTTGGTGGGTAACGGTATCGGTCCGCGAATGGCCACACCAGTGCGGGTAGATATCTGTTTGATCTGCGTACAGACACTGTCTACCTTCTCCGGGTCGGTGCCGCTCAATGAAATTCTCGCTCTCTGTGCCATGGGTTAATCACCAAAATGGAAAGGGTGGAAAGGGGTTTACATCTCCTTCTTTTCGACGTCGATGCACATACCGGCGGCCACGGTCTGGCCCATGTCGCGGATGGCGAACCTGCCTAGCTGCGGGAAGTCCTTCGCCCTCTCCACGACGAAGGGCTTGGTCGGCATGACCTTGACGATGGCCACATCACCGGTCTTCAGGAAGGTGGGGTTCTCCTCCTTGACCTGTCCGGTCTTGGGGTCCAGCTTCTTCTGCAGCTCGATGAAGGTGCAAGCGACCTGGGCGGTATGGCAGTGGAACACCGGTGTATACCCGACCGGGATGGCGGTGGGATGGTTCAGGACCACGATCTGGGCGATGAAGGTCTTGGCCACGGTGGGCGGGTTGTCCACCGGTCCAGCGACATCTCCTCTCTTGACATCGTTCTTGGCGATGCCCCTGACGTTGAAGCCGACGTTGTCGCCGGGCTTGGCCATCGCCATCGTCTCATGGTGCATCTCAATGCTCTTTACTTCCCCGATCTTGTTGGAGGGCATGAAGATGACCTTCATGTCCGGCTTCAGTATGCCGGTCTCCACTCGGCCGACCGGAACGGTCCCGATGCCGGTGATCGTGTAGACGTCCTGGATGGGCAGGCGCAGGGCCAGTCCTTCGGTGGAGGTGGGCTGCTTCAG
>CAZXTA010000019.1:0-17746 GCA_964642865.1 uncultured Methanomassiliicoccus sp. | reverse complement strand
CTGCATACTGGGCGTGCCCTGTGTGACATTGCGGGACAACACCGAGCGGCCGGAGACGGTGGGGGTGGGTGCCAACGTGGTGGTCGGCACCGAACCTTCGCGCATCGTGGAGGGGGCCCGGAGCATGATGGGTCGGAACAATGACTGGGTCTGCCCTCTGGGGGAGAACGGGGCCGGGGTACGCATCGTGCGTATATGCCGGGAGTTACGAAAGACGGAGGCGTAACCTTTTCTATACCTGCCACCGTTGGCGGTGCGAGGTCGTTGAAAATGATCGAGGCGGTGCTTGAGGTGAACATACCTGATGGATGGGTTCATGACATCTCGGCTGACTTCGACGTGCCCATCCGCATCCTGGACTGCATCCCCTTCGGGGACAGGGGAGCCCGTTCCTTTGTCGAACTGGAGTGCGACGACCCGGAGATGCAACAGATCGTCTCCCGGGCCATCGAGAAGCACCCTGACGTCTGCAAGTGGGAGGGGTCGGTCACCGAGGACGGGCGGGTACGGGGCATCGCCCTGCTCACAAAGTGCCGGGCCTGCAAGGCCATCCTGCGCTCGGACTGCTATCTGCGCAGTGCCAAGACCAGGGGCGGAGGACTTGTGGAATGGCACGTCATCGCAAGCCGGGAGGGCGCCCTGAGCGAGCTTATCGACGAGCTGAAGAAGGGCGGTTGCTCCATCAAACTGCTGTCCAAGAAGAATGTGGACGACAGCAGTTTCGTGACCAGGAGACAGGAGACGGCGGTGCGCGCCGCCCTGGATAAAGGTTATTACGATTATCCCCGGAGGGTCAGCCTGCAAGAGATGGCCAGGAGCTTTGGGGTCACCTCTTCCACCATGGGCGAGATACTGCAGCGGGGGGAGCGGAACATCATCCGGGAATTCTTCCGGACCAAGATGTGAGGAAGATATCATGGAAAAATCGGATAAGATCGATGTTAAGACCATGGACGAGAAGGACTATCGTCTCAAGAAGTCCCTGGCTAAGATAAAGCACAAGATCATAGTCATGTCCGGCAAGGGTGGAGTGGGCAAGAGCACCGTCACGGTCAACCTGGCCACCGCCCTGGCCATGAGAGGGTATCATGTAGGCATTCTGGATGCGGACATACATGGGCCCAACATTCCCAAGATGCTGCACATCGAGGATGAGCCAGTGATGTCCGACGAGAAAGGGCTGATGCCGGTGATGGTCCCTCCGCACATGAAGGTCATGTCCATGGCCTTTCTGCTCCAGGACCGGGACACCCCGGTTGTGTGGCGCGGCCCGATGAAGATGCAGGCGCTACGCCAGTTCCTCGCTGACGTCACCTGGGGAGAGCTGGACTTCCTGCTTGTGGACCTGCCTCCGGGAACGGGGGACGAGCCGCTCAGCATAGCTCAGATGATCGAGGACGCCGATGGGGTGATCGTCGTCACCACCCCCCAGGACGTGGCCCTGCTGGATTCTCGAAAGAGCGTCACCTTCGCCCAGGCCCTGAAGTTACCGGTCATGGGGATCGTGGAGAACATGAGCGGACTGATCTGCCCGCACTGCCACCAGACCATCGACCTGTTCAAGAAGGGCGGGGGGGAGCGTGCCGCGAGCGAGATGAACGTCCCCTTCCTGGGACGGGTCCCGCTTGATCCCGAGGTTGTGCTGAGCGGGGACGATGGCATGCCCATCGTGCTGAGGGCCAAGGACAACCCGGCCTCCCAGGCCTTCGATGCCATGGTAGAGCGCATATTGGCCAAGGTGAACGGGGGGAAATGATATGGTGCGCCTCTGCGTCACCGCCGAGGGGCCGGGCCTGGACGACCTTGTGGAGGAGGACTTCGGCCATGCCCGCTACCTTCTGATAGTGGACCCTGAGACCTGGGAGGTGGAGGTGCACGAGAACCACAAGAAGTACACGGACGTCGGCCATGGCATTCAGACCGCCGAGAACGTGGCCAAGCTCAAACCCGACGCCGTCCTGACCGGCTACGCCGGGGAGCACGGCCGGAAGAAGATGGAGGTCCTGGGCATCAGGATGATCATGGACGAGGAGGGCACGGTGCGCGACGCGGTCGACGGTTATATACGCCGGCATATGAACAGATGAGGGGGCCGGCCCTGACCCTTATCATCGTTATTTGACGGGATCGTACGGATCTCGCGTCAAGGACTAGAGGAGGAGGACCAGCGAGAGGGACGCGGTGGTAAGAACATTCACCGGGCCGCTGCAATCAATATTTCCGATGGTGCTCAGCACCACGGTGATGAGCGACATTCTGTTATTTCTGATCGATCCGGGTATCGTGAGCGTAACTGCGGGATTCGCCGTGACCACCGGGGTTTCCCTGCTGGAGAAACGCAATGTTGCGTTCCAAACCACTTGAACCATCTTTCTCCATAGGAAAGTTCGGTGTTAATAGGAATCGTGTTTAATCGACGAATGCCGATTTTTTATATGACAATGATTCGTAAATATACGAAGTGAACATAATGGTTGATATCACTGGCATACGATGGTCGCCGATCTTGACACGATATGTCATATCGACAATGTTGGAAATTTTTTTAATAAATAGGGGAAAAATTGATGATTATCGTAATATTTTGGTCATTTAAGTAGAAAATACAGTAATTATATCTGAATATCGTAGTTATTTCACATAGTATTAAGTATTGATCAGAAAGTAGCTTCCCTTCATGGATGTCAGATCCCATCCATGCGAAAGCAGAGAGCGGCACTGCTCCGCCGGTGCCGGCCCCGATCGGTTAGAGAAAGGGGTTGCCTGGGCGGACCTTCTGGACGAACGTAGCATCGACTATCGTGGGGACAGGAGGAATATTGAATGCGCGATCCGAAAACGGATCAGGAGCATGAAGGAGGGGAACGATTGATCCGTCATCCCCATCATAGTGTAGCTTCAGCTCCGCACAGGGCGATCGATGCCGGGGGCGTAACGCCCCGGACGGCCCCGGGAGGTGCCCACTAATGCTGGAGAAGATACTGAACCGTAACAACGGACGACAGAACGGGACGGAGAACATCATCCTGCTGGCCACCGACGGCTCCAAGCCGGCCCTGACCGCAACCAAGAAGGCGGTGGAACTGGCCAAGGCCACTGGGGCCATTCTCCACGTGGTGTGCGTCAAGGAGGACGCCATGAGCACCCCGCTGGAAAGGAAGGGCGAGGATGTGGCCGAGGAGGAGTGGGTGGGCATTCACGCCAAGGGAGGGGAGGTGGCCATGGAATGGGCCACCTTGAACTCCGTGCCGGCGGTGCTCAAGACCTATACCGGAGGGCCGGTCGTGGGGGCTATCCTGAACTATGCCAGACAGGTCAAGCCCGCCTTCATCGTGCTCGGTTCCTCTGGCCGCAGCGGCTGGGAAAGGATAACCCTTGGCTCGGTGGCGGAGGGCGTGATGAAGCACTCCCCCTACCCGGTGATCATGACCAAGGGCTTCGATGATATCTATATCGACGACGTCCTGAAGATCGCCCTGGCCAAACTGGTCCCGGTGGAGGAGGAGGTCCCAGTGGAGATGGTCCCCCTGGAAGAGCTGCGCATCAAGCGCAAGCTGGGGATTGCGGTCGGGACGCTCATGGCCTTCCTCATCCCCTACTTCGGGCTGGGGGCGCTGAACTCGATCTCCGTGGACACCGCCACGATCAAGCTGTTCGGCGATTTCAATGTGGCGATCATGTGGGTGCTGCTGCTGTTCCCCATCGGCTGGATAACCGCCATCGTGTTCCATCGCATGGCCAGCACGGCGGAGGATAAGGCATGACCAGTGTAGTGACCGTTGCCCTCGTGCTGGGGCTCATAGCCGTTTCCCTGGGCATAGCCATATACACCAGGCGTTCGGCCAGGACCTCATCGGAGTTCTACGTGGCCGGACAGAACATCAGCTGGCTACAGAACGCCCTGGCCCTCACGGGCGATTACCTGAGCGCCGCCTCCTTCCTGGGGGTGGCCGGGGCCATTGCCATCTTCGGCATCGACAAGACCTGGGATGGACTGGGCTACTTTGGCGGGTACATCGTGCTGCTCGCCCTGCTGGCCGTACCGCTCAGAAAGGTGGGCAAGTACACCACCTCGGAGATACTCACCACCAGGTTCAAGGGCAGCAAGTCCCTGCGTTTCGGCGGCATGATGGGGGCGGTGGTCATATCCACCTTCTACGTGGTGCCGCAGATCGTGGGCGCGGGAGCGCTGCTGCAGCTGCTGATGGGCTGGAACTACACCTTCTCGGTGCTGGTCATCGGCGTCCTGGTGATATCGTACGTGACGACCGGGGGGATGCGCGCGACCACCTACAACCAGATCATACAGGGACTGGTGCTGTGGGGAGCGATGTTCATCATCATGATCCTCATGCTGGGGGCGACCTTCGGCTTCAACCCCGGTGAGGTGCTATCGCAGGCGGACAACATGATCCCGCCCCAGCTGGCCTCGAACCTGCTGATGAACGACCCCAGCGTTCCGGAGTTCAGTACGCTGACCCCCGACCAGGCCATCGCCTTCGTCAGCGGGAAGCTGACCGGACAGAGCACCGCCCTGACGCCCGGCACTTTCGCGCCCAATTGGATGAACACCATGGCCCTGGCGGCCGGACTGGTGTTCGGCACGGCCGGTCTGCCACATGTGCTGACCAGGTACTACACGGTGAGGAGACCGAGGGACGCCCGCACCAGCACCATCGGGGTGCTGCTGATGATCGGCACCTTCTATATCATGACCGTTTTCGTCGGTTTTGGTGCAATGTACGTGCTGTACCCGGACCTGATGGGCTTCTTCCTGAGCGGGAAGTCCTCCATCGCGGTCAATATGGCGGTGCCGCTGCTGGCCGAACATACTGGCGGGGAGATCCTGCTAGGGGTGGCGATAGGAGGGGCCTTCTGCGCCATCCTGAGCACGGTGGCCGGGCTGCTCATCACCATCGGGACGACGGTCAGCCACGACTTCTATAAGGAGGTCATAAACAAGAAGGCGTCGGACCGGCGCGAGGTGATGGTGGCCAAGCTGGCCATCATCATCATGGGCGTGATCGGCGTGGGCATTGGATTAGGTCTCGCCAACCAGAACGTGTCCTACCTGGTGACGCTGGCCTTCGGCATGGCCGCCAGCATATTCTTCCCGGTGCTCTTCATGAGCATCTGGTGGAGGCGGTATACCCGCGAAGGAGCACTGGCGACCATGATCGCCGGGCTCATCGTGTCGGTGGTGTTCGTGGTGGCCACGCTGATCGGCTCCAAGGACGTGCTGGGACTGCCGGTGCTCATCAACCCGGCGCTGTACAGCCTGCCCGCGGCCATAATCGTCGGCGTTGTGGTCAGCTTCCTCACCAAGGACGTGGGGGATGTGGACAACTTCATGCGGAAGGCGCATGGCAAGACCGAGTAAACCCTTTCCCGTTCCCTTTTTTTCGTAACTGTTATGCCATAGGACGTTTTATTTTATCATTATGGACACTAAGTTGGAATTGAACAAGGAGTTCACCGCGGACCCGGCGCTGAAGGCCTATTTCCTCACCTTCGCCCTCCTGGTGCTCTCGGTCATGATCCTACCCTGGCTGGTCCCATCAGTGGCCTTCAACCCCTGGGAGGACGCCCGGTACATACTGTTGGGCGCGATTGTCTTTCTGATAGTGGTCCTGATAGCGTTGCTGATCTGGATCCCGATGTACTACAGTCGGCTGGTCTATGGCATCACCGACGACGAGGTGGTATGGTCCCGGGGTGTGATATTCCGCAAGACCAGCATCGTCCCCTACACCAAGATCACCAACGTGGACATCGCCCAAGGTCCGATAATGCGCATCTTCGGCATCTACAACCTGCACGTGCAGACAGCCGGTTACTCAGCGCAGCAGAGAGGGAAGTCGGAGATCAGCATATTGGGGGTCAAGGACCACGAGAGGCTGAGGACACTGATAATGGATAACGTGAGGAACATCAAGGGAACGGGTGCACCGGCCCGCCCGATGGGAACGGACGAGCTGATGCTGGAAGAGCTAAAGAGGATCAGGGAACTGCTGGAGCGCCGTTAGAGCTCCAGGCCCTCGTTCCATTTCTTCGGCGGTTTGATATCCAGCCAGGGCATCTCCAGGCGCGGAGGGGAGGCCTCGACGCTCAGGTCCACGGGGTTGGGCCCCAGCTCCCTGACCTTGGCCACGTAGTCGTTGACCGACCTAGCGTAACCTTCCTCCTCCTCCGAGTCTATGTAGTCGAGATGGAAGCCGTTCGGGGGGAAGCCCATCTGGTCCAGATAGTTGTGCAGCAGGGTCATCCTCTTGCGGGTGCGCAGGTTGCCTATCTCGTAATGACAGCGGCCGGGGTGGCCTGCCAGCACCAGCACCCCGTCGGCCCCTTTGGACAAGGCCTTGAGCACCCATTCCGGGTCCACCCGGGCGGAGCACATGGTGCGGATGACGGTAAAATGCGGATCCATGGCCAGACGTTTGAGCCCGGCGGTGTCCGCGGCGGTGTAGGAGCACCAGTGGCAGGAGAACACCACGATACGGGGGAAGCTCATGCGGGAGTCACCGTAGAAGGTCTCTATCTGGGAGATGATCTGGAGATTGGAGAAGCAGGTCTGGTCCATCGCGCCGGTGGGGCAGCCCGCCACGCAGGCCCCGCAGCCCTCGCAGGCGTTGATGTTCACAACGGCCTTGCGGCGGTCGTTGTACTCCTGGTCCGGGGCGATGTTTATGGCGTTGAAGTTGCACACCGACTCGCAGATGCCGCAACCAGTGCAGCGGAACTTGTTGACATGGCACACATTGATCTTCTCCGTGGGAGACTGCAGCAGAAGGCGGCAATGGGACATTCGCAGCATGTCCTCCGCCTTGGCAGTGGCCGCCTCGCGGTCCTCATGGTGTATCCAGGCACACTGTTCTCGCAGGTTGCACATCTCCACCATGCATCCCTCGCCCCCCACCGACTCCAGGACCTCCTGGAACTTCTTCAGGTAGAGCTTGGGGGAGCACGCGGCGATGAGCACCCGGTCCATCTTGTGCTTCTTGATCTCCTTTGCCATCCCCTCTCGGGCCTGGGCGGAGCAGGCGAGGTCTAATGTGGAGACCTTGACCACCTTCTCCATCTTCATCGCCGTCTCTTGAAGTCTGGCGATGTCCAGACTGTTGTCCATGTTCCCTCCGCAACGACAGATGTAAACGCCCATCCTTTGAGATGCCTTGACCATTCGTGAAGCCTCCAAGACCGTGACTACGAGAGGAGAAAGGTCAAGAACGGTTATTATTAAGGTTTGCCCAAAGGAACCATAAAAATGAAGGGTCTGTGGGATCGCCCCTGTTCAATACTGCTCGCAGCGGCGTTGGAAGAAGGAGCAGGGATGCTCGCAGGACGGACAGCTCTCCGGCGGTTCCGTCCCAACGTGCTCGTAGCCGCACTCCCGGCAGACCCATCTCAGTTTCTTCTCCTTCTTGAAGACGGTGCCGGCCTCCACCTGGGCCAGTAGTTCCTGGTAACGTTCCTCGTGATGCCTCTCGGCCCGGCCAATGGCCCTCAGACGCTCGGCAACGTACTTGTATCCCTCCTCCTCCGCCACATCTGCGAACCCAGGGTACATGGACGAGGTCTCGTGATGCTCGCCGGCGATGGCCGCCCTAAGGTTGTCCGCGGTGCAGCCCTGCTCGGCCGGGAACTCCGCCTCCACCTGCAGGGCGGGGAAGTCCAACTTCTCATTGTCACGTATGGCCTGCATCATCTTCCATAGGCTGCTGGCGTGCGAGCGTTCCTGCTCGGCGGTCTCCAGAAAGGTCCCGGAGATCTGCTCGTACCCCTCGGCCCTGGCGACCTTGGCATAGAAGGTGTAGCGGTTGCGGGCTTGGCTCTCGCCGATGAATGCCTTGGCCAGGTTCTCCACTGTTCGTTTCATGCGATCGCTCCAGTAGGCATTGGTGCACTATTGGATATTAGAATTGCGCTTGAGACCCCGTTCCCACCGTCCTTCTGCGGTTCGGGAGGTCCTTCGACCGTTGCGATAACGGTCCGGCGGTCTGAAAGGGGAAACGTTCAATTGCCGAAAGAGATATGGTAACCCAGGCGATTGGATTTCCTGCGCCAAGATGGCACGGCGGGGTACGGACATGTGCGGCAAGATGGACCTGGACGCGATGGGGGTGGACCAGCAGGCGCTCTTCATCATCGACCACTACGCCGACGTATTCCTGGACAATCTGGGACTGGGGTTGAACCGCCGGAACATCTTGAACATCATGTACGAGGCGCGCAAGCTGATGATGCGGCAGCGGCGCTTCGCCGAGCTGGTGAAGGTGCTGAGCTTCCTGCAGGAGACGTTCCATCAGGACCTTGAGATGGAGATCGGCATCTTCAACTTCCTGTGTCCCATGGACCGGGAGGAGGCGGAGAGCACCGCGGCCCTCAAGGCCGAGCAGCACTTCGAGCTGGGCAATTACCGTATGGCCTTGATCTACTACCAGATGCTGGAGGACGAATCGGGCGAGGGGGCCATGTCCGACAAGGTGCAGGAATGCCTGGAGCGCATCGCCAGCGAATGACCCTATCGGTCGCTGAAGCTTCGACTCACAGGTCCAATCTGGAGTGCTCACCGATGACGAAGCTCATTCCCTTGGGAAGACGGCCGTCATTGGAACGAATGACGCAGCCCCCGCCGATGAGGCTGTCCACCACCCTGCGTCCGCAGTCCATGACGGTGTCCCCGACGATGATGGAGGACTCGATCTCCCCGCTGAGGACCTTGGTACGGTCGCCGATGGCCGTGTAAGGGCCGATGTAGGTGTTGGGACCGATCTCGCAGTCCTTCCCGATCACCACAGGCCCCTTGATGACCGCCCCCGCACGGACCACCGTGCCCGGACCGATGGACACCCGACCGATGACCGAGGCCCCTTCCTCGATGTTGCCCAGCAGCTCCCCCTGGAGGTCCTCCAGCACCAGATGGTTGGCCAGCAGGATGTCCTCGGGCATCCCGGTGTCCTTCCACCACCCCTGGACCACCCTGGCGCTGACCTTGCCGGTCTCCTTGCGCAGGAGGTCCACGGCGTCGGTGATCTCCAGCTCGTTCCGCCAGGAGGGCTTGAGCTTCCTGATGATCGGGAAGATGCTGGGCCTCAGCAGGTAGATCCCGATCAGGGCCAGGTCGCTCTTGGGCTGTTTGGGCTTCTCCACCAGGGAAACGATGTTCCCCTGGGCATCCAGCTCGGCGATGCCGAACTTGTGCGGGTCGTTCACAGGGCACAGGGCCACCATGCCCTCACAGTCCCCCTTCCTGAACGCCTCCACCATGTAACCGATACCGCCCTTCAGAATGTTGTCCCCCAGGTACACCACGAAAGGCTCCCCGGCCATGAACTCCTCCGCGCAACCTACGGCATGGGCGATGCCCCGGGGCTCGCCCTGCACGATGTATGTGATCTCCACCCCGAAGGAGGAGCCGTCGCCCAGCATCTCCTGGACCTTCTCCGGCATGTTGTTGCCCAGAATGACGCCTATCTTGGTTATTCCGGCATCGCGCAGGTCTTCCAGGCAGTAGAGGATGTTCGGCTTGTTCGCGATCGGTATCAGTTGCTTGGGACCGGTGTGGGTCAGCGGCCTCAACCTGGTGCCGCTGCCTCCGGCCAGTATCAGTCCCTTCATGGCATATGCCTCCTCATGTGTTCGAGCCCCTCCCTCATCCTCACCATTGGACGGTGGAGCTCGGCCTCGGCCTTTTCAACGGACAGGCACGATCTGGCCGGACGGGCTGCCATCAAGGGCATATCCGCAGTGTCCACCGGGGATATGGTCCGGGGGTCCAGGTCGAAGGCCTCGGCCACCATCAGGCCGATCTCGTGGCGGCTGAGGCAATCCGGGCCGCTGGTGTGGTACAACCCCCTGGCGCCCTTGATGGCCAGCTCCATGATGTCCCGGGCCGCCGCGGGGGCATAGGTGGGCGACACCCACTGGTCCCGGTACAGACGTATGGCCTCCCCCTTCCGTAACGATCTGATGATCCAGGTGACGAAGTTGTCCTTCCCGCTTGACCGGTTCCATCCGTAGATCACCGAGACCCGGCAGACCAGGTTGTCCTCGCTGGCGTCCATGGTGACCTGCTCCCCTTGCAGTTTGCTACGGGCGTACACCCCCAACGGGTCGGGGTTCTCGAATTCGTGGTAACGGCCCTTCTTCAGGCCGTTGAAGACGTAATCGGTGGAGACGTATGCCATCCTCGCATCTGCCGACCTACATTCCATGGCCACGTTGAGCGTGCCCTCCATGTTCACCGCATAGGCCTTGTCGGGCTCCCTCTCGCACCGGTCAACGTTGGTCATGGCCGCACAGAGCATCACCAGGTCCGGCCGGCGTTCCTGAAAGATCCGGGCCACCGAATCCCGGTCGGTCATGTCCATGCGGACCATTTCCTTGTCGTCGGCCAGGACCGTATCGTTGTACGTCCCCGTCATGTGCAGGCCCATGTCCCTTCCGGTGCTCATCATGTACTGCCCCAGCAGGCCGGAGGCGCCTACCACCAACACCTTTCGCATCGCACCTATATCCCGATGGTCTAAATAAGATTTGACGACCCTTTTCAGGGATTCATTTAATATCGCAAGGAAAAATACACTTGGGATTCCATGAAGAAATTGATAGAGGGGGTAAAGGTGCGCAAGCTGAATCCCATCCCGGACGAGCGGGGATGGCTGATGGAGATGCTTCGCAGCGACTGGGAGGAGTACGATTCCTTCGGGCAACTGTACGTCACCGCCTGCTACCCGGACGTGGTCAAGGGATGGCACTATCACAAGCTCCAGGATGATCACTTCATCTGCCTCAAGGGCATGGCCAAGGTGGTGCTGTACGACCCGCGGGAGGGTTCGCCAACGAAGGGAGCGATAAACGAGTTCTTCATGGGCGAGCGCAACTACATGCTCCTGAAGATCCCCAAGCTGGTCTATCATGGCTTCAAGGGCATCGGGGGGACGGAGGCGTTGATAGTCAACATGCCGACCAAGCTGTATAACTACAAGGAGCCGGACGAGTACCGTTTGCCTTTCGACACATCCGAGATACCGTACGACTGGGATGTTAAAATGGGTTGAACTTTGATCTCCCATTTAATTTTATATTTCTAATTATGTTCAAATTGTTCGATCGTCCTCACTGGTCGCTCATCATATTCAACTTGGAATTATTTTTTTCGATCCATCATTCCCATAAGAATTGCAGATCCATCGTTCGTAACAAAGCTTGGACATCACCCGGTCATGAAGACCGGAACACTTGAGATCGTTATTTCACAAAGTGTTATTAGGGACCATAATTTTCGGGTGCCGATCGAGGTGTTCTCAAACGTTACAAACGGCATCGGGCGTCAAGGACCAGGGGCTGAGCCTGAAAGGCAATGGCATCATCCTTCTGAACATGGCGCTGATGGCCATGATGGTCATGTTCGTGGAGATCATGCTGGTCCCGGCCCTGCCCATCATAGCCCAGGAGTTCCCGCAGGACGCCCATTGGGTGTCCTGGGTCCTGGCCGCCTACATGCTGGTCGGGGCGGTGGCCACGCCGTTGCTGGGCCGCATGGGCGACCTGTACGGCAAGAAGAGGATCATGATCGTCGCCATGTCCGTCTACGTACTGGGCCTGATCGGCTGCGCCCTCTCCTGGTCCATCCCCTCGCTCATCGGCTTCCGCGCCGTTCAGGGCGTGGGAATGGGCATGTTCTCGCTGGCGTTCGGGATCGTCCGCGACACCTTCCCCACCCGGGTCATACCCGTGGCCATGGGCATAATCAGCGCCATGTTCTCGGTGGGCGTCTCCATCGGGCTACTGGGTGGCGGGTTCATAGTGCAGACCTTCTCCTGGAGGGACTGCTACTACATCGTGACCCCTCTCCTGGCCATGATGGTCCTGGTGGCCTGGAAGACGATAAGGGACGACAAACTCGAAAGCACCTCCGGCCTGGACCTTCCCGGTTCCGCCCTCCTGGGGGGGTCGGTGTTCCTGCTGCTGCTCTCACTGACGCAGGGCGGGGACTGGGGTTACACGGACTGGAAGATACTTGGCCTACTGACCTCCTCCGTCGTCGGGTTCCTGGCCTTCGTCATATGGGAGAAGAGGACCGCCACTCCCATCGTCCGCCTGAAGCTGATGATGAACAAGGGAGTGCTGGGAGCGAACCTGGTGGCCTTGTTCATGGGCCTGTCCATGTTCCTGTTGTTCCAGACCCTGCCCTTCTTCCTGCGCTCCCCGGGGTCCTTGGGCGGCTTCGGCATCGACGACGCCTTCGTCATCGGCCTGTTCATGTTCCCCTCCGCCCTGACCCAGCTGTTCTTCGCCCCGGCGGCCGGTGCCTGGTCCAAGCGCATCGGCGCGGACAAGATCCTCAGCACGGGCATGGGCATATCCACGCTGGCCATCGTGATGCTGATAGTGTGGCACGGCCAGGACTGGCAGATATGGGCCTCCCAGGCGGTGTTCGGCGTGGGAATGGGAATGGCCATGGTATCCCTGATCAACGTCATAGCCATGGCCGCCCCCAGGGCGGAGTTCGGCATCGCTTCAGGCATGAACACCTTGTTCCGTGTCATAGGCGGTTCCGTAGGCCCGGTGCTGGCCGCGGCCATCATGTCCTCCTATGCGGTCATGGTCCTGCTGCCCGGATACCCGTCCCCCATGGAGATGACCTCCGAGCACGGTTACGTTGTCTGTTGGATCGTCGGGGGGTGTTCGCCGCCGTCGCCCTGGTGATCGCGCTGATACTCAAGCCGGGAAAGGGCATGAGGTACACCGACTGAGGGAAGGATTATGTCCACCATAGGCCATCAACCCCGGAGGGTAGCATGAAGATCGTATTCGTTAACGGTAGTCCCCGCCCCAATGGCAACACCGGAACCATGTTGAGAACGTTGGCCAGGAAGGCCGAGGAGCGCGGGGTCGACATCACCTATTTCGAGATCGTGGAAAATGACGTGCATGACTGTGACGGTTGTTATCGCTGCAACACCGAGGAAGTGTGCAGCCAGGACGACGACATGAGGAAGCTCTACGGCCTCATCGAGCAGGCCGACGTGCTGGTCATCGGTTCGCCCATCTACATGGGGATGGAGACCGGCCTGACCAAATGTTTCCTGGACCGCCTTTATTACCTGATGGCCAGGAAGAGCATCCAGCCTGGCAGGAAGGCCGCCGCGCTGTTCACCTGCGGGACGATGGATGGACACGTGGTCTACGGCTACATGAACGTCCGGTACACCAAGCTCCTGCACAAGGACCTGGGATTCGATGATGTCAGGACATTCATCGTCCCGGGCACTAAGAACGAGGTCAACGTGGACGACAACTACTACGCTCAGGAGACGCTCAAGGAGCTGGAGCAGTTCATTTTCCCGGAAGTCTGAGATGGTCGAGGAGATCGTGGCCTGTCAGTACTGCGGTTCGCGCCGGGTGGTGCCCAAGGTCCTGGTGGGCGGGCCCATGGCGGGGGTGGACAACAAGGACGGACGCTACGTCTGCCTGGACTGCGGGCGCGAGCTGGTGCCCCTGGGGTTCGAGGGGGAGGAGGAACGACAGGAGTTCATCGCCCAGACGGACACGGCGGGCAGGGACTTCCTGCACATACCGATCGTTCCGGTGGACACCTGGAGCCTGCTCAACATTCCCTTATTGGACGTTCCCCTGGTGCAGGTGGCCAAGGTGGTGGAGCTGCGCTGGCAGGAGGATTGGGAAGTGCTGCCGGGAGGGGTGCCCTTCGAGACCTACTGGAGAGCGGTCGGCTCCAAGCGCTACGGGGCGGAGGACGTGCTGCTCATGGACCTGGCCGGCATGCAGCACTCCCGGCCGAACTTCGAGGCCCTGAGGACCCTGATGAAAAGGAAATATTCCGTCTGGCTGGAGATGGGGGTGCGGGACGTGCAGGACATCTTCGACGCCTTCACCCTGGGCTCCCAGAACGTGATGATCGGCAGCCTGACCTGCCCTTCCCAGAAGATGCTGGAGGAGGTCATCGAGCTGTCCGATCAGAGCATACCGTTGCTCTACTACGACGGAAAGGTGCGCTGGAGCTCGAAACGCTTCGGCCCTGACTCCCTGAGCCAATCGCTGGACCTCCTCTATAGCCTGGGGTTCGATCGCGCGGCGGTGCTGGACCTTCGGCGGCTGGGGTCGAAGGCGGGGTTCGATCCGACAATGGCGGAGGAGGCGCTCTCCAGGGACATCGCGGTACTGGTTGGGGGCGGGGTTCGCGAGCCGGACCTGCCGGCCCTGCGGGAACTGGGGGCGGCCGGCGGACTGCTGGACCCCTTCACCCCGGTGGTCTTGGACCTCATCGAGGCCGGAGGGGTCAAGGAAGAACAGAATAGCGTTCCCACCACGGTCAGGCGGGAGAGCCCCCGGGGCTACGGCCTGGACGTTTGACCGGGGAAACAAAGATTAATTATCAGCGGTCCATTCTTCGGGTCATGGGCAGGAGCATCCTTGTCACCGGTGGCATGGGCTTCATCGGCAGCAATTTCGTGCGCTACATGCTGAACGCACACCCTGAGGTGCACGTCATCAATCTGGACAAGCTTACCTACGCGGGCAACCCGGCCAACCTGGCAGAAGTCAAGGAGCGCATGACCTTCGTGCAGGGGGACATATGCGACCGGGAGCTGGTGGACCGCCTGATGAAGGAGGCGGACCAGGTGGTGCATTTCGCCGCGGAGACGCACGTGGACCGCTCCATACAGGAGGCGGGAGGCTTCGTCACCACCGATGTCTTCGGAACGTACACGCTGTTGGACGCGGCCCGGAGGCACGGGGTCGACCGGTTCATCCACATCTCCACGGACGAGGTGTACGGTGAGGCAGTGGGGCGTCCCTCGCTGGAGACGGACGGGCTTTTCCCCAAGTCGCCCTACGCCGCCAGCAAGGCCGGGGCTGATCGTTTGGCCTACTCCTACTACGCCACCTTCGACCTGCCGGTCATCATCACCCGCTGTTCCAACAACTACGGCCCGTACCAGTACCCTGAGAAGCTGATACCCCTGTTCGTCACCAACGCCCTGGAGGGGAAGAAGCTGCCTGTGTACGGCCACGGTCGCAACACCAGGGACTGGATCCACGTGGAGGACCACTGCCGGGCGGTCGATGCCCTGCTGGACTCGGAGGGATCGGAGGGCGAGATCTTCAACGTCGGCACTCTGGAGGAGAAGAGCGTGCTGGAGATCGCCGCGGTCATATTGGACGAGCTGGGCATGGACGAAGGATGCCTGACCTTCGTGGAGGACCGCAAGGGCCACGTGGTCCGGCACGCGGTGGACTCCCGTAAGCTGGAGAAGGCCACCTCCTGGCGGCCGGTGCACCGGTTTGACGAGGCCATGCGGCGGACCGTGCGCTGGTACGAGGAGAACCCTGAATGGTGGAAGCCCATCAAGAGCGGCGAGTTCCGGGAGTACTATCGGCGCCATTATGGCATCGGGAAGGGTTGACCAGATGATCGGAGCGGCACTTTGATATGCCGTGAGATGGTTATTACGTAGGGTGCTGAATGGAGCTCTGGGAGCTGGGGATCGTTCTGCTGGCGGCCATCGTGCCGTCGCTGGTGTACCTGGTATGGATACGCAACTCGGAGATCTACAACCGGGAGCGGTGGATTCACATCATCTCCGTGTACCTCTTCGGTGCGGTGATATCCGTTCTGGCCGCGGTGCTGCTGGAGAGCCTGGCCATAGAGATCATCGACATGTCCGGCTCCATATTCAGCGAGGGATTCTGGAGCTTCGAACCGTACGACGCTACCTTTGAGATGGTCATTTTGGCCATGGTCATCGCCCCCCTGATCGAGGAGTGGACCAAGGGCTGGGGCGTGCTGTCCATTCGAAATAAGATAAGGGAGCCGGAGGATGGACTGATCTACGGGGCGGCGGCCGGCCTGGGCTTCGCGGCCATGGAGAACGTGTTCTACAACAGCAGCGCCCTGCTCTCCGGCTTCGACGTGTTCCTGAGCACGGCGTTGCTGCGAGCGGTCACCTCGACCCTCCTGCACGCCACGGCCTCGGCCGTCCTTGGCTACGGCATAGCCCGGCAGTATCTGCTCGGGGCCAGGGGGACCAAGGTCAGCTGGCTGCCCTACTATCTCGCCGCTGTGCTGCTGCACGCCATGTTCAACGGGTTCGCCGTGGCGGGGGAGGTCCTGGAAGGGGATATCGTGCCGGTGATAGGGGTATTGTCCGCCATGATACTGGCCACCGGCATGTTCATATGGCTGCGCAGCAGCGTGCGGACCATGGACCGGCAGTGATCCCCCTTACCATCTCCCGGCCCATCTCATAGGCTTGGACCAGGGCATCGGGGCGCTCCGCCGCCGCGCCCTTACCCTCCAACCCACCAAGGGTCAGCTGCTTGTCCGGACGCAGCCCGATGCCGGTGAGGAAGGCCCTTAGCTCGGACAGAGCGTTGTCGAACCTGGCCTGGGTCTGGGCCGCGGTCAGGATGATGCCCCCGACCCCGACCTTCCTGGGCCTCTTCAGAACATGACGGCGGGCCCAGAGGGCCTGGCAGCGGTCCACCGCGATCTTGGTCTGGGCGCTCACCCCGGAGAAGTATATCGGGGAGGCGACAATGACCGCGTCCGCCTGTTCCAGGAGGTCGTAGAGCCGGAACATTTCGTCCAGTATCACGCACTTCCCGTCGGAGAAGCACTGCTGGCAGGCCTTGCAGGGAGATATCTCCAGGAAGGCCAGGTTGAATTGCATGGTGTTCGCCCCCGCGGCCTCGGCGCCCCGCAGGGCCTCCCTGAGCAGGGTCTCGGTGTTCCCCTGCCGGCGGGGGGAACCGTTCAGGCCCAGCATCAACAAGACCGGTCCTCCACCGCTTCGCGAATGCGCTGGGGCAGGTCGCGGAAGTAGCCGAAGCCCTTGATCATGTAGTCCGAGGCGCCGGCCTGCAGGGCCTGGTAGCTCAGTTTCGAATCGTCCATGGCGGTGACGAAGATGATGATGGCGTTGGGCTGGAACTCGTGCACCCGGGGCAGCAGGTCCATGCCGTTGGTGTCCGGCAGCAGATAGTCCATCAGGACCACGTCGTAGGGGCGGGCCTTAATGGCCGACAGACATTCGGCGCCGGAGCGGGCGATGAAGAGGTCGAACTCCTCCGGGAGCATGAACTGACGGCAGAGGTCCACATGGTCGGGGTTGTCCTCCACTATCAACACGGAAAGCTTGACCTTGCTGCTCATTCGTTCCACCTTCGTTGGTTTATATATTCATTTTATTAATCATCATCGGCCTTGGGCAGCAGGACAACGAAGAGCGCCCCCTTGGCGTGGTCGCCCTTCACCCGGTCCTCCACCCAGACCTTTCCATGATAGCGGTCCGCCAGGGCCTTGACCACCGAGAGGCCCAGGCCGTGGCCCTCCGCCGCGGTGTCCGTGTCCAGATTCTCGAAGCGGCGGAACAGCAGAGGTTTTCGTTCATCCGGGACCCCTTTGCCCTGATCCCTCACCTCCACCCTCCAGTATTCGTCCTCGCCCATCTTGTCCGGCCGTACCAGCACCTCCACCTTCCTCTGCTCCCCGTACTTGGCCGAGTTGTTCAGGATGTTGTAGAACATGTCTCTGACCAAAGGGTCGGCCAGCACCAGGGCGTTGCCCTCGGGGTACTGCAGCTCCATGGGTATGTCCGAGTACAGGGAGGAGGATTTGATCTCCTTCACGATGTCGTGCAGCAGGGGGATGATGTCCACCGGCACCGGTTCCGCCGGATGGTCCGATTCCAGGATGTTCCACAGCTTGCGCACGTCGGTG
>CAZXTA010000018.1:0-17972 GCA_964642865.1 uncultured Methanomassiliicoccus sp. | reverse complement strand
TCCTGTGTTGATCATGTTGTTAAGGATGTCGGTGGTGTTGCCGCAAATGTGCAGGACACCGGTAGCGCCCTTTATCGTGGCAAGGGAATCGCCCATGTAGTAACCGGCATATTCGTCGAACATGTCCGGGGACAGCAGGTCAGTGCTGGCGGACGGTTCGGACATCTGCACGACATCGGCTCCAGCGTCGGACAGAGCCTGGGTGTATCCCTTGCAGATGATATTAACGGCGGCGACCCACTTCTTCACCAGTTCCGGGTCCACCATGATGTACAGCACCAGGTTCTCAGTGCTGACCATGTGGCCGGCCAGAGTGAACGGTCCAGTGTTGCCGGCGATGATCGGGTACTCCGCGCCATAGATGTTCTTCATCTTGGTAACGGCCTCCTGGCAGATCGCCGCACGGCCGCTCTTCAAGAACTGGTCTAAGGGCATCAATGCGGGTTCATCCTCCATTTGGTAGGGATGTCCCTTCAACATCGGGGTCCTGTCCTTGCGACCTTTGTCACATGTCAATCCCATGCTCTCGGCCTCGACGGTTAGGCAGAACGGGCACCTGACGGCCTCGAACCCGAAGACCTTGGCCTGCGCGGCACCCAACTTGACCATCAGGTCGGCATTGTAATGGGCTTCCGGCCAAGAAACGCCTATCTTGTCCATCTGTCCCATGGTGGCGCTCTGGGTAAAGACCGCGACCGGCGGCCTTTCGTGCTGCTTGCCCTTCAAGGCATCCAATACTCTCTCCCTCGGAGTCAATTTTTCAGACAAATTCATTCCCCCTATTAATCCAGTTGGATTCTGACCTGACCTAAGTATCATTTATTCTGTACATTAATCTATCGGGGCATTTGATGGATGGACAATCCTTTAACGGGGGTTAATTTTATATGTCTGGCCAAACGCATCATCACCGAAACGATTGTAAACAATTTAACAAATGTTCAACCGACCGATCTAAGGATCAAACCGGTCTTGCGAGACGCACCACCGCCTCCCGCAGAGCTATTATGTTCTCCATGGGGGTCTTAAAGGGCATCTCGCACCCGGGAGCGACCATGTAACCGGGGTCGTCGCCCCAATCCTCGTACATCGCCGAGACCTCGGCTCCAACCTCCTCCGGGGTTCCCTTGAACAACAGGAACATCTGGTCTATGCCCCCCATCACCGTGGTCCGCCCCCTGAACCTGCCATAGAGCGATACCCGGTCCTTCGCCTTGGGGGTGAAGTGCAGAGCATCGGTCCGCATCTCCAAGTATCCGTCCAGGTATGGTGTGGAGGAGCAATTGTGTAAGACGGACCTCAGTCCTTGCGAGCGGAAGGAGGACAGAACCTTGGAGAGGTTACCCAGGTCGAACCTCTCCAGCGCCTCGATGGAATTGGTCTCCAGCCCACAGGTCCCATCCTCGATGAACACATATCCCACGCCCATCTGGGTCAGGCGTTCCCCGTAGGCCGCGGACGACTCTATTATAACGCCCATCAATTGTTGGACCAGGTCAGGGTCGGACAGTGTGGCAATCAGTAGGGCCTCATAGCCCATGATCTCCCCGGCCATCATCATCGGGCCGTTGATGCACCCCAGGACCGCTACCTCGTTGCCGACCTGCTCCTGCATGAGCCTCGCGGCCTTAAGGGGCACGGACCAGGACCCATCCTTGAGGGGGTCCACCGGCTGAACGCGGTCCAGCTCGGAGAGCGAGGCGATGGCATACCGGTCAACCTTGGGGTAATGGTTCCGATCCGGCCATTTCCAGATGGTCCCGTGAGCATGTGCCTCCACCAGGAGGTCCCCCCAACCGGCCATGACGTTGTCGAACCCGGTCATGCGTTGGGCCATGATGGAGATCTTGGCGAAGACCTCGGGATCGTGTAAGCCCTGGTATATGGTCAGGCCGGCCGCGGCCAGGACGCTATCGGCCGCTCCAAGGTGCTGGTACATGATGGGCGGGCGATCGACAGGTCTCCGTTCCATCGCTCCCTCGAACCTTTCCCTAGAGATCATCGATCGAACGATGAAGCTGGTATCTATTAATAATTGGTCTGAGGTCAGTCCTTGATCCTCTTTTCCTTCTCGTAGAAATCATTGATCACTTCGTAGTTTATCCCACGGATGGCCATGAACCCCTTGGTGATGTTCAGGGAGGTCTCCCGCACCTGCGGGTCCCACATGCCGTGTACGATGACATGCACGATGAGCTCCCCCCGCTTCATCAACGTCCCGTCAAAATGATTCTGCACCGTCGCAGGTATGTCCAGATCGATGAGGCTTGCGTTGATGGTCGAACCGTCCTCGGCGGTCAAGAAGGATTTTATGTGCCCTATCATGTCCGCACCTTGGCGGAAGCACTCCCGGGTGATCTCGTCCATAAGTCCCAAAACCATCTTCTCCGACTGTTCTTTGTCCAACGGATCCTTGATGTACAGGCGCAGCCACATGGAGAACTTGCCCAGCTCGTCCGAGGCCCGATGCGTCAACAACTGTCTGTCCTTCCGGTCCAAGCTCTCACTCTCTATATTCGCGGTCAAAGCGGTCCTCCGCCTCGGCAAGGTCGTAAGTGACCGCCTTGCCCTTGACCATCAGGTCGGCCACCTCCTTTACCCCCTTCCCCGTGCGGGATGAGCCGTACAGCAGAAGCACCTGAGGGTTCAGTTCTCGGACCATATCGGTCACCATGCGCAACCGGTTCTCGTCCACCGCGTCCACCTTGTTGATGAGCACCGCGTCCGCCTCTATTATCTGGGTCTCCACAAGTCGGCGCACGTTGTTCATGAGCTTGTCGATGCGCAAGGCGTCCACGAAGGTGATGATCGGGGACTGCTCCAGTATCTTGGGCATCTTCTTGACGGTCTCCGCCGCCGCCTGTTTGAGGCCTAACGGAATGGCCACCCCGGTCGGCTCCACAAGGATGATGTCCGGACGGAAGCTCATGTAGATGTTCGTCACCGTGGTCGTCAAGGTGCCCTGCACCTCGCAGCATATGCAGCCTCCGGAGATCTCAAGGGTATTGATGCCATGTATCTCCATGCACTTGCGGTCGATATTTATATGACCGACGTCGTTGACGATACTGGCAACCTTCAATCCCCTGTTATTGAGCTCCTTGGCCACTTCGATCAGGAAGGTGGTCTTGCCGCTCCCCAAGAACCCGGTAACCTGGGCGATCCTCATGAAATCACAGCAACGCCGTCAACGCCCTATCAACTATAATTCCGTTGTCCCGGAACGTCATGTCGGAAAGGTACGTAAAATAAAATACTGGAGATATTGAAAAACGCTCGAGGTTTCGGGGACAATATTATAAATGGGGCGGTGATATTCTCCCTCCGAGGTTATCAATGGCATTAGGGGTTGCGCTCGACTTGGGAACTAGCGGTTACCGGGGTCACCTGGTCGATCTGGACAAGAAGGGGAAGATTCTAGCCACGGCCATCACAATGAGGCACCCCCTGCCGGGCGCCAACATCATGGACCACCTTCATTTCTGGCTGGAGAACGGCGCCGAGGTCGGCCACCGTATAGTCATCGAAACGGTGGACAAGCTGATCTCCACCCTGGGCGCCAAGCCCGAGGAGATCGATAGGGTGTCCGTCTGCGGCAACCCAGCCCAGATGTCCATGTTCGAAAAGATCGAGATACGCGACCTGGCCTATGCCGGGCAGTCCATCTTGAAGAGGCTTAACGTTAAGGTGCCGGAGAGGCGGGCCCACTCCATCAAGGCCGATGAGCTAGGCATGAACTCCGTCAAGCGCACCGCCGAGGTGCGCATACCCCCGTCCATCCGCCATGAGATAGGCGCCGACGCCCTGGCCATGATCATGAAGACCGGTCTTATGGATAAAAAGGAGACGTGCATTGTGACGGACTATGGCACCAACGCCGAGATGGGTCTGTTCTACAAAGGGGAGCTGTACACTGGCTCTGCCGCGGCCGGTCCGGCCATGGAGGGCCAGTCCATCGACTTCGGCATGCTGGCCGCTCCACAGGCCATTTCCGACATCATCCTGGGCGACAATGGCCGCTGGTACAACATCGTGCTTAACGACAAGCTGCACCCGGTCAAATCCTCTTTGGTCGATCCGTTCAGTGGCGAGGAACAGCGCTTGAACGGTGTGATCGCCCGGGGCATCACCGGTACTGGAACGGTCGCGGCCATGGCCGTGGGGCTGGAAACGGGCATCATCAAACTACCCTACATCGAAACCCCTGACCGCAAGATCCATATGACCAACGGCATCTACTTCTCTGAGGATGACGTCCGGGAGGCGGGCAAGGCCGCCGGGGCCATCCGCGCCGGGCACCGCACTCTGATAGAGGAAGTTGGCATCGATGAAAGGGAGGTCAAGACCATGTACATGGCTGGTGCCTCCGGGACCTATGTCGACCCTATAAAGGCTCAGACCGTAGGGCTGATCCCCCGCATACTTGAAAAGACCGTGCAGGCCGGCAACACTTCGCTGATGATGTCCTATGACATATTGGTGGACGATGAAGGCCTGGACAAGATGCAGGACGTGGCCAACGCCATATCCAGCAAGCACATCATGTTCGCCATGAGCAAGGTCTTCGAGGACATGTACGTCAACGAGATCGCCTACTGGACCGAGGGCATGACCATGGAGATGTACAACGAGATGATCAAAGCTTCTGGCCTGACCCCCCTGCCAGATATCGTGCGTCCCAAGGAGACCATACGCCTAGTGCTCTCCGATATACCGGTCATCGGCGCCCGCGGCCTGAGGACCCTGGACGATGTCGGAGTGTTCCTGCTCGGCTCCTTCGAAGGCTGCACTGGGTGCAAGAAGTGTCAGAAGGCCTGCCCGGAGTGTGCCATGATGGTATCCTCGGTGGGAAAGAAGAAGTTCCAAGTGAGAGTGAATACCGAGCACTGTCTCGGCACGGCCTGCAAGAAGTGCCAGACTGCATGCCCCGAAGGCGTCCTCGACTTCAGCTCCTTCAGTATAGTCAAGAAGGGAGAGGACGTCTAATTGCGTCTCACGTGCGTAGTCGACAACAATACCGGTGTTCATGACATTTCCCGCGCGGTGCAGAAGGCACCCGGTAACTTCCTGTCCGAGCACGGTCTCTCCCTGCTCATCGAGACCGATGCCGGGAGGAAGGTCCTCATGGACACCGCGTCGTCGGAGCAAGCCTTCTCACACAATCTTTCCACCCTAGGTCTGCGGCCGCAGGACCTGGACCTGGTGTTCATCTCCCACGGGCACTACGACCACCTGGGCGCGCTTCCGATGCTGTTACGAGAAGGCATTCCCTGCCACACCCATCCCATGACCTTCCAGGGCCAGCGCTTCTACGATGCCTCCGGCAAGCGGAAGGAGATCGGCCCCTCGGGGGAGCTGCTCGCGCTCTTGAGCGAACATCCCCCGATCTACGACGACCAGCCCCGTGAACTGGTGCCTGGGGTCAGCACCACCGGGGAGGTGGTCCGTACCAACAGCTTCGAGTGCCCTTCGTCCTTCACCCTCCAGAAGGACGGAACGGAGGGTCCGGACCTCATCATGGAGGAGCAGGCCCTGTGCGTATCCACCCGCAAGGGGTTGGTCGTCCTGACCGGTTGCGGCCACGCCGGGGTGGTCAACATCGTGTCCCAGGTCAAGCGCCGCAGCGAAAGGAAGATACTCATGGTCATGGGCGGCTTCCACTTGGGCGGCGCATCCCCGGTGACGCTCCTAAAGACCATGGACGGGCTGAAGAGGCTGGGGGTGGAGAAGGTGGCGCCGATGCACTGCACCGGGTTCCAGGCCACCAAGATGTTCTCCGACCGTTTCCCCGGGTTCGAGCTCTTCGGTACCGGATGCTACCAGGACCTCTAGAGGTCATGCACCGACTGGCTAAGCATGAGGTCGGTGAAGGTGGCCACCGGCATCGTCCGTTTTGCGTACTCCAGAGGACCGTAGACCACGTAGTCCGCCCCGGCCATCATACTGACCGCCACCGCGGAGCTGTCCACGTGCCTCCGAGCCTCCTTGGGGTCGTCCGTACCGCCCAGGTCCAGGCATTCCACGGCGTTGTGCAGGGCGCAGCCGGTGGGCAGCCCCCACTTGGCCTTGGCCACCATGATCGCGCGCAAGGCCGACCCGGCGTTCTGCTGCGGGGAGGTCACCGCTACATCCAATAAAAGGTTCTTGATGTCCAGGCCCTCGGCCGTCTCCACCAGGCCCTGGGGCAGCAGTTCGTCCCCGCTCTCCAGCATATAGATGCGCCCCTTCACGTCATCCCCCCGGGGGTTGAAGGCCAGCACCACGGCGTTCCGTGGAGGGGAGCTCCTCAGCGCCTCCGTCTCCTCCGGGGACAGGCCGGCGTTGATGGTGTTGTAGATGACCCGGTCCAGCAGTCCCATCTCCTCGGCCTGCCTGAGGAAGGCCAGTCGTACCTCGGCGCTCCCGGAGTCCAAGAACAAAGGTCCAGGCACCCGATCACATACCGCCTCCAGGTACCGCCGGGCCGCCTCACAGCTCTCAGCGTAGAGCATGAGGGCGGAAGGGCACTGACAGCTATCTGCCACGCTCAGGTACCGGTCCAGCCGCTCGCTCATCCGACCCTCGTCCAATAATCCTTTTTGAGGGTCCCTCACCACCGTGTGCCGGGGATAGAAGAGCGACCCGACCAACACCGTCCGTCGCCGACCCGGCTGACCCCCGAATTTCACGCCCCCGATTAAGACCTCCCTTTGCACGGTCTGGAATTTGAACATGTCACACCCCCATGAGATAGGTCCTCAAACGCAATGCCAGTTCCACCGACGGAACGCTCAGGACCAATCCCTGCAGCGGTTCGAGGATCACCCCGAACTCCTCCGAGATCAATATCAGGCCCATATCGGTGTTCAGTCCGTCGGACGGAAGGCGTAGCATGGGGGAGATGAACTCGTCCGAGGCCAGGTGAAGCTCCTTGGCGATCCTGGTCCCCTCTCCGGTCAAAGCCTTGGACCGGACCATCACCGGCTCGGCCGCAAAGGGCTGGTAATGACCTGAGCTCAGCTCGATCAGCGTGGCGATCAGCCTTTCCCGGCTCCCCTGATCGAACTCGTAGATGGGGTCATAGGCCACCAGTTCCTGCACATGGGAGATGTCCAGGAGGTCGACCACCTCCACCTGGTCCTGGAATCTCTTGACCGCCTCTGGCGGGAGCTCGCACAGAAAAGGTATGGCCGACCGGGTGCCGATGATCCTGTGGTGCTCGTCCATCCCGTTCCGCTTCAGGGCCTGTATGGCCTCCCCCGGGAAATGGCCGAACTCCTCCTTCCCGCATACCACCAGGACCCTTATGGTGGGATTGGAAACTATATTGGCTATGACCTTCTCCAACCCGATGTTCTCGGTCTTCAATATCCCTTTGATGTTGAAAAGGTGGGGGGGTACGTCCACCGCACCCCGGCCGATGATCACTATCGCCACCGGTGACCTACCGTCCCCCAAGATATAATCACCGGTGCTTACTGGCCAATAATCTTCTCGAGGGGTCAATGTTCCAGTCCTCAGGGTATTAACCGATTTATACTATAAAGGGGCTATTAGAACATCTTATTCAACGGACCCGCCTTCTCAGCTTGAACTTCCAGGCTCATTGATGAAGAACGAGGCTCCGAATGACGGCCATCCCCCTCCCACGGTGTTGGACCGGTTCAACGCGAAGAGAGTGACCCGACCCTATGGGACTATCTCACCGAACTTACCGCCCTTGATCAGGGCATCGACGTAGAGATCCCGCTTTTCCCTGTCCCCAAAAGCGATGAAACCGATGAGAAGTTGCTGCATAGGCGACCTGTCCTCAGTGATCTGGATGACGCCCTCTCCCGACCTCTGGTCCTCGATTATCGAGAGCTCTAACCTCATTCTCTCACCTCGACAATGGGACCAACAGGCCGTTCTTTCCACCGTCCAGGAGACCTTCGATGAGCTGCTTCTTGTCCGCTCCGTTATCGTATGATATCATACCGACCAAGAATTTGCACATTACGCAACGTTGCTCCAGAACTTCTAGATAACCCTTTCCCATCTCCTTGTCCTCAACGACTCTAAGCATCAAGTGCGGCATTCGATATCCCCACCGTCCGCGGCCTTCCTCTTGGTCACGTCATCATTCAGGCGAAACAATCGTTAATCATAAGAGCACAATAAATATTTTTTGCCGCTCGATAACCATTTACGTATCTTAAAGGTTAAAAAAATTAAAAACGTGAGAAGAAAGATCATCACCACCGAAATGACCAGGGAGGGTATGGTAAATCAAGTCCTCGTTAAAACGCTCGAGATACGTAATGCAGGCCCATTTGATCTGGACCCTATGCAGAATGACCATGGTCAGGATGTCCCGGTCCTCGACATCTTATGGTCCGGTCAGACAGTCCAGCCCCGGCTATTTGTTCCGAAGGCCGCACCACAGGACGAGCTCGACCTTCCTCGCTTTCACCTTTAGCAGGACAATCGATAAATACAGGCCTACTTTGTAACCACGGTGGAAGGGGTAAAATGGGTGTTTCGATAGCTATTTGCGAGCTTGACAGCGACAGCGCCTTGTGCAAGGTGGGCAAAACCACCCTGTTGAAGGTGAATTTGAAGGACGTCACCGGCTTCGAGGACGTGGCCGAGTTCGACATGGTGGTCCCCCTGGACCAGGCCAAGGAGATGATGGGCGCAGAGTGGGAGGCCTTCCTGAAGAGGAACCGCCTGGACCCTGAGCTGGAGACCCTGTACATGGATAAGGTGAAGCAGGAGGCCGATAAGCAGCGCCTTTTGCCGGTGAGCAGGAAGCTCCACACCGGGTGGATCCCCTTGGATAAGGTCCCCGCGGACCGGTTGAGCACGTTGATGGACAGGGCCGGATATGACGACCGGCTCACCGCCTGGGACATGCTGTCCTTCGATGAGATGGGCGCCACCTGCGCCAAGTGTGGCCTGTCCTGGGACGAGGGACGGGGGTGCATGGGCACCTTCGGCCCGGAGAACAGCGCCCTGCCGGACATCGCCAGGCGCAATAACTGCCCGATCGTGGCCAGCGTCCCTGAGTACGTGGGCAGCAAGAGGCTGCTCTCCATCGAGGAGGCCGCCCAGATGCTGGAGGAGGTCAAGCTGCTCAGGGAGAAGCTCCCCGACGAGGGCAAGGTCATGGTCCGCCGCTACTCCGGCGTCTTGGACCGTCTAGAGAAGATGGGCAACGTCTGTGTTGCCCAAAGGACCCGCTTCTACTTCCTGTAGGAGCGACCGAAACCCTTTTTATTCACTTTTACGTATCAAATGACGGTACGAGCATGGGTGAAAAAGATTCCAAGCTGGGCTGCGTCGGTTGTGCTCCTGGATTGTCCCTGAACGAGGGGGAGACACTGCTGATGGACGGTCGATTGGTCCAATTGGCAGGATTGGAGGAGATCATGGAGCAGGTCCGCCGCATGAAGCTCACCCGGAGGAAGCTGGTGGCCGACGAGCTACTGACCAGGGTCAAGTCCAGCAACCAGGTCCCGGTCGAGCGAGAAAGGGCCTACCGCAACGCCCTGATGGACGAGTACGACCGCCGTTACCTCAGCATCATGTGATCAGGCGGTCACCCGCAGGTTCAGGTTCAGGCTCTGCACCTCATTCTGCACCGCGTCAATTATTCGTTGCACGGCCGAGGTCCCGACGTAATCGATCATCGACGTCGGAGCGTAAGGAAGCAGCGGGGCGCCGTCCTTGAACATCAGGAACCAGAGCTTGTAGTCGCCGGGGACGCTGACGTTGAAGTCGTAGAGCGTCTCCCACTGGGGTTGCCACTGTCCTTCCAGATCCACATCGATGTGGTCCAGCGTGACCTCGAAGGTGTCGAAATAGTACATGTGGTGGACCTGCGTGAGATTGCTCACGAAGGTCATGTTCACCAGCCACAGCTCCACAGTGTACTCCACCGTGCGGTGCTCGTGATTGGCCAGCCCGATGATCACCGAAGCGCCCTGGCCCACCGTCAGGTCGTGCGGGTAGCCCTCGGCCTTGCCGTCCGGTCCCAATATGTAGAACTCGGTGAAGCTCTCCCCCTGCCGGGGTACGGTGACGACGTAGACCAGGGCGATGACCGAGGACAGGATGGATATCACCAGGATGATGGTCAGTAGGCGGTCCAGCCCCTTCTCGGCCTTGAACTGCTGGAGGTAGCCCTCCGCGGTACTGACCGGGTCGAAGGGCAGGTAGGGCTCCTCCGCCCTCTCCCGACGGAACAGGCCGCTAGCGCTGAGGGCGATATTGAGGGCCGAAAGGGACAGCAGGATCGGCGCCAATCGAATGCCGAAGGGGGTGTAGTTGAGCCCGAACCCCACCAGCGGGGATATGGCGATACTGAGCCCGAAGGACAGAGCCCCCCGCTCGATGATCTCCAGGTCCTTGCTCTCCGGGAAGAGCACCGAAAGGGCCGCATAGCCTGGGAAGAACAGTATGAATGGCAGGCCGATGATCACCCGGAACACGCTGTCAGGCAGAAGGAAAATTATAAGGATGAGGAGAAGGGAAAGGACCATTATGGCCCACAGGTCCCAATCGCGCTTGGGCTGCAGCTTCATTCGTAACGGGGAAAGATTAAACATATTTATCCATTTGTGATGAATTGAAGTTACGCGGACCAGTTATTAATAATGTGAGCAACATTTCCGGCCTCACCATGGACCTGTGCGATCTTTTCGATCTTGAGGAAGTGCGACTGGTGGAAAGCTCCTTCGAGGACCTCACAAACGAGTCCTTTCTGGTCCACATGTTGCGAGGTTCCAACGAGGTTCGCCTGCTCATAGACGACCTGGAAACACCGCTGGCTATGGCCAGGGAGGACCACGGCTGGAAGGCGGTCAGCTTCCTGTGGAAGGGGCCTTCGGACGAGCTCATCGAGATCCTGCCGGAACTGGAAATCAAGGTGTACAAATGCAGCGCTGAGAGCTACAGGGAAGCGGTCTGCGATCATTTCTGCCAGCGTATACTGGTCGAGTGCCAAGCTGCTCAGAACGACCTCCCACCGGACCGGACCAAGAAGGTCTCCGACCTGATCTGGAAGGAATGGAATTTCAAGCCGGGGGACCTCTGCTACGACTGTTGCTGCGGATCCGGAGTGGGAAGTCAGGCTCTCACAAAAGTGGGGCTCAATACCTTCGCCTTCGACCTGGACATGGAGCTGCTGTGCCGCGGATTGAAGGAAGGCAGGCTTCAGACCTGGAGCACGGCGAGGATCGACGCCACCAGAGCCTCCGAATACCTGGAGCACGCTCCCTTCGCATTATTGCTGATGGCCGGGGACATCAATGTGGGCAACGTATGGATCTGGCAAAGGATATTCGATCAGGTGCTGGAGCTAGCCGACAACATCCTGGCCACCGTGGCCAGCGAAGAGGAGGCCGGACAACTAAGACAATGGTCGGAGGCCAAGGGGCGACAGTGCCAGGTGTTCGAAAATGAGAGGGACCCGTTCTACGACCGGTGGGTCTGCTCGATCAAGTAAGAAGGTCAACGGCTCAGGGCGGGCATACCAATTATTATCTATGTGAAATCACTATTTTATTTAAGGTGTTAAATTGATCGATTATGCAAAATGCTCTCAAATCATAATGGATACTCTAGGGCTTAAGACCGAGCCAGTGGCGGTCACACTGATCAAGAAGGGGGAACCTCTGCCCGAAGGCTATGAGATTCCGGAGAAGAACATCCGACATTGTCAATCTATAATGAGGGCCAGGAGAGGGGAGATGCTCCTCCTGGTCGGGGATAAGCATGCCTGTGTGGTGGGCGGTTCGGCCCTGGGGATACTTGCCCTTCCAGACAAGGTGAGGTCCGGGGAGTTCCATTACAATATTGGTATGTTCGGCTCGGTCGAGGCGGCCAAGAAGATGATCGAGGAGCGACCACAATTGGAATTTGGGAGCGTGGTGGCGACCGCTGTGGCCCCATTGAGCAAGGCCAAGGTCAAACCGGATGTGGTGGTGGTCACTGGCACTCCGGAACAAATGTACTGGCTTTTACCGGTGGCGGCCAAATTTTTTGAAGGCGGTAAGTCGGTGGTGGAACTGGAGCCTTTCCAGGCAACCTGCGCCTATTCCACGGTATATCCTTACCTGCACGATACCGTCGCCCTGTCCATAGGCTGTTATGGCTGCCGGCGCTCCACAGATCTGGCGCCCGAGGAGATGCTGGTCGGTATCCCCGCCTCCAAGCTGGAGGCAGTGGTGCAGGCCATAGGGAAGCTCAAGTCGCCGCGGGAAAAAGCTCTAACGGACAACCAGAAAATGAGGGATCAACAAAAGGTCAAGGCGGGATGAGCATCCCATCATCTTTTAAAACATTTTTTTTACATTTCCATTCAATCATGAAACAATAGTGCATATATAGTAATAAATCATGGCTGATATGCAAATTTGTTACAAGGTGAGGTCATGGACAGTACGGACCTTGAGGTCCTACGGATGCTACGGCGCAACGCCCGCCATAGTCTAAGCACCATCGCCGATCAGTTGCACGTCTCCAAGGCCACTGTGAGCCGTCGCATATCCCGACTGGAGGAGGAGGGCTTCGTCAATGCGTACACCATGCAGGTCAACATCGCCAAGCTGGGTCTTATGCGGGCCATCATCGGCCTGCAGGTGGTCGGAGCCCCGCTGGGCACGGTCATCGATGAGTTGAGGAAGTTCGATGAGATACAGTACGTCTATAAGGTGTTCGGGGACCACTCCCTCATATGTGAGGTCTTCGCCACCAGCGTGGACAATCTTTACGACCTGATCCAGGACAAGATAGTTAACATCCCGAACGTGCAGAGGGTGGAGGTGGACATCCTCATCGATCGCATACCTATGAACGAGGATGCCATGTTCGACCTGGCCATTCCCATAACGGAGAATTTCTACGGCCGCGAGTTCTAACACCAAAGTTTTATTGACCGGTCTGATGGTTAACCCCTTCATGGAACTGCGACCCACCCCCAAGACCTACACCAAGGACGGCCATCGCGCGGTTGATCCGTCCACAACCCTCAAAAGGGTGGAACCTCTGCTGCCTAAGGCCGGCATCACCCGCGTGGCGGACATCACCGATTTTGACCGCATCGGTATCCCCGTCTTCTCCAGCATTAGGCCTGGGGCCAAGGAGGGCGCCATATCTATTTACAATGGCAAGGGGGCCAGTCGAGAGCAGGCCCGCGTATCGGCGATCATGGAAGGCATGGAACGCTATTCCGCAGAACCGAGGAACGAGAAGCTCAGACGGGACATGATGGAGAACATGCTTTCCTCGGAGAACGCGGTGGACCCCCGGACGCTGATACTGCCGCAAATGATCAACATGCACGTGCACTATCAACCAATCGCCTGGGTCAAGGGCTACGACCTGATGGAGGGCGAGGAGATATGGGTCCCCGCGGCTGCGGTGTACCATCCCTATGAATCGACCAAGGACCTACAGCTGTTCCGCAGTAATACCAACGGGCTCGCTTCCGGTAACAACCTGGAGGAGGCGGTGCTGCACGGTATGTGCGAGGTAATTGAAAGGGACGCGTGGTCCATCTGTGAGGCCCGGCGAAAGCCCCGGGGCGAGATCGTGGTGGAGGAAGACTACCAGGTGGTGAGCGAGCTGCTGGAAAAATTCCGCTCCCAAGGGGTGGAGGTGCACCTGAAGGACCTGACCAGTGACGTAGGCATTCCCACAATCGCCGCCGCTTCCGATGATGTGAGGATGAAGGACCCGTCCCTGCTGAGCTTGGGCGTAGGCACCCACCTCAGTCCTAGGGTGGCGGCCATAAGGGCCTTGACAGAGGTAGCTCAGAGCCGCTGCACGCATATACATGGGGCGAGGAAGGACACCACCAAGGACGACCTGAACCGAGCGGTGGGGTACGAGCGCATGAAGCGTTTGAACGCCATGTACTTCTCCTCCTCCCCGGAGGTTCGCATGTCCGACTTTCCGGAGTTCGACACAAAGGACCTGCTGGAGGACATCGAGGTGGTGCTGGACCATCTGCTGTACAGGGATTTCGAGAAGGTGATCGCCGTGGAGCTGACCAGACCTGAGCTGGGCATCCCGGTGGTTCGCATGATCATACCGGGGATGGAGATATACGCCATGGACATGGACCGTTTGGGTCCGAGGCTGGGGGCATGAGAAGGGCAGTGGTCTAACAGGGCCCCAACCTTTCCCTGGAAGAGACCTGGACCATCCATGGCGTCGACTACCGCCCTCGATCAAACGCGGCGACCTGGGGCAACTGGAGGACGTACGCATGGTGGCCATGATCGATGGAGTGTTCCTTTTGAACTGCTTCGCAGGTCACCATAAGATATTGTCGCTATTGATGGAAGGGGTCGGGGTCATCGGAGGGGAAGCATGGAGGCCCTGCGGGCCGTGGAGATGCAACATTACGGTATGATCGGGGTGGGACACATCTTCGAAATGTATTCCAGAGAAGAGATCGAGGGGATGACGAGGTAACCCTTGTGTTCGACCCCGAGAGCTTGGAGGCCCTGTCCGAACCGTTGATGAACATTCGTCTCCTTTTCAAGGTAGCGGTTCAGGCGATATGATCTACGAGCGAGAGGTGTCCGATCAAATTAGCAAGCTCAGATATACTACTCTGAGCGAACCCTTTCTTCCTTTTTAAGTATCATCGAGACAACTTTGAACGGCAATGAGGCGGCTCTCTTCATTTTCTATTTTGAGAAAAATACCCCAGATATCAAGAAGAAAGATGCGTTAACGGTCTTGAAATCGCTTGGAAACATGCATTAAGTGCTACTTCGTATATTATTCTCTACATCGAAAAATAATGAAAAACTTAATGATATAATATATTAAATAATTCTAATAATAAAAAATTTAACGATGTTTAAATTGATATATTTTAGTCTGGACACAAACAAAAATTAAGCTATCGTTTAATATGGATGGATTATCCAACCATCATCAAGCTTATATCCTAACGTTACGTTCATAAGTCCGCAAGGGGTACCGGTTTTCTTGGGGTTTAAGCAAATCTGCTCGAGAGAACCGAGTTATTGAAAAGGAGGTAAAAAATGGCAAAGTACAAAGACAAGGTGGACTTGTATGACGATAGAGGCAAGATTATCGAAAAGGACGTGCCTCTGGAAGCTATAAGTCCGTTAAACAACGCCGCCATTAAGCGAACCATCTCTCTAACGAAGAGGACTATCGCCGTCAACCTCGAGGGTATTGAGAAAGGTCTCAAGACCGGAGCGGTTGGCGGATTGAACATCCCCGGAAGGGTTTTGGATGTCGCTGTAGTGGCGAACGCTGACAAATTGGCCAAGAGGATCAAGGACACCCTCAAGGTCGCCAAGGATGACGACACTGAAATCAGAAATACGGCAGAAGGCAAGAGGTTGGTCGTTACCTGTCCCACCAGCAGAGCTGACGCTGGGGCTGAGTATACTACTGCATACACGGCAGTTGCCGCCGCCGTCACTGAGGCCATCATCGACCAGTTCGACGTGAACATGTTCGAGGCCTCGATGGTGAAGGCTGCAGTCTGGGGAAGATATCCGCAGTCGATCAACATGCTGGGATCCAACCTGAAGACCATCTTGGACGTTCCCCAACTGAACGAAGGAACTGGATATGCCCTTAGGAACATCATGTCCAACCACATAGTCATGCTGACTGGCAGGAACGCCATGAACGCCGCCGCTCTGTCTTCCATATATGAGACAGTCGCAGCATTCGAGATGGGCGACGCTGTCGGCAACTTCGAGAGGCAGCACCTGTTGTCCCTGGCATACCAGGGCTTGAACGCCAACAACCTGGTCTACAGCTGGGTCAAGGAGAACGGCAAAACCGGCACCGTCGGTAACGTCGTGGCATCCATGGTTGGCAGTGCGCTCGAGGACAAGGTCATCAAGAAGGGCAAGAAGTTCCCGTCCGGATTCGTCGAATACGTTACGAACGACTTCCCGCTGTGGAACGCCTACGTGTCTGCTGGGCTGCTCGCCGCCATATGTATCAACATAGGTGCGGCCAGGGCTGCGCAGGGTATCCCGTCCACCATTCTATACTACAACGATCTGGTGGAGCACGAGACTAGCCTGCCCGGTACTGACTACGGCAGGGCCATGGGTACTTCCGTCGGTATGTCCTTCTTCAGCCACTCCATCTATGGTGGTGGCGGTCCTGGACTGTTCCACGGGAACCACGTGGTTACAAGGCACGCGAAGGGAACTGTAACACCTGTAATCGCAGCTGGTTGCGCTCTGGATGCCGGAACCCAGTACTTCAGCGCTGAGAACACATCTCTATTGCTGAAGGAGGTTTTCGGAGATATTCCGGAGTTCAAGAGCCCAATGAAGATGGTCGGCAAGGAGGCCAAGAAGTTAAAGGAGCAGGGCTAAACATGAGTCAATCTGCCTCAGAGGGAGTTCCCCTACCGGAGGTCCTGATCTTCCCGGAGCGACTGCTCAAGGCGGAAACCACCGAAATGCTGCTGAACAAGCTGCATAAGGTGAGTAACGTCAGGAGGATCACTGTGCAGGGCGAAAACCTGCCGGAGATCATGAAGAGCGGTCCTGGAACCGGCGGCCCAGTGAATCATCCTGAGCGCCGTGTGATCAAGGTCAAGGGAGAGGACATGGAACTGAGGGTTCAGGTCGGCCGCATATTCGTTGAGATGTGCGACATGGACTCTGTTCCTCAGGCTCTAAAGGACATTGAGGAGGTATGCGAAGAAGTGTTCCCCTTCAAGTTCACCCTGGAGGTAGGCAGATACTCGAAGTTTAAGCCAACTGTATCCGATTACAAAAAAGGATTGGTGAAATAACATGGCTAAGACAAAATATAAGGCACAATTCTATCCCGGCACCACCCTGCCTGCCAAGAACAGGAGACGCTTCATAGACCCCAGCCAAAAGCTGGAGAAGCTCCGTGACGTTCCGATGGACGACGTGGTCAAGATCCTGGGTCACAGGACCCCTGGTTCCGACTACGCTACCATCCACCCGCCGCTGGAGGAGGGCGTCGAGCCCGACTGCCCCATAAGGCAATTGGTGGAGCCCATCGAGGGTGCGAAGAAGGGAGACAGGATCAGGTACGTTCAGTTCACTGACTCCGTATACTGGTGCCCCATCATTCCGTATGTGAGGGCACAGATGTACATGTGGAGGTACAGAGGACTTGACACCGGTACCCTGTCCGGAAGGCAGATCATCGAGATGAGGGAGAGGGACGTCGAAAAGGTGGCCAAGGAACTCATCGACAACGAGACCTTCGATACCGCAAGGACTGGTATCAGGGGTGCGACCGTGCACGGGCACGGCGTAAGGTTGGACCAAGACGGTCTGATGTTCGACGCCTGGCAGAGATACCGGTGGAACGCGAAGAAGGGCGAGGTCGAGTACGTCAAGGACCAGGTCGGTGTCCCATTGGACAAGCCGGTCCCGGTCGGAAAGCCCATGTCCGAGAAGTGGTTGAAGGAGCACACCACCATGTTCCGCGCCGATGGCGTGGACATGAGGGAAGACGAGGAGGTCATGAGACAGAACCTCAGGATACACACCCTCAGGACCAAGTGTGGCTTCAAGCCCTTCGATGTCAAGGAGGACTAAATATGGCGAAGGAAAAAGAGAAGATGTTCATCACCGCCATGAAGAAGAAGTTCAAGGAGGACCCCACAGAGGTCCGCTCCGAGCACTATTCCTACGGAGGCTGGAGACAGTCCAGGAGGAAGCGGGAGTGGGTCGAGCAGTCCTACAAGATTGCCAAAGCCCGTGGGATACCCATGATGAACCAGGACGTCGGTGTCGCGACCGGACAGAGGGTCTTGATGCCCTACCAACTATCCCATACCGACCTTTATGGTGAGGCCGATGACCTGCACTGGGTCAACAACGCTGCGATGCAGCAGTGCTGGGACGACATACGCAGGACCGTCATCGTCGGTCTGGATGTCGCCCACAACGTTATAGAGAAGAGGCTGTCGAAGGAGGTCACACCTGAGACCATCAACCGCTACCTGG
>CAZXTA010000017.1:0-19537 GCA_964642865.1 uncultured Methanomassiliicoccus sp. | reverse complement strand
CATGCGTTTCGTGAACCACAGGAAATAAATCGGGGTACGAACATGGATGTCTCAACGAAAGAGTGGAAATATCTCCTCGAATAGGTCATCTATATATTAATACATTATACATTATATCGATGTTCTATCCCATTCTATGGGTGCGCGCTTCTTATGAAACGCGATTAACTTCGACCGCCCCATAAGGCGGAACGTTGCCATCCGGCGGAAGACCGCTGGAAAAAACCTAACGTTCTTCCGGGAACGCTGTTTTGAAGCTATGTAAGCACAACTGGCCGAGAAGATCGTCGTCGGACATAGTGGCCCTTTCCGGCGGTTGGTCGCAGGAACAAGAACGATTTTCACATAATGCCACATTGCGCTCTTGGACCAAAGTTCTTCTATGATTGGATATGCGTAATGGCGGGCCCGGAGGGATTCGAACCCTCGGCCCATCGGTTAAGAGCCGATTGCTCTACCTAGCTGAGCTACGGGCCCGGTAAGCCACGGAAACATATTGACCTAGATAAACGTTACGGAATTGCCATCATTCGGCCTTGCGCCAGAAGGGTACGATCTCCTGCGCTTTTCCTCTTTTTATGAGCGCGCACCCGATCGGCGCCGGGAGATTCACCACGTCATTCCTGCCCAAGCGGTACGGCCGGTCCATGCCGGCGATCTCCGGCAGGTCCTCCAGGACCCTCACCAGTACCCTTTCCGTGGCCTGGGGCGTTTCGACCTCCTCCTTGGCGTCCTTGCCGTTGACCATCTTCAGAGCATCTTTCAGCTGGCCCTGATCGACCGTCGAGCATACCGAACAGGTCGGCGCGGGAACGTGAGGCTCGGGTACCTTGCCTCCCATGGTCAGCTCGCGACACTCGTTGATGGACCGCAGCACCTGATCGTACATCTCCCGCTCCTCCTCGGTGAGCCTGGCCAGGTCGATCCTGGCCCCGCTGGAGGCCCGTGTGGCCATGTTGATGATCTTGCGCATGCGCATGAAGAATATCTGCTGACCCTTGGTGGAGACCTTCTTGACCTCGTTGGACACACTGCTGGCCTTGAAGGAGTAGGGGTCCTTCCGGATCTCCTCCTCGCTCTCCCTCTTCAGCCTATCCACGAAGTTTCGGTAGGCTGGATAGAGGTCACGCCTGACCTCCATCAGGTCAGTGGAGCGCTGCTCCTTACGGTGGATCTCAGTGACCTCCTTGTAATTGATCGGCTCGAGAGGAGGCGCCATGGCACACGGATTCGATTGTTGATATATGAACCTGACCCAGAGAGGAGCTATCACTGATCTCCCTACCTGGCCATTGTCAAATGTTAAGTAATCCAGTGATGCTTTCGGGGCGTGGACCCTTCCAAATGTCTCCGTCGTTCCGGGGACGGCACGGAACTGGACATCATCGTGACACCGAACAGCATCGCCCCGGGAGTGCAGGAGGTGAACCCTTGGAGGCATCGACTGGTGGTCAAGGTCCGCGCCCCCCCGGAGGCGGGCAAGGCTAACGAGGAGGTCGAGGAGCTTTTAGGATCCACTTTCGGTGCCAGGGTGACCGTCGTCCGCGGCCATACCCAGCGAATGAAAGTGGTCTACGTTCAAGCGCCCTGCGATAAGGTCATTTCGGTCCTGGAGGGTCCAAAGTGACCGTGGAACGTTCCGCCCAGGAACGCCTAGACAAGCTGCAGACCATCCTGGAGGAGCTGATGGAGAGGGACGAGGACCAGGTCATCCTGGTCGAAGGCTTGCGCGATCGCGGCGCCCTCACCATCTTAGGCGTGCGGGGAGAGATGGTCCAGGTGCAGAGCAGTGACGGCATCCTGCCCGTCGCCGAACGTCTGTCGAAAGAGGGTCGTAAGGCCATCATCCTCACCGATTGGGACCGGAAGGGGGGGCAGCTGTGCCGTCTGCTCAAGAACGCCCTGAAGGCCAACGTGGTCCCTTACGACGATACCCTGCGTCGGCGCCTGGTCATCATCGCCCGCCAGGACATCAAGGATGTGCAATCGCTTCCCTCTTTCTACTCCCGCCTGGTACAGGAGGTACAGGCCAGGTCACGTTGAGGAATGACGCTCAAGCGCACAACTCGAGATATTTCGAGCTTGGCCAGACAAACTATTTATTGAGAGATGGGCCTAGCAGAACATGTTTACCATGGTCTTGGACCGCAGGATGCTGGAGGAGCTGGGCATCGAGAGCGCCGACCAACTGTTCTCGGACGTGCCCAAGCAGGTGCGCATAGATGGAATTCCACTCCCTCCGGGCAGGAACGAGATGGAGGTGGTGCGGAAGGTCAAGGAGACGCTATCCACGAACTTGACGGCCGAGGAGGCCCCCTGCTTCCTGGGCGGGGGCATCTACCATCATTTCATACCCTCCGCGGTGCGGACCATCGTCGATCGCTCGGAGTTCCTGACCTCCTACACCCCCTATCAGGCCGAGATCAGCCAGGGCATGCTGCAGTCCATGTTCGAGTATCAGAGCTTCATTTCCGAGCTGACCGCCATGGACGTGGTCAATTCCTCCAACTACGATTGGTCGACGGCGTTGGGGGAGGCGGCCACCATGTGCCATCGCATCGTTCCGAAGAAGACCTTCCTGGTGCCGGAGGCGATGAACTGGGAGAAGATGTCGGTCCTGCGCAACTATGTCTCCGGGCCAGCATTGAACGTCGTGGAATACAGTTACGATCCTTTTACCGGAGAACTGGACCTGGAGGACATTCGGCAGAAGATGACCCCGGACGTCTGCGGGTTGTACGCCGAGGTGCCCAACCTCTTCGGGGTCATCGACTCGCAGGCCCCCAAGCTCAAGGAGGAGTTCCCCGACGTTCCCCTCGTCATAGGGGTGAACCCCCTTTCCCTGGCGCTGGTCCGGCCTCCGGGGGAGTATGGGGCGGACATCGTCATCGGGGAGGGGCAGCCGCTGGGCCTGCCGATGAACCTGGGCGGCCCCCTTCTGGGCCTGTTCGCCTGCAGGCTGGAGCATGTGCGCAAGATGCCTGGACGGCTGATCGCCATGACCAGGGACCGTGACGGACGGAGGGCCTTCTGCATGACCCTGCAGACCAGGGAGCAGCACATCCGTCGGGGCAAGGCCACCTCCAACATCTGCACCAACGAGGCGCTGCTGGCCGTGGCCGTCAGCGCCTACCTGGGCATGATGGGGGCCAAGGGATTGCGGTCCCTGGCCAGTATCAACATGAAGAAGGCCCGCTCCCTGATGGAGCGCCTGGACGAACTGGACGGTTTCGACTCGCCCATTTTCGAAGGGGCGCATTTCAACGAGTTCGTGGTCAAGACCCCCGTGCGCCCGGAGAAGCTGAACAAGCTGCTGCTGCGCCACGGCATCATCGGAGGAATGCCCATGCACCGGCATGTGCCCCGCCTGGCGGACCACATGCTCATGACCGCCACGGAGATGAACGGCGAGGAGGACCTGGACCGCCTGGTCGCCGCCCTGAGGGAGGTGGTGATGTGAGCTATCACCAGGCAAGATATGATGAGCCGCTCATATTCGAGCTGGTGGGGGAGAACGACCTCTGCCCGATGAGCGAGGAGGATGTGCGCATACCGGAGGGAATGTCGAGGGACGGCCTCTGCCTGCCGGAGCTCCCGGAAAGGGATGTGCTGCGCCATTACGTCAACCTGTCACAGATGAACTTCGGGGTGGACAATGGCATGTATCCGCTGGGCTCCTGCACCATGAAGTACAACCCCAAGTACGCCGACCTGCTGAGCTCCTTGCCCACGGTGACCTCCGTGCATCCCTGCCAGGACGAGGATTCGATCCAGGGGGCGTTGCGGCTCATGTGGGAACTGGAGAAGGCCCTGTGCGCCATTTCCGGCATGGACGCGGTGACCCTGCAGCCGGCGGCCGGTGCTCAGGGGGAGTTCACCGGCATGCTGCTGTCCAGGGCGTACCACGTCAACAACAACCAGCAGAGGGACGAGGTGATCGTCCCTGACTCCGCCCACGGGACGAACCCCGCCAGCGCGGCCATGGCCGGCTTCAACGTCATCGAGATACCCTCAGGAACGGACGGGTGCGTGGACCTGGAGGCGCTGAGGGCGGCGCTCTCGGGGCGAACCGCCGCGGTCATGGTCACCAACCCCAACACCCTGGGGCTCTTCGAGAAGGACATCGTCGAGCTGGCCAGGATGGTGCACGAGGTCGGCGCCCTGCTCTACTATGACGGGGCGAACCTGAACGCCATCATGGGCATGACCTCCCCGGGGGCGATGGACTTCGACATGGTGCACTTCAATCTGCATAAGACGTTCGCCACGCCGCACGGCGGCGGGGGGCCGGGAGCCGGCCCCGTGGGTGTCAAGAGGTTCTTGGAACCGTTCCTGCCCGTGCCCCGCATCATCTCCGAGGAGGGCAGGTTCCGCTTCGATCACGAACGTACGGACAGCATTGGAAAGGTGCGCTCCCTCTATGGCAACTTCGCCGTGCTGGTCCGAGCCTACGCTTACATAATGGCCATGGGCGGCGACGGCCTGAAGGAGGTCTCGCAGAAGGCTGTGCTCAACTCCAACTATCTCAAGAGCAGGGTGATCGGGGCCTACGAGATGCCCTTCGCCGAGCTCCGGAAGCACGAGTTCGTGCTCTCCGCTAGGGGCCTGGCAAAGGAGAGGGGGGTGAAGGCCTTGGACGTGGCCAAGGCCCTGCTGGACCGGGGGCTCATGGCCCCGACCATATACTTCCCCGGCCTGGTGGAGGAGGCCCTGATGATCGAACCCACCGAAACGGAGAGCAAGGAGACCCTGGACCGTTACGCCCAGGCCCTGCTGGAGATAGCTGCCGCCGACCCCGAAGAGGTCCGTTCCGCCCCCCATAGCACCGCGGTGTCGAGGGTGGACGAGGTCTACGCGGCCAAGGAGCTCATCCTCAGCTGGAGGATATATCAGCGCAAGAAGGGACCGGGAACTCCTTGACCTCCACTTCCGATGGTAAGAAAAAGGGGGCCTTCATCGTCCTGGAGGGCATCGACGGAACGGGAAAGAGCACCCTGTCCAGGAAGTTGACCTCCTGGTTCGAGGAGAACGGCCGGGAGACCGTGCTCACCGCCGAACCGACCAAGGATTGGCTGGGATCGGCGGTGCGCCGGGCCAACGAGGAGGACCTGGACCCCCGGACGGAATCGCTGCTCTTCACCGCCGACCGCTGCCAGCACACCATCCGGATCGGGAAGTGGGTGGAGGGGGGCAAAGTGGTGGTCTGCGACCGCTACTACGGTTCCACGGTGGCCTACCAGGGCGCGGCCCTCGAAGCACGGATGGGCGAGAACGCCATGTCCTGGCTGCTGGCCCTCAACGGGCCGGTGGTGCGCCGGCCCGATGTCACCATACTGCTGACCTGCGACCCGGACGTGTCCATGAAACGCGTGGGCGATCGCGGCGAACTGAGCAAGTTCGAAAGGAACGGTTTTCTGGAGAGGGTGCAGCGCAACTATCTCATCCTGGCCGAGGAGGCTGACTGGACAGTGGTGGACTCCAACGGCCGGCTGTCCGAAGTTCTCGACACGATCAAGAGAGCCGTACAGGCATACATTTAAATCGAGTCCTCCGAATTTAGAGGCATGCATCCCTCCGAGGGGATACGGGGCAGTTCCTCCTCCCTGCTGAAAGATAAGACCATCGTGCTGGGCATCACCGGCTCCATCGCGGCAGTGGAATGCTTCGAGCTGTCCCGCGAGCTTATGCGCCATGGCGCCCGGGTCATCCCTGTGCTTTCCCCGGAGGCACAGAAGCTGGTGACCCCCTGGGCCATGGGCTTCGCTACCGGAGAGGAGGTGGTCACCGAGCTGGACGGGAGGGTGCAGCACGTTTCACTGCTGGGGGACGTTCCGGGAAGGGCGGACCTTTTGCTGATCGCCCCCAGCACCGCCAACACGATCTCCAAGATCGCCTGTGGCATCGACGACACCACCGTGACGACCATGGCCACGGTGGCCCTGGGCTCCGGTGTCCCGTTGCTCATCGCCCCGGCCATGCACGAGGCCATGTTCAACAACCCCATGGTGACCGAGAACATTGATAGGCTGAAAAGAGCGGGAGTGGAGTTCGTCGGTCCCAGGATGGAGGGGAAGAAGGCCAAGATCGCCAACGTGGAGGAGATAGTGCACGCCGCCATCCGAAGGCTGGGCGATGGAAGGATGCGAGGGAGGAAGGTGCTGGTCATCGGCGGCTCCTCCGCCGAGCGCATGGACGACATGAGGATCATCACGAACCGGGGGACCGGGGAGACGGCGGTGGAGCTGACCTTGGCCGCACATCACCAGGGGGCGGAGGTGGAGCTGTGGATGGGCCGTTGCAGCGTGGCGCTGCCGTCCTTCATAGTGACGAGGAGGTTCGAGACCATGGACGATCTGCGCAAGATGTTGCCGGGGATCAAGCATGACCTGGTACTGGTGCCGGCCGCCCTCTCCGATTTCACCCTGGACCCCCAAAAGGGCAAGCTGCCCTCGGAATTGGGATCGACAATCCTTCAGTTGAAGAGCGTCCCGAAGATGCTCCCCCTGGTCCGCGAGAGATGCGGCAAGGTGATCGGTTTCAAGGCCGAGTCCCAGGTGGACGATGCCACGCTCATATCTGAAGCGCGTGCTCTGCTCAGGAAGAACAGGCTGACCGCCGTTGCGGCCAACGACCTGCGGGACGTGAGCTTGGGACGGACCAGGGTCCTGCTGGTAAGGTCCAGGGGACAGAAGTTGCTGGAGGGCAGCAAGGCCCACGTTGCCCACGTGCTCATCGAGGAGGTGTCCTCCCTGTGAGGGCCAGGGTCTTCTGTCCCGGGCACATCACCGGTCTGTTCGAGATGTGCGAGCACGAGGACGTGATGACCTGCGGCTCTAGAGGGGCGGGTCTCAGCATCTCCCTGGGGGTCATCAGCGAGGTCGAGCTGACCGAGGGGTCGGGGAAGATCGATATCTGGTTGAACGGATTGAAGGCCGATGCGCCGGTCACCGAGCACGCCGTCAGATCCCTGCTTAAGGAAAGGGAGCTGGACGTTGTGGTGAGGAACGAGCTGCAACTGCCTCTGGCGCAGGGCTTCGGCACCAGCGCGGCCGGCTCCCTGTCGGCCGCTTGGGCCCTGGCCCATCTGCTGGAACTGCCGGAGGGCGAGGCCTACGCCGCGGCGCATTCCGCCGAGATAGCCAATCGTACGGGCATGGGGGACGTCTCCGGAATAATGGGTGCGGGCATCGAGCTCAGGAAGAGACCGGGACTTCCGCCCATCGGGGAGGTCGATCACATCCACGGCAGGATGGACCTCATCCTGGCCGTGGTCGGCCCGTCCATGGCCACCGCGGAGATGCTGGGCAAGGGAGATGTCCGGGAGCATATCAACAAGGTGGGGAAGAGGTGCGTGGACCTGCTCATGCAGGAGCCCACGCTGGAGAACTTCTTCCGCCTCTCCAACGAGTTCATGGACGGCTCCGGTCTATCCACCCCGGAAGTGCGCCGTGCGGTCTGGGAGGCCAAGAAATGGGGCTGGGCCAGCCAGGCGATGATCGGCAATTCCGTCTTCGCCACCGGTCCGGACCTGGACCTCCTGAAGGAAGCGTTGTCGGCCTACGGGGTGACCTACCGATGCTCGGTCGACCTTCAGGGGCCACGGCTCGTCTGAACGGGTCGTGAATGGCGATATCGGCTGTCATCAGACCTATGACTCACTCATACAATGTGAAGAGCTGGTCGTCCTGCCCTACCTCGAACAGGCCGATGCGCGCCCCGCAGTCCAGCCAGCCGTGGGCGTAGTTCACGCAGGCGAAGGCGTTGACGAGATCGCCCTTCTCGGCGAAGTGCTTGGCGTCCGTAAAGTACGTCCGGGCCATCTCCAGGAATGATTCCGCCAGCTTGCGGTTGAAGGACCGCTCCGGAGCGGCCAGGCTGATCTTACCCAGTGCACGCTCGGTTATTCCCAGGTATCGGTCCAAATGCTCCCTGGAGATGGTGTCCCTCATCTCATAGCCTCTTGGAGGGGATGATCTCCACGCTCTCCCCGCCGTGCCGGCTTTGGCGCGGACGCACTTCCACGAACAACGGCATCTGTATGTTGCCGCCCATGATCAGCGCTACGCCTATCGGCAACCGTTGGATCTCGTCCTCCATGCCCGCCTGCAGTCCCTCCACGGAGGAGGCGATTGCCTTCAGGTCGTTCGGATTGGTGACCTTGAGTATCATCTGGGTGTTGCACTGCGACAGGACGTTCTTATCGATCTTGGCCGCCCTCTGGGATATGATCGTCAGGCCGAGACCGAACTTCCGGCCTTCGGCCGCTATCGTCCGGAATATCTTGGAGCAGGCGGTCGTTCCCTGCTGGGGGCAGAAGTTGTGCGCCTCCTCGGCGATGAGCATCATCGGCGGGACCTTGCCCAGTTTGCGGAGCTCGAACATTGCAGTCGCCAGACGGGTCACGATGAGCTCCTGGATGTCCGGTGGAGTGCCCTTCAGATTTATGATGGTGGTCTTTCCGGTGGTGATCAGCTCGTCGATCTTGGTACCCTGGGGGGCGAATATGTTCACCTCGTTGAGGTAGGCGAGCTCGGCGATCAGCGTCTGGTTGTTGGCGTCCTCGTCGGCCTCCAACATGCTGATGATCTCCTTCAGCCCGTAGTCCTTCTTGACCGCCTTGAGGCCGTCGATGGCCTTGCGCAGGGAGTTCAGATAGACCTTGCCGTTCTTGATGGATGTGAGGGCCAGGAGGTCCCTGGCGTCGATATTGGCCAGGGTGAACTTCAGGGGCTTGGCGTCCTTGTTTATGGCCGTGTCCGTCGCGAACTCGGTTATCTTGTCGGCGAAGCCCATCGGTTCTATGTTGAAGTCGCGCTTTCCGGGCATGACGCTGCCCACGTCGCGCATCGCCCCGTACTCTCCATGCGGGTCGAGGATGAGCACGGTCACGTCGTGCTTCATGAGTTCCTCGACCAGATCGCCGCACAGGAAGCTCTTGCCCCCGCCGGTCTTGGCCAGAATGCTGACGTGCTTCTGCACCATGGCGTTGATGTCCACCTCGACGTTGATGTCATAGCCGAACAGCTTGCCAACGTATGCCCCGGTGGGCGTCCCCTCCTTGAGGCCGATGACCTCCTTGATCAGCTGGTCCTTGCCCCTGTAGACCATGTCCCCCGCTTTGAAGGGGGAGCGCGGGACCTGCAGCAGATTACGTTCGTCCCGGTAGCCCAGTATGGATATCTGGGCGATGACGATCTCGTCGATGTCGATGTCCATGCCCTCGCTGAGCTTCTTGGCTTTCTCCAGGGTCAGGTCGGTCTTCCTCTCCATGTCCGAGACCTGACCGAGCACCCAGCCGTGGGATTGGTGATCGACCTGCACGTAATCCATCTTCTGCAGGTCTCCCAGCACCCTCAGGTGGAAGGAGGTCGCGCCCACGTTCCCGTAGATTATGCCCACGCCGTCCAGCTGACCGTACTTGGCGTCCTCGAGGGTGTGCTCCGAGGGCCTGCGTTCCCGGTGCATCACCACCTCGTCGGGAGTGTCGACATCCTCGATGTCGTCGTCCAAGACCTCTTCTCCCACTACCTCCTCTTCAGATGGCAGTGCGGCTATACCGCTGAACTCTGACTCAGAATTGGTTTGCATTCCCATCCTCTGATGATATCGGAGGGACACGATAAATAAGTTGGGGAGGAGGGGAGCGACTCCGTGAACGTCGGAGCCGATGACTGGTGAGGAAGGTGCCCACCTCTCACCCAGGCCTAAGGTATTACTTATTAATCGGTAACATCATCTCCGGGCGATGATAGTCATAGGTGGCTCCACCTCAGCTAGCCTTGCCAGGGACCTGGCCAGCGATCTCAACGCCGAGTACGTCCAGGCCATCACTAAAACGTTCCCCGACGGGGAGACCTACGCACGCATCGACTGCGATGCCTTGCGGAGGGAGGTGGTCATCGTGCAGAACTCCTATCCCAACGACAAGCTGGTCGAGCTGCTGCTCCTGCAGGACGCCGCCCTTGGCCTGGGGGCGGAGAAGGTCACCTGTGTAATTCCGTACTTCGGCTACGCCCGGCAGGACGAGCGCTTCAATCGTGGAGAGCCGCTCTCCGCGAAAGTGATGGTCGATCATATCCAGATGAATGCCGACAAGGTCGTGCTGATCGATATCCACAACCCGGAGATCATGGAGTGGTTCACGACGGCGGACGTCGTGGATGTGCACGCTGCCCCCTGCGTGGGCGATTTCTTCATGGAGTTCGGGGTGGACCTTGTGCTCGCTCCAGACGAGGGGGCGCTGAAGCGAGCCGGCTGGACCGCAGAGCGTCTGGGGGTGGACTGGGACTATCTGGTCAAGACCAGGTTATCGGGCACCCATGTGCACATAACCCCTAAGAACATCGATGCCAAGGGGCGCAAGGTCCTCATCGTGGACGATATCATTTCGACGGGAGGGACCATCGTGGCCGCCACCGAGGAACTGCGCAGGCTGGGGGCCAGGAGCGTCATGGCCGCCTGCACTCACGGCCTGTTCGTCGGCAATGCCCTGGACAACCTAAAAAAGTACGTGGACAAGCTGGCCTGCGCCAATACCCTGGAGAGCGAGGTCTCTCAGATTTCTGTCGCCCCCGAGGTCGCCAAGGCGATCTTGGACTGAGCCTCACCAAGTGGGTTCCGGAGTGGGCTCCTTCCAGATGTGGTCATCTAAGAAGGGGATCCGGTGCTGGCGATGGCGTTGACCGCTCTGATGATTGTATCGGGGGACCTGGGTCCGATCTTCAGCCTCCTTCCACTTCGGGGATGGACGACCATCTTGACCGGCGAACCCTCCCATGATAGATAGCTGTGAAAAAGCTCCTGGCGGTATTCTCCCCGAATGACCTCCGAGCGGTCCATAGTGCTGAAGCGCACATGCCTTTCTATCATCGGTAGAAGGGGGTGTTCTCGCAGGACCCCATCCTCGCGCACCGATAGGACCATCTGGGACCTGATCGTCGAGCGCGTGTTCGCGAGGAACTTGCAGATCATGAGCAGGATCGTCAGAATGATTATCGTGAACAAGAATGCGTCATTTTCGAAATGCGAGCGTAGAAAGATCGATGCGAAGAGGAATATGATAGATCCGATGCCGGCGGTCAGGGGGAACATGACATCGATCCTCTTCTTAAGCGGATTGGAATCCGATCTTGGATCTGGAGCCTCCCTGAACAATGTGCGATATGGTATCCCTATCTGTTTCATCTCACATGCCCCTTCGACCGTCCGTCCCTCATCGGATCGGGGTTTGATGGATATGGTCATTTAAATAAATTTCAATGATTTTAAAATGATGGATCAAAAAATGGGCATTTGACGATATGATCATCCATCGTGGGTCTGGTCTATGCGATCATCGGTTGAGGGGAGGACTTAGAGCTTCTTCCCGCATTTGTCGCAGAATGATGAGCCTGGTTCGCTAGGAGTACCGCAGTGGGCGCAGAACGCCTTGAAACGCTCCCCCGCCGCTTAGGCCTGATGACCCGTCTTCGCCCCTTCAACCGGTACTCCGTACATATCATGAACCATCTGGGCGAGCTTCTCCAGCTTTTCAGGGTCCTTCAACCCGATCATGCGCTTTTTTCCATTCTTCAGATACATTATGCAAGATCCAATCTCGATGGTACGCGATTTTGATTGAACCATATTGTAATATCTGATCACAAGCTTGGAAATGTCATCCTTGGGCGTGAAATCGGGGAACCCTCTCCACTTCAACCAAGGAGGGCTTTTCATATCCAATCCTTCTGAGTGAACGATTATGGGAGTGATTTGGATTCCGAAAACGTACCCCATGAACAGCATACCGAACACGGTCGCGAATAACATCACGATAGCCGCTGGAATGAAACCTAACTGGAACAGTTCATCACTCGGATCAAAAGGTAGGCCATATAACCACCAAACGACGAAAAGCAGAGGGAGATCAGTAAGGAAGACGTATGGGTAATATTTACTGAACTTGTACCTGGGAGCGCCTTCTGGTATCCCCACGAAACGCCCGATCTCGGTACCCTTGAACACGTTATGGACAATGGGCATGGAGAGGTTGCATTATCTTGTTCGAATATTAAAGGCATACCATATTTTCCAGAAATTGTGAATATATTTGAGCTCGAAGGATGCCCATCTCCATTGGCGGTAATGCCCTCGGCAAAGAATTTAAGCAGTACTATTCATTCCGATTCCATCCAAGCTTGGGGTGTCGCACATGAGGAAGCAAGAGGATTTCAGCGAGTGGTACAACGAGATAGTTGAACTGGCCAACCTCACTGACAAGCGCTATCCCATCAAGGGCATGAACGTGTGGACGCCCTACGGCTGGAAGATAATGCGCTTCATCGACACCTACATCCGGGAGGAGTGCGACGCCACCGGGCACGACGAGGTCTGCTTCCCCCTGCTCATCCCGGAACCGGAGTTCAAGAAGGAGAAGGACCACATCAAAGGGTTCGACGAGGAGGTCTACTGGGTCACCCACGCCGGATTGAACGAGCTGGACGTGAGACTGCTCCTCCGACCCACCAGCGAGACGGCCATGTATCCCATATTCGCCCTGTGGGTGCGGTCCCACACGGACCTTCCGCTGAAAACGTATCAGCTGGTGAACACCTTCAGGTACGAGACCAAGCAGACCCGCGCCTTCATCCGCGTGCGGGAGATCCACTTCTTCGAGTCGCACACCTGCCATGTGGACGAGGAGGACGCCCAAAGGCAGGTGGAGGAGGACTTCGAGATACTGTCCAATGTAATGAGGCATCTGTGCCTCCCATATCTATTGTTGAAGCGCACGGACTGGGACAAGTTCCCCGGCGCCTATTACACCGTGGGGGTGGACACCCTGCTGCCGGACGGTCGCAGCCTGCAGCTGGGCAGCATCCACCACTACCGGGACAACTTCTCTCGGCCGTTCAACATCACCTATGAGGATACGGGCGGCGATCACAAGTTCGCCCATCAGACCACCTTCGGCATGTCCGAGCGCCTGGTCGGCGCCATCGTGGCCGTGCACGGGGACGATAAAGGTTTAGTTCTACCGCCGGACATCTCGCCATTCCAGGTGGTCATCATCCCCATCTTGGCCAAGGGCAAGGTGGAAGAGGTGTCCGCAGAGTGCCAAAGGCTGCGGCAAGAACTGACCGCCACTGGTGTCCGGGTCAAGCTGGACGACAGTGACGAACGCCCTGGGAGCAAGTTTCACAACTGGGAGATGCGCGGGGTGCCGCTACGTCTGGAGATGGGCATGCGGGACATCGAGGGCGGGAAGGTCAGCTACGCCCGCCGGGATTCAGGTGCAAAGGGCACCTTGGACCGCGCGGACGCCGTAAAACAGGTACGTGAGATGCTCTCCACCATCTCTCATGACATGATGGAGAAGGCCATCGTCGCCTCCAACAACGCCATTCAGGACCTGGATTCCCTGGACGCGGTCCCGGAGAAGGTGGTCCGCTTCGGATGGTGCGGGGCCGAGGAATGTGGCCGTTCGTTCGAGGAAAGGACCGGACTTAAGCTCTTAGGCTCCCCCTATTCCAAGGAGGAATACGACGGTAAGTGCCTGGTCTGCGGCAAGAAGGTCGAAGGGCCGACCTACGCCGCCCGCTCCATGTGATTCACAGGATGGCGGCGAAGGGGATGGCCGCCAGCAACACGATGGTGGTTATCAGCCCCAGGTCCATGTGCCAGCCCTCGCGTCCCGCCACCATCATTTGGGTGTAATTGAGCAGCGCCCCCAGCAGCGATAGCAGCATTCCCACGCTCAGCAGCCACATGTAACCCAAGATTCGACCGTCCAGGGTCATGGATGTGGCCATGACCAGGGCAATGAGGCCGATCGTCCCGATGACCAGACTGATGACCATCGAGCTCCAGTCCATCATCTTTAGGGTCCTTTCGGACTGACCTTCCCGGCGGCGGTTGAATATCATCATCTCGAAGAGGCCCAGTGCCACCAGCACCACTCCGACCAGAATCATGAACTCAGGACCAATGCGCAGTTCCCCGTGGATGTTGAGGTCCCCGCGCAGACCGAAGATAATTCCTCCAACGGTGATCACAAGGCAGGAGGCGAACATGCCCATCCACTCCAGCCAGGCTATCTGGCGGTCGGCCAGCGGCTCGTAGTAGAGGAATACGAAGGCCATTATGCCTAGGAGGAACAGCTGGGACGCGGCCAGAGCCACCCACTGCTTGCCGATCTCCTCCATCCCCTCTACCAGCGCCGGGGAGGCCATAAGCAGGAAGAACAGAGATATGGCCAGGACGGCCACCGCAGCCACGACCTGTATCCTCTTGAGCAGCAACTCGCTGATCTTACCCTGCAACTGAGGGAAGACCGGGATGAACAGGAGCATACCCAAGATGAAAATTATCACGCCCAGGACCATCATCATCAGTTGGTCGAGCACCAGCACGTCCACGAACTCCACCTTTCGGGCCAGGATGATCAAGGCCGCCCCCTCGAACGCGATGAACAATCCCATCAGATAGGGCACGAACCAACTGCCTAATTTTTTCAAACCTTCTCGCCTCTGGACAATATTCGGCGGGTCTAGATATAATAGTTGCGCAGAGATTTCACCGCTTGAACCTGGTCAACAGGTATCCCAAAATGCCGAAGCCGAGCAGTACGACAAAGATGGCGTACACGCCCAGGTTCTCCGCGGAGAACAGATTCCAGCCGTTGTAGGATACGCCCCACACCCAGTAGAAGAGAGCCGCTGTCAATATGAGAAGCAGCGAGAATATCTTGATCGTCCTCTTGGGATAGGCGGGCTCGGCCATCGGGCGTCAAACGTGGTCGGCCTATTAAAATCTTGTTCCCCCTGCTGCTCAGTGGAGACCATATCCTGGATCAGCCAGCCACGCGCCGTCCGTTGTAGGCGATCGCCCTTAAGCTCAGTTCTACGTGCTGCCCGGAACGAGTCCGGGCAGCACGTCCCAGTGCATCATCCGTTTCAGCACCGAGTGCATCATCCAAAGAGGTATGTGAGACTCAGCCTTCATGTGATGACAGATGTACCGCTGATATCCTTGGAATTCCAAGATTTACGGGATCTCTTCAATTTTCTGTGGGTAAAGGATCTCAATATCGGATATGATGAAACGGACCGTGGTCCCGACCATAACCAACATGGTGATGGTCCTATCGCCACTCCTATCTGTCCCGGCCACCAATCCCAGTGGGTGTCTATGCACCCTCCATTCTAAAAATGGATGTAAACCCCACGCTCATGTGATCGATCGGTACCGATCGGTCCGCCCATAATGATTAAGAGATTCTAATAATTACGTTGGATAATCACCTGGAACGCGTTGGCGAAACGCCATAGGAAAGGAGCATTAGTGATCAGTGGATTGCCTATATGATACAATCTCCGGTCAGGATTGGGCTGTGTTTTCAAGGTATATCGTATCGGAAGGGAATCCAGAAGTTCACAGAACTGGTTATAGCTGAGTAGGTGATAGTCATCATAGGATCCCTTACCGAAGGCTTTGGCGTAGTGGTTCGCAATGCTTTTCGGCAGGTAAGAGAGGAAGGGTAAGTGCTTGTGCGGTTCCATGGGGAACCACTTATTGGGGGTGTTCAGATATATGACCCCATCAGGGCTCACCATCTCGATGCATCGTTCCAGTAGCAACCTCTGATCCCGTACGTGCTCCAGTACATCGCTGAGGATAATGACATCATAGTGCTCAATTGGCCGTAGGTCGTAAGCGGAAAGCTTTCTAAAACGGACGTTGGTTAGGCCCAAACGTTCCGCTTCCCTTCGAGCTAGCTTCAGGTTCTCCTCATTGATGTCCACTCCAAGTATGCATTTCGAACAGGGAGCCAGGCTTAGGGAGACCACACCCTGACCACAACCTATGTCCAGTACCGAGCAACCGTTAAAATCCTTGATCAACTCGGGATAGAACATGGATATGTAATCTTGTACATGGTTTGTACGGTATCGATTGCGGTTATAGCTCATAGGGGGTCAGCGGTCCAAGCCTTATTAGTTCAGGCGACCGGTGCGGACGGTAATAAATATTGTCTTCGCTTGTGCTCAGTGGGAACCATCACTCAGGATCGCCGCCCTCCTCGTGTTGTACGCGACCGTTCTCAGGCCCATTTCGACTTGCTGTCCGGAGCTGCTTCGGGCCAGTACGTTTCCGCGTAAAAGACGTTTGAGGACCGGATGCACCGCCTTTCCAAGGCGTGCCGGTGATACTCGACCTCATCAAAGGTGGCTGCCTTCGATGGAAGGGCACACCTTTCCCTGCACGCTTCTGAGACCTTCCCAGAGGGACCTGTGATCAGACCATCAACCGTTGCCAGATATTACGCCAGATCTCTTTCTAACCCTATCCTCTATCGGCCATCACAACCCCGTCCCGGACGGTGCTGGGTAACTTCCCCCCGGACCGATAGCATACCCGTGGCGTAGCTGGTCGGTCCGACGGGCTCCCTCATCGTCAGTATGAGCTGCCTGTCCGGTTCGATGGCGATCGTCTGCTTCACGTACCGCCTCACCGGCTTCCTGAAAAAATTGATATCGCTCTCTCCCTCCTCTTTGGGATGTCGATATGATATTGACTGGCATAGGAGCAGCCAAATTCAGTGGGATCGACGTCTGCCTGCACCTCGTCAAGCCGCTCGGCTTGTATTCCGAGCAGCTCATCTAGCCGTTCCACGTCCATGTGAAATGAGGACTTCTGCAAGGTCGTGAGATGAGGCGTTCAATCCGATCCTCACGCCCTCAGCTCCAGTGTACACATGCCTATCCGCTCGCAGAACTCCCAGTACGGCTTGTCCAGCTATCGCCGCAATATAAGCAGCAGCAGGTATTGGCGCTGCATGTACAGGTAGTACGACCTCCTGTTTCGGCAGAGGGGGAAGGCCAGGCTGACTGACCTGGTCTTCAGTTCCCTCACCACCTGAAATAATGGATTCTCGTTCGATCTACGGTAATCCATCGACAGCTAGGCATTCCATCCCCTGGCCAGGATTGTCTTGGTAGGATATTGTCTGACCCCAAGGGACTGGGAGGTGTCGGGGCTGATTAATCTATTATGAACTCATTAAAAATGAATGGTTTCCACTCAGCATCCCTCTGCTCAACCTAATATATTCCTGGCCCCCATTGCTCTGGCGTGAGCATGAAGAACGAGGAGAGGTCGTTGGGCACGATCATCTACTCTTTGCGTGACCGCCTGCCCTTCTTTCATTTCTTCCGCAGGATGCGTCCGGGCCATCAGCGGGTCTTCAAGCTCGTCGTACCGTTCCTGACCCTCGCCATTTTCGTGCTGCTCCCCCTGGACCTGGAGCGCAGTGTGCAGGACGCCCTAGGCATATTCCTGTGCATCGCCATGATGTGGACCTTTGAATCGCTGCCCTTGCCGGCCACGGCCTTGCTGGTCCCGGTGCTTCTCACCCTTTTCGGGGTCTTCCCGGCGGCGCAGGCACTGGAGCCGTACGCGGACCCCGTCGTCTTCCTGATGATCGGCGGTCTCATACTGGCAGAATCGTTCCGCCACAACGGGCTGGACCGGCGTATGGCCTACATGATGGTGTTGCGGGCCGGGGGTGATCGGGACAGGACCCTGCTCTACCTTATGATCACCTCGGCCTTCCTGAGCATGTGGATATCGAACACGGCGACAGTGGCCATACTCATCCCAGTGGTCCTGGGCATCACCTCCCGGTTGAAGGGTCTGGAGGACGGGGTCACCGCGCGAATGCTCCTGGGCACCGGGATTGGTTCCGTCGCCGGGGGCATGATGACCGTCACCGGCTCCGCCCCCAACGCCATCGCCGCCGGCCTTTTATCCCAGGAGGCGCCATTCACCTTTCTGGACTGGATGAGCGTGGGCGTGCCCATGGGAGCTGTGCTGCTGATCACCGCCTGGTTCTTGCTGATACGCCTGTTCCCTTCCCATGGAGAGCGATTGGAGGTGGACGATCTGCGCCACGACCTGAAGGAGATGGGGGGACTGAGCGGGGGGGAGAAGCGCACTCTGTTGGTGTTCCTGCCCACCGTGGCGCTGTGGGTTGTGGGGGCGGACATCGCCTCCTTCTTCGACCTCCCCCCCTCCTTCATGAGCGCGGCCGTGGTGGCCCTCACCGCCTCGGTGGCTTTGTTCATCGTTAGGGCCATCGATTGGGACCACGCCCGCTCCATCTCCTGGGACGTGTTCCTCATCATCGGCTCCGGACTGGCCTTGGGCGAGGCGCTGGTCTTCTCCGGCGCGGCGCAGTGGCTGGCCGATAGCCTGGGGGACGCGCTGCTGGGCGCGCAGCTCATCGTGGTACTCATGGCGGTGGCCCTGGTGACCATCTCCCTCACCAACTTTATCAGCAACACCGCCACCGCCGCCATGCTCATCCCCATCCTGCTTGGCCTGGCCAGGGCCTTGGATGTGTCGCCGCAGTTGCTGGTACTGACCTGCGGGCTGTGCGTCTCCCTGAGCTTCATCACCCCGATAGGGACGCCGCCCATCACCCTCATCTACTCGACCAAGAGGGTGAGCCGCCGGGACCTGGCCAAGGCCGGGGTGGTGATAACCGTACCGGTCGCGCTGGCCGTCTGCTTCTTCCTGCTGGCAATGGAGGCCTTCGGTCTGTTCTGACCTTGCAGGGGCCCGGTCTTGCTGGCGAAGATAGGAAGGGCGAAAAGGGACGGGTCACGTCGAAAATTGCGATCTGAACGGTATTATTTCTTTTTCAGGTCAAAATCAATTTAAAATATACGAATGACCATGATGAAATACAGGACGGGATGGCTCTGGACATTTGGATACCTATCGTGGTTTGGTTGGCGATCGGCGCGGTGATCGCGTTCTACCTCTACCGGAACATGGACAAGGAAGGGAAGGTGGAGGTGGTCTGGGTGGTGATCGGTTTCTTCCTTAGCGTGTTGGGCCTGATGGCCTTCATAGGCGTGCGCTCCATGCAGGAGAAGGACCGGGACAGGGCGGTGGACCCTAAGAGCTACGAGCCCCCCGCATACAAGCTCAAGGGGTCGGAGGGAGAGGAGCCGAAGCCTGAGCCCACGGCGGAGCCGGAGGCTGAAGCTGAACCGAAGAAGGAAGTGAAGCAGATCGAGGGCATTCCCCGATGCCCGAAGTGTGGGGCGGCCATTTCCAGCGTGGACAAGAATTGCCCTGATTGCGGCGCCAAGCTCAAGGATTGAGGCGCAAGTCTTTTTAGACCGGCGTCGAATGACCTAGTCATGCTGCCGGAAGGCTCCCTGGTTTATCTTTTGGGCGAGAAGGACAAGAGGACCTGGATGGTCCTGAACAAGGGGATGCTCAAGCTGCCCGGCATGGGCGTGGTCGACGGGGACCGCCTGCTGGCGGCGGAGGACGGCGCCGAGGTGTCCGTCGCCGGCAAGAAGTTCTGGCTGCTGGTGCCCGGAGCGTCAGAAATGATGTCCTCGGTGGAGCGGGGGGCGCAGGTCATCACCCCTAAGGACGCCGCTACCATCTTGATGGAATTGAACGTCAAGTCCGGGGACAAGGTGCTGGAGGCGGGTGTGGGGTCCGCGGCGCTGACCATCGCTCTGCTGAACCAAGTTCG
>CAZXTA010000016.1:0-19786 GCA_964642865.1 uncultured Methanomassiliicoccus sp. | reverse complement strand
TGGACAGCAGCTGTACGGCGCCCTCGAAGCGCTCATCTAGGTCCACCACGGCCTTCACCACGGTCTTTGCCAACGCCTCGTTCGTCCGATGCGCCTCCGAACCGCCCTTCAATATGACGGCGTTACCGGACTTCAGGCACAGCGAGGATATCTGTACCAGAGCTTCCGGCCTCGACTCGAATATGACGCCTATGACCCCGATGGGGCAGGTGACCCTCTCCAGCACCAGCCCCTCGTCCAGCTCTGTGCGCGACACGACCTTGCCAATAGGGTCATCCTGCCTGACCAGCGAATATAAGGATTCCACCGACTCCTCTATCTTCTGTCGGTCGTAGAGAAGGCGCTTGACCAGCACCTTGGACAGTCCAGCCTTCTCCGCCTCCCTCATGTCAGCCTCGTTGGCCTTCACTATCTCTTCCTCATGCTCCTGTAGCGCAGAAGCTATATCCTGCAGGGCCTCGTTCCTCACTGCCTGGGTCATACTCTGCAGGCGGTACGAGGACTCCTTGGCCTTCTTGGCGGCTAGCTCCACGGCGTCCATGATGGTGCATGGCATGGCGGGGTGAATCATAATTCTTTCGTCAGGATGAGGGCCGTTCTATTGGAGCACGAGAACGAAGTGCTGGAAAATATCTTTAGGGAAGCATCCCGAAGGATGCTGGGCATCCCCGAGGCGTTCACAACGAAGTCTTGACCAGATAATAGTCCACGGATTTGTTCTTCCTCTTGTCCTTCAGGACGCCGGCCTTCTTGAGCTCCTGGATGGCGTTCATGCACTGAGCCTTCGGCAACTTGGACAGGGCGGTGGCCTTCTCGGCGCTGACGGCCTTGTCCTCGGAGACGATGCCAGCCCTTATCAGCGAGTTGAACAGTTTCTCTACTTGAGGGGATACCATTGAGCTCGGGAGATTTTTTCCCCTTTATTATAGCTTGCGGTCCGCCCATAATATTTATACAATTAGCGAATTTATTATTTGGATGGATGTAAGATGCGCAATGTCTAAAGTAAATGGGAAAATGTGCGCAAACATCTCAGGTCGACCGCCCCTGAAGCTCAAACGTCTATGGTGACGAGGTCGTAAGAAGTAAGCTCACGCTGTTCGCGAGGTAAGGGATATCCGCGTGGAGCGATCAGACCTTGCCCGCTCCGAAGGCCATACGTACCTTGTTGACGTCCAGCAGCTCCAAGCGATTCAGGAGTGAAAGCCCAGCGTCCTGGCCCAGAATCTCCACCGCCAGTACCTTGTCCGGGTCCTCCAGTTCCACCCGACCACGATTTAGCGGGTCGGTGAGGTAGGCGATCACGTCGTCGTGATGCCCCGCGAAGTGCCGCTTGTGCAGGTGCATCATCCAGGTATCGTCATCCCCGATGCCCTGGCCCAGCTCCACCGCCGCGTCACGCATCTCAAGCATGTTCGCCGGCACCCACCGCTCGATAGGCACCCAATGGTAGGTATAGAGGAACTGCGCCGGTTCTTCTTGGCACATGCGCTTCAAATGGGCCACCAGGACCTTGGCCTCGCTTCCGACCTGTACGAGAAAGACGCCCTCCACCTCACATAGGTCCAACCTTTCCACGTAGGTGCCCAGCTCCTTCAGGCGTTCCCTGACCTCCTGCTCGGCATGACCTTTCTGATTGTGGTGAAAGGTCACCAATAGGTTATAGGCGTACATACTTCGCCTCCGTATGATACCTTGAGTTTGTGGTAAGAAAAAGCTTGTTGTCGGCATCGACCGCAGAGGACGGGGTCGGCATCCTGAGCAAACGAACTTCCCGTCCCCTCAGGACAGGAAGCGACCCATGCCCTCAGATATCATCATCCAGAACCTCCTCCTCGGCCGAAAGGGCGGAGGAGACCTCAATTTTTCGATACATCTTGCAAGGGCGCAGGACCTTCCCGTCGACCCGTAATAGGCATCCCTCCACGGAAACCCCGAACAACCGCTCGTTCTCCCGTAGATACGGGAGTATGGTCTCCCAGTCCTTATCGGTCATCCGGCCGAACCGACCGCCGTTGAGCTGGTCCATGGTGATCATGCGCTTGGGGTCCCGGACGTATATGGCCCCGCCGGAGGCCAGGGAGAACAGGTTCCCTCCCGGATAGGGGGTGGGAAGGTCCACCACCCTGCCTTGGGCGTCGAAGGTGATGCCGTTGACGACGACGAAGCCGCCACCGTTCAAAGGGTCCCCGGCCATGAAGGATTCTGCCAGGTAGTCCAGGCATGTGCCGTTGATGACCACCCTTGGTTTGCCCACGGCGTTGATCAACGGCCGCCCGGCGGCGTTCCCCAGAACATAGGCCTCACCGCCTTTGGCCCCGTACATGAAGGTCTGCCCGACATCGCCGTGCACGATCAATTTCCCGGCGGCCATGATCTGCCCCAGCTGGTCCTGGGCGTTGCCGTGCACCTCCATCTCAGCTCCGGAAAGACCGGAGGCCAGGTAGTCCCCGGGTATACCAAAGACCTCTATCTTCATGCCATCCGACCCCTGCCCTAGGCCGCAGCCGAAAAAACGCTGCCCATGGGCGTCCAGGAGAACCACGTGCCGCCATCCCTTCTTATAAGCGTCACAGATCACGAAGGAAGGCCCCTCCGGTCCCTCCATGGGGAAGCCACGGCAGTCCACCACCAACATTCCGCCCTCCCCATTTCTGATGGGGATGGAGGAGCGATTGTCCCGGTCCACCAGACAGGATCTCGAACCGTTGCCCGGTGCCCGGGGTATGGACCGCAGGACCAAATTCACCGCCTCAATCGCCTTATCGTTGATGCGGCTGCGCCTCAGTCCTCCGCTATCATAATGTCGATCTAGGACCTGGGTCAGGAACCTCAACATCTCCATCAGGTCCACCTCGCTGCGCCCGGCGCGGGCTACCACTGAACACATCAACTTCTGGAAAGCCGTGGCCTTCTGGTAAGCGGTGGCATCGATGGTGGGCAGTGTGGACAGAAATCTCTGGAAGACCTCATCGGCCCTACCTTCTACCAACTGGTCTAAACCATTGGGCGCCAGGGGCGCGGCCAGGACCAGGTCCTCCGACCGATCATACCTCAGCTCTAGGCGCACCGGGATGGAGAACTTGTTGGTACAGTCCAATTCCATCCCGGTCTCCCCCTTGTGCAGGGTGAAGATGAAAGCTCCTCCGTCGGTATGGCTACCCCCACGGGCGTTCCAGTAGGCATCGGCTTGCCGGGGCACGGATGGATGGTCCTGAGAAATGGAGCGGAGCGCGGCGTCGATGGCCTGCCTCTCCGAGGCGATGAGCCCGATCTGCACTTCCCCCTTCACCAGAGCAAACACCTGGGGGCGCAGCATGGAGGTGTCAGTGATACCGATGAGCTGGTATCGGTCCTCATAGAAGCAGTTTCGAGCGATGATGAAGAACCAGGGGCCGTCCGGGGAGGCGTGAACATGGGTGCGCTGAATGGCCTGGTACACCGGCTTCTTATTCTCCGGAAGACTGTGGAAGTCCCGTTCGGTGGTCGGGGCCAAAGATTCAATGATATACTCCAGCGGATACCCATAGGTTCGATTGAGCAGGTCGAAGAGCAGCACGGAGACCTCAGTGTCCGTGAGGAACAGGGGCACCACGTTCTTCTGCAGCAGATACTCGCTCACGGAATGATAGTTGGCGAAGTCCCCGTTGTGCACCAGTCCCTCGTCCAGGCCCATAAAGGGGTGGGCCCCACCAGGATGCCAGACCTTACCCTTGGTGGGGTAGCGCTGATGACCGATCCACACATGAGCAGTGACCTCCTCCAGACGATAGAAGTGGATGACGTCCTCGGCGTACCCTACCACCTTCATGATGATCATGTTTCGGCCGTGGGACATGACGAATGCCTTCATCCCCTTCCGCACATAGTACTGGTGATTGATGGCGAAGCTGGTCTGGTACACGAATTCGTCCTCCGCCTTGCGGCGGTCCATACCCTGAAGACCCCTCTCCGTGATGAAGGCGTCCAGCCGTTCCGGGCGGGCCCGGCAGAAATAACGCCACACCTGCGGCGGACGCACCGTAATGACTTTCAGGACCGACGGGTCATCGTTCTCCTCGACCTGATAACGTGTATGCACCGCGTAACAGTCATCGATAAGCTCCCGCTCCAGCTCCTGGCGAACAGAAGGGTCCACATAGGCCACCTGCACCAGGTAGTGGTCCTCCAACACGTCCTTAGGAACATGCATCTGCCGGGGGTCCAATCCCACCGCGGCGATGCCGCCCCCCCTGCCGTTCCCGCGGTTGTGCATCTGTATCAACGGTTCCAGGATATGACGGCCTGGAAGGCCGATGGAGGCGGCCAGGCCGACCACGCCGCACCCTCCCTCGGCATCCATCTGTGAATGGGAGGGCCGTGGACGGCATCCCCGCATCCAGCTCCTCCCTTCCAGCACCCTCTGGGCCTCCATGGTCACGTGACCACCTCCTTCCCTCCGATATAACGAAGGAGGTCCGTACGCCCCCTCAATTCGACGATGCTTTTCATACCGCAGGAGGCCAGCAGATGGCACCACTGTTTGCGCCAGGCCGAATATAGGTTGATGATGCGCTGCGCCCCCCACTCGCTGTCCATCTGGAGATAGAGTACCGGGTCGGTGGTGGCGATGCCCCTGGGGCATCCCCGACCAGACTCACAGTTGCCGCAGCGCACGCAACCTAAGGCGACCAGCTCAGCGGTCCCGATGACCACCCCGTCCGCCCCCAGGGCGATGGCCTTGGCCACGTCCAAGGCGGTTCGTATACCGCCGCTGGCTATAAGGGTCACCTTCTCTCTCACTCCCTCTTCGGTCAGGAACCTGTGAACCTTGGGTATGGCGTACTCGATGGGCATGGCGATGTTCTTCTTGGCGATCTCCGGCGCCGCGCCGGTGCCTCCGTATCCGCCATCCAAATGTACGATGTGCGCGCCGGCGTAATAGGAACCGATGGCCACCATCTCCACGTCATTAGGGGTAGAGACCTTCACCGAGAGCAAGGCCTTGGGGTTGATGGAGGCAACCCAGTCCAGATGTTTCTTGTGATCCTCGACGGAATATACACTGTGGAACGGGAAGGGAGAGAAGAGGGAGGTGTTGGGGACCGCCTCCCTCATCTTGGCCACCAGTGGAGTGTTCTTGTCCTTTAGGAGATGACCTCCCAACCCCGGTTTCGCCCCCTGTGCGTACTTGAACTCCACGATCGGCGCTCGCTTAATGGTCTCCTCCCTTACCCCGAAGAGGCCGGTGGCGATCTGGGTTATCACTCTCTCCTTGTAAGGTATAAGTTCCTCGGGATAGCCCCCCTCCCCGGTGCAGGTATAGGTGCCCCAGGCCTGGCAGGCCTTGGCCCTGGCCACCATGGTGTGCAGGGAGACCGAACCGTAGGACATCCCTCCACCATACACCGGTATGGCGATACGCCTCCGTTCACCGCCCCTCCGGTTAAGGTCGATGGCCATGTCGAACTCTCGGTAATCGATGTTCTCAGGAACCGGGCCATGCTTGAATTCCAGGCGGTCAAAGCCACCCCCGGAATTCCCCGTGTTCCCGGGATGGTCCAAGGATAACGGCTCCCCGGTCTCGGCCATGTGCCAGGTGGCCAATATCATGTCCGCGGTCCAGCGTACGTCCCCCAAGGCAGTGAAAGTCTCGCTGGACCGCACGCTCAAAGAGGAAGTGGGGCAATGGGAGACGCAGAAGTAATCGTTGCTCGCGCAGTCGGGGCCGATGCACCTCTGGTTGAAGGGCGGTAGCACCTTGACATGCCCCTCCACCCTCTGATGCACGCCATGCGGGCACAGGGTCTCGCACAGCCCGCAGGAGATGCAGGTGTCCTTGCGCTCGACGACATAACGGTTGATGAACTTGAGCTTCTCGGATGGTACCCAGGAGGCCTCCGGAACGCAGTCGTAGTGATCCTCAGTCAAATATCCCACCCCCTTCCATGCCGGCGAAGGCATCACGATGCGCGTCCTCCTGGAAGATGGCCCTCCCGGTCTCCCCCCGCAGACGTCTCACCTCGCGTATGCCCATGGCGCCCAGCATCTCCAGCATCTGATCGCGCCAGGCACTGCAGAGATTGGTCGCCCTACGTCGGACATAATCCTCCGTTGCGCCCTTCAGGTCGGAAGGGCAATCCTTCTCGCAGGAGATGCAGGCCCGGCAGCCCAAGGCCACCAGCAGTGCGGTCTCCAGGGTCACCGCATCCGCTCCACAGATGATGCTCTTGGGCACCATCTCCGCGGCGGCCAGTCCACCCGAGGAGACCAGGGTCACCCCGTCCCGCAATCCAGACGAGACCAGTTTGCGATGCATTTGACGGAGCGTGTCCCGGGCGTACTGCCCTTCTTCATCCCTACCGTTCTCCGCGAAAAGGACGTGCAATATGTCCGCCTCTCTGGCCAGATCATCCAGTTCCGCGGACAACTGGGAGGAAGGGCTCACCCGTACTCCCACCAGCAGTCCTGGACGTTTCCCCTTCATCTCCTGAACGCTGGACCTCCATGTGGGGGTGTGCTCCACCTCCACCATCCGTACCTGGGAAGGCACGGACCCCAGCTCTCCTGGGCTTGAGAGCACTGGAACCAGCAGCTCCTCCGCCCCCTTCCCGGTCAGCTTGGACAGGGAATCGAACGGGACCACAAGCAGGGTACTGAGGTCCCTCGCCGCCCCGGCCAGCCCTCTCATTGTCTGATCGGCCACCTTCATGCGAGAGACGTCCAGAAGGAAGGGTACCGGCAGATCGATGATGCTACCCATGATGGTCAGAAGTCTACCCTCCTGGTCGAAGCTCAGCAGCGGCGGTTTGCGCCCTAAGTCCACGTTGGTGGAGATGAACTCTCGACCATGGATGCCATCCCTGGTCGGCCGCACGATCTCGGACATGTCGGTCCACATGCCGTCGAAGCCCGGGCCGGAGAATGTGCCCCGGTAACCGGCACCCAGCACGGGTATCCTGCCATTCTCTGCCTCGTTCCACATGGTGGTTACGCGCACCGGGGTCCACACTCCCCCGCCCAGTCCCTCCCAATCATCGTTGACCTTGATGGAAAGCGCCCGCTGCGGGCATTCCACCACGCATCGGAAGCAGTTCTTGCACATGGTACTGTCCGGCTCGGCCATCTTCCTGGGGTCATCAACGTCACGCTTGTGCGCCCCGTAGATGCAGGCCCTTTCGCACTTCCCGCAGTTGATGCAGTTCTCCGCCCGGCGCACCACGAACTTAGGCACTGGCCGGTGCCTTCCCGGGGTGGGAACCACATCGATGTGATAACGTTCATACACGGCGCTCACCACCCATGCCGTTCTTGGGGGCGCCAAGCACAAGCCCGCGGGAGACCATCTCCTCGTAGCGCTCGCTGACCTCGGCCATCCTTACGAAACGTTCTATCTCGACCGGGTCCTTGCCGTGCAGCCTTTCCAAGCGCCTTTCCAGCTCCTCGTAGGCCGGAATGAGGTCCAGTTTGGACTGGCATACCTGCTCGCAGGCCTTGCAACGCATGCACAGGAAGGCGCGGTGGGCGTGCTCCCGAGTGATCTCCTTTCCTTCGGCCATCGCCTTGACGGTGAGCAGCTTGCCACGGGCGGTGACCCTTTCGTCCTTGGTCAGGGCATAGGCCGGGCAGACGCTGACGCACGCACCGCACATGGCGCATTGATTGGCAATCTGTACCAGCGGGTCCCTTTTCCTCGGTCCCATGGCCTTGCGGGAGACGCTGGACAGGGAACGGAAGGCCAGACCCAAGGGGGCGTGCAGCTGGGCCATCATCTTGAATCCCATTCCCGAACCGGCAGGGCTGAACACCACTCCGGCTCCGCCGAACATGCGGCCCTTCAGGGCGAAGTACTTGCCCCGGTTCATGATCCCCGAGGGATCCATCCTGGCCTTGGTCCTCCGAAGACGTTCCATCTCCTCCGCTGGCCAACGGTCGGCGAAGGAGTTGTTCCATACTCCTAGGGAATACGGTCGAGCGCCCAGGTTCATGAGCGAGGAGGTCACGATCATGGACTTCGCGGCGTCCAAGGTGTACAATGATTGGTTCGCCTGGTCGGTCAGGTAGTAACAGAGCAGCAGGGATTCCGGGCCCTGCAGGATGTGGACCTCCAACAATGGGTCGAGAGCGAACTTATAGCATAGGTCCTCCGCCCGGTGCAGGATGGCCTTCAGATTGGACATGGGGGCCAGGACCTCCGCGCCCAGCATTCCCGGTCCCAGGCGACGGAGCTTCATGGGGAAGTACCGTTCGTGCCACAGAAGGCGGGCCTGGTACTCCTTCTCCTCGGCTATGTTCATCGAGGCCAGTAGGTCGGCGACCGCCTTTTCCGAGGACCGGTCCCCTGAGGTCACCAATAAGGCATGACCTTCCCCGAAATGCTCTCCGTGAAGCAGCTTGTTGGCATAGCGCAATTTGCCGGGAGAGAAATATATGAGGTCCTCTGGTAGCGGCCTGAGACGGCGCAGCGCCTCCGCCACCTCTACCGCCCTGTCCAGGTCCTGGAAGAGTAAAAGGTGGGGCTTCGAGGAACGGTCCATCTCCTTGACCTTCATGGTCATTTCGGTGACGATGCCCAGCTGGCCCTCGCTTCCGAACACCGCCATGAACTCCTCCTGCGGCGGCTGAAGTCCGATCACTCCCATGCTGGTGGCCAGCTTGATGGAGGTGACGATCTCGCTGAGATGTCCTCCGCCCAAGGAGCCAACCCCGTACCCACCCCCGCATACCCATCCGGCCACGGTGGAGAACCGACTCGAGGGGCAGGTGATGAGTCGAAGGTTGTGTGTGGAGAGGGCGAGGTCCACGTCCGCCCAGCGACATCCTCCCTGCACCCTGACCCTCCTCTTCTGGACATCCACCTCCAGCACCTGGTCCATGGTACTGGCGTCCAGGACTATGCCTCCGTTCACGGGGATGGACCCACCGAAGGGGGAGGAGCCCGAACCTCTCGGTATGACCGGTATGCAGCGGGCCCTGGCGAACTCCAGGACCGCTACCGTCGCCTCAGCGTTCATAGGTTGGACGACGGCGTCCGGACGATAATGCAACAAAGTGTCCTTGAGCAATTGGGGGACATCCGCCTGGTCCCGGGTGTACAGTTCAAGCTCTCCCTCCCCGACTACCACTCGGAGACCTGGGATACGTAAGGAGTCCAGCTCCATTGCCAAACCGTACGGCATTTCTACCTTGGCGTTGAATTGGTTGGACTGCGAAGCCTGGTCGTTTACATTGGATTCCATGATGATCTTTCCTAGCAAGGCAGTTCATCGCTGCACTAGCGATTTTTCGACCGCTTCGCTCTCTATTGCATAATAGACAAACACATGTTGTTTTTAAACCATTTTATTAGACATATATTGATTTTTGTTCAAATAACTATATCATTTGTTGTTCTTTTTGATATTTTATGAGAACACTATATATAAAAATACAGCTCTAAGAGACACCTCTGGTTCGATGGCCAGACATTCATCGGATAACTGCGGACGATAGTTGGATGAGCTATAATGTATAGGCAGGCTCTAGGATCCGAACGGGGGCATGACGGCCTTCCATTAGGTACGAAAATCGCATCTTAGGTAACATCAATAGCATCCGAACATCACTGTTATACTTTCTAGGAAGGATATGCGATCATGTATTAGATCGAATCGCTTCAGCACGATCCAATGGAACGCTTGCTCGCATCGGAGGACGAAATGGTGGTCACCTTCACCAGGTGTCACCTTCTAGAGGAAAGCGTCGACCTGCGCGGACCGGTCCTGGACTGCCGGCAGGTCAGACGGGCGCTCGCCACCCAGCGACAGGACGGATCTTGGCATGTACCTGGGGGGAAGCACGAGGACAGGCATTCCACGATGCTCACCTCTCTCAAATCGTTCAGGATGCTGGTCCATCGTTATGAGCTCGACCGCAGCATGAGTGAGGTGGAGAAGGCTGCGGAACATATGTTCTCCTACCAAACGACCGAGGGCGATCTCCGGAATATGTTAGGAGGGCAGTACGCCACCCATCACACTGGTGAGATGAACTATCTGCTGGTGCGGGCTGGATACTGGGATGACGCCCGGATTGGCGATGGACCGATCTGGCTGCTGGGCATGGGACAGGACGATGGCGGATGTACAATTCCGATCCTCACCTACGATCTCAGTGGACAGCAGCGGATCCGGCCGACCAGCGGTCATATGGAGCCATTACCCCCCGTTCGTGATCGGCCGTCCTCCCATAACTGGACGGACATGGTGCTACGCGCCTTCGCCGCCCATCAATTCTATCGGCACGATCGCGAGGCGGGCTGCGGGCCTGCTTAAAAGGAGCTTCTCCCAGCCGTACGCCTGTTCCTCCTATCATGACCCAAGTATTGGACACGTTTCGTCCAGTGGTGGCCGAACCTGCTTACCGCCCTGGAGATCATGACAGGCATGGGATGATCTCAGGAGGACCCTGATATACAGAGGGCCATAGACTGGTTCACAGGAAACCAGAGGGAGGATGGGCCGTGGGACCTGGAAATGGACAAGCCTGGTAAAATTACCGAAAGAGAACGGCTCTCCCTTCCTGTTTGCCGGATGCTCAGGTCCTTCGAGATCAAATGATGCCCAGCTCCTTTCCGATCTTCTCGAACTTGCCGATGGCGAAGTTAAGGTCCTTCTCGCTCAGGGCGGCGTTCATGATGGTGCGTATGCGCGCCTTGTCCTTGGCCACCATGGGGAACACGATGGGCAGTGCGAACACGTCCTCCTGATACAGCCGTTGGCTGAGCGTCTTGGCCTTGGCGCTGTCCCCCACCATGACCGGGATGATGGGCGTCACGGACCTGCCAGTATCGAAGCCCAGGTCCTGCATCGCTTTACGGAAGTAGTCGGTCCGAGCCCACAGGTTCTTGACGTGCCGTGGCTCGGTCTCCAGAACATCGATGGCACCAATGCAGGCGGCGGCCACTGCCGGGGGGTGTGATCCGCTCAATAACCAGGTGCGCGACTTGTTCAGGGCGAAGTTCTTTAGGTCCGCGGAACCGGAAATATGCCCTCCGACCACTCCAAAGGCCTTGGAAAATGTGCCCATTTCGACCTGTACGCTGTTGTGGTCCAAATTGAAGTGGGAGACGATGCCTCTGCCCCCCTCGCCCAGGACGCCCTCGCCGTGGGCGTCGTCCACATAGAGCATTGCCCCGTGCTTTTTCGCAAGCTTCGCGATCTGGTCCACCGGAGCCATGTCCCCGTCCATGGAGAACACACCGTCGGTGATGATGAGCATGCGCCGGTACTGCGGCGCTTTCCTCTCAGCTTCGTCCAACTTCATCGCCAGGTCGCTGACGTCGCAATGCTTGTAGATGACCCTTTCTGCCGAGGATAGACGAACGCCGTCGATGATGCTTCCGTGGTTGAGTTCGTCGGATATTACGAGATCGTCCTTGCCCACCAACTGAGGTATAAGGCCCGTGTTCGCGGCGAAACCGGTCTGGTATACAAGTGATGCAGGACATCTCTTGAACCTGGCCAAACGCTCCTCCAGTTCCAGGTGGATGTCCATGGTGCCTGCTATCGGTCTAACGGATCCGGAGCCGACGCCGTGGGTGTCCACCGCTTTTCGGGCAAGATCCTTCAGGTGCGGGTGATTGCTCAAGCTGAGATAGTTGTTGGAGCAGAACATGAGCACCTTCTTTCCGTCGACGTTGCACCAGGAGGTGCTTGCACCCTGCAGCTTGGCGATGCGCCAGTCCAAGGCTTGGTCGACCAGGTCCTGATATTCCTGTTCGAGGAACGATGTAGGGTCTCTCATATAACATTCTCCAATGAAACGGAGCGTGTCCCTGGCCAATTAATATTTGCCCCGTATCAGAGCTTACCTTCGGCCTTGCGCTTCCGCAGGCGGGCGAACATGTCGTCGGCCATACGGTCCAACCCCCACTCAACCTTCCAGCCCCAGTCCTTGGTGGCCAGGGAATCGTCAAGAGAGTCCGGCCAGGAGTCGGCTATGGCCTGACGGAAGTCCGGCTGGTATTCGATCTTGAACCCGGAACTGTGCTTGACCATGATATTGGCCAGTTCCGCAACCGAGAAACTGATGCCATTGAGATTATAGCCTAGGTGGGTACTGATGTTCTCTGTCCGCGCCTCCATCAGATTGATGGCGGCGTTGATGCAGTCCGGCATATACATCATCGGGAGGGCGGTGTCCTCGCGTACGAAACAGATGTATCGGTTCTTGCGCACTGCCTCGTAGAACATGGCGACCGCGTAATCGGTCGTTCCCCCGCCGGGCATGATCTCAGCGCTGATGATGCCAGGATATCTAACGCTCCTGACATCGACACCATACCTGCGGTAATAGTAATCGCACAGGAGCTCCCCGGCAACCTTGGTCACGCCGTACATGGTGGTAGGCTGAAGCACTGTGTTCTGTGGGGTGTTCTTTTTCGGGCAGTTATTACCGAAGACGGCAATGGAGCTGGGCCAGAAGACCTTGATGTTGCGCTCGCGTGCTATCTCGAGCACGTTGATCAGCCCGTTCATATTGAGGCCCCAGGCGAACTGCGGGTCCTTCTCACCAACGCCCGATAGGACCGCGGCCAGGTGGTAGATCTCCCCGATATCGAACTGCTCCACCAGCTCCCCCAACCTTTCCCGGTCCCTGATGTCCACCGTCTCGAAAGGCCCGCTGCCCAGCAACCCTCCGGACGGCTTCCGGCTGTGCCCCAGCACCAGCACATTGTCGTTGCCGTAACGCCTTCTCAGCTCAAGGGCCAGTTCCGAACCGATCTGCCCCGTCCCTCCCGTGATCATCACCTTGGAGACCAACCCTCTTCCGCCCCCCAGCTGGCTCATAGATGCCCGCAGCAGCATTTAATACAATTGAGCTTGTAATATATATTATAAATAAAATATAATAGTTTATTTTTACCGAAAATAATAAAAGACCTCCACGGTCTATTAACGCCCTATAAAGTCAGGACCAATATTTGTATTCCAAAAAAATTGATGAAGAGGGTTTTGTTCATGAGTTCGAAGGATATAGTAGGGGGGAGGGTACCCGATAGGGGCGCCCTGAGAGTTGTAACGCTTGTTGTAGGATTGACGATGGTCATGACGGTCATGACCTCGATTACGATTTCCAATGCGGTCAATGCGGAAGAGGTACCGTTAACGGACCTCGTGGTTCACAGTCCGACAGAGATTGATGGTAATGTGGAGCTGGCCCTTGCTGCCGATTCAGGAGCTGGAACATTTTCCAGCCCCTATATAATACAGGGATGGGCCATCAACGCCACCGGGTTCTGGAACGCCTTGAAGATATCCAATACAGATGCCCACCTCATCATCAGGGACTGTAATCTATCCTATGCGGATTATTGGACAGGCGGTGCCTCCTATGTGGAGAGGAGCGGGCTACACCTGGTGGGCGTGTCCAACGTCACCGTGGTGAACGTCACCGCCTTTGACAACAGGAACGGCGGCATCCGTCTTGGCAACTGCAGGAACATCACCATCACCGGTTGCACACTGATGGGAAGTGGGCGCCCTGGTGCCATAGGCGTAGAGGGTGACGGTATCATAATCCACTCCAGCATCGATGTGCTGGTCGAGAGCTGCGTTATATACGACAACATGTACAGCGATGTGATATTAGACAGCGAATATTCGACCAACTCCATCAATGTCACCCTACGGGACTGCCACATGAGCGGGTCGAGATTCGGCATATTCGTCTACAGCTCCATGGTCTTCGGGTTCACCGTCGAGAACTGCACCATCTCTGATTTTACGTACTGCGGCTTCTGGTCGAGGAACGATGGCTTACCCAATAGACAGACAGGCTGGATCATCAGGAACATCACTGTCGAGAACGATGACCAGATCTCTACCTTTGGGGCCGTGCATCTCTACCATCTGACCGGCGCTATCATCGAAGACGTCGAGATCAGGCACATGTACGGAACCCATGATGAGGAGGTCTTACAATTGTTTTGCTGTGACAACACAACGGTAACGAACTCATGGTTCCACGATAACTTCCAGATCGCGCTCCAGACCCTCTCCTGCCAGAACATTACCTTCATGGATTCCACCATAACCAACGGAACACAGGGTGGCATTCGGATCGATCAAAGCAAGGATGTCACGATCTCGGGCATGTTCATCGACGGCATCAGCGGTCAGGGGATGGGGATAATTACCATGACCTCATCCCGGATCACTGTCCACGACTGCACCATAACCAACAATCTGGGGCACGGAGTGTACGTTTACACCGGGACCGAACATCTAGAGGTCCGGGACTGTGTGATCTCCGGCAACGGGTATACAACCATTACTGGCTATGGGTTCTTCATCTATGACGGCATCGGGGATGTCACCGTCGTCAACAACACCTTCACCAACAATCATGGCGCTGGCGCGACCTACGACATCCATCATGTTCAGGCGCTCGATGCCGGACTCATCAACCATTGGAACGATTCTGATGGTGGTAACCGGTGGAGCGACTGGCTCGGACCCGATGCCGACTACGATGGTTTCGTTGACGTACCCTACAACATCGATGGCAACGCAGACGCCCGGGACATGCTACCTTTGGCCGACCCAGAGGACATCCCTCCAGAGGTCGTTATAACCGCTCCCGGGAACGGGGCGATACTAACATCCACCGACGTCACCGTTGAGTGGGGCGCATGGGACAACCAGACCGGTCTGGGCCACATCGAGGTGACCGTGGACTCGGATGCCCCAGTGAACGTCGGTCTGAACACCAGCATCGATCTGTCGCTCTCTGAGGGAGCCCACACGGTAACTGTCACAGTGTACGATAATGATGGTAACAACGGCTCGGACTCGGTCTCGTTCTCCATAACGCTGCCCACGGTTCCCGGCCAGCCGTCAGGGCTGACGGCGGACCCATCGGATTCATCAGCGTTTCTCAGTTGGACGGCTCCCGATGACGGGGGCTCGCCCATCACGATCTACCACGTCTACCGGGGCGATGATGCGGTGAACCTCACGGAGATCGATACAACGGACCAGCTTCAGTTCACTGACAGCGGGTTGGTGAACGGTAATGTCCACTATTATGCGGTCAGCGCGGAGAACGCTGTCGGTGAGGGCGCTCAGAGCGAGGTTACATCGGTCACACCGGCCAACGTGCCCGGTGCGCCCCTTAACCTGACGGCCTTGGTCAACGGCACCTCGGTGGAACTGACCTGGGAGGAACCGGAGGACAACGGCTCGGCCATCCTGCATTACAACATCTACCGGGGGACCACCGGGGACCTGGTCAAGATAGACGAATCGAATGGGACCTGGTACGCAGATGAGGGACTGGACGGCAACACCACCTACCGTTACCAGGTCTCTGCGGAGAACGCAGTGGGCGAGGGGACGCTAAGCCCTGAGATTCAGGCCTTTATCGTGGTGGCCCCGGACGCGCCGACAGACCTGGAGCTGTCCGTCTATGGTGAGGGGGTGCTTGTGGAGTGGAACGCCCCGCTATCCGACGGAGGGTCACCAATACTCCAATACGATATCTATCGTGGTCTCTCCGCGGGCAACCTGGGCCTCATCGGCAACGTCTCCGTCCTGTCCTTCAACGACATGGAGGCCATCCCTGGAAACACCTACTATTACGCGGTCAGCGCGGAGAACGCGATGGGGGAGGGCGAGAGCAGCTCGGTGAGAAACATCACCTACCTCACCCTGCCTGGGGTGCCACAGGACCTGCAGGCCGAAGCGGTGAGCGATGGCATAATGCTGACCTGGTCCGCACCGGTCTCTGATTGAGGGTCCGATATCACTGGCTATCGTATCTACTACAGAGAAGGCCCGGGCGCCCTGACCGATAATGTTACCGTTACCTCCACGCAAAGATTATTCGAGGACCTGCAGGCCGCCACAACTTACTATTTCAGGGTGGTTGCCATCAGCTCGCTGGGTCCAGGTGAGTCGACGGAAATCGTCAACGCCACCTTCGTGACCGCACCATCAGCCCCGGCCAATGTCCAGGGGGAGGAGCAGGCCGACGGAATAATGTTGACCTGGTCAGCCCCCACGGAGGACGGGGGACTGGACGTCACCTCGTACCATATCTACCGGAGCGTGGGCGATGGGGCTCTGGTGCTGCTCACCACGGTGAACGACACCGAGTACCTGGACACCGATGTGCAGAACGACACCACCTACAGTTACGTGATCAAAGCGGTGAACGAGGAAGGTGAGGGGGAGGCGTCGCAAGAACTAAGCGTCACCTTCAATCCCTCGGAGCTGGATGATGGGGATGGTGGTATCCCGTGGTACCTGTTCGTGATACCGATCGTGATCATCATCGTCCTGTTGCTGCTCCTGCTCTTGCTGGGCAAGAGGAACAAGGATAAAAAGAAAGAGGAAGGTAAGGAGGAATAGGCTCCCAACGTTTCGTGATCATGGCAACCCGTAAGACCGGGTCTCAGGCATGACGATCAATCTCATCTGAACGGTAGTGATGATCCTAGGATCCCAATCATGATCGCGATTCAGAATATGATGAGCTGTTCACATCTAAGAGGATATCGACCAGATGGTGGCCGATGCCAAGATCTTACTTATCGCACAGCTCGCCGATGCGCTAGTACCACGTCTTGTTTAGATCAATGAAGACCGTAATGAACAATCCATTGGGCCTTTCTAGTCTTTTCAAATCGCCCCAGTAACCGCATCCATCCCATCTTCCCTTCATTATCATCGAAGTAGGTCCATTCATCAAGTAGCTCTATCCCCTCGTGCCACCTCTCAATATCGTCACCTTCATCGATGCCGAAGTGAAAGGTCACTTCCTCCCCTAAACGATGGTCCCTCTGGAACTTTCTCCTCCATAGCTTTCGATTCAATGTGCGCACCACAAAGGTGCTCACGACCTCACAGGCCAGCTCACAGCCCGGGAATCTGTCCTGGAGGGCGATGACGAGGGACCGCACCTCATTCTCATGCAGGTACATGAACAGGCCCTCAGCGATGAAAAGGACGGGACCACACCCACGGTCGATCACGTTCATCCATTCCAGATCCAGAACGGAGGACCTGATGAACCTATGATTGTCCATCTCATCGTAGAAACGCTCCCTGATCCTCATCACCTCTGGAAGGTCCAGGTCGTACCAGAGGACCTTATCGTTGCCGATCCGGGAAAACCGCGTGCTGAGGCCACATCCGAGCTCGACCACGGTCCCTCGGGGATTTCTCTCCAGGAAGTCCGTGCAATATCTATCGAACCTTCTGCTCCTCAGGGACAGGACCACACCCAATTGCCTACCTGACCATCTTCGCAATGTACCCTTGAGAAGTCTCTTATGCAGCCTGGAATCGGAATACCTGAAGCGTTCGTTCAATGCCTGGGTTATCTCCACCGCTCTCTGGTCAATGATGACCGGGTCCCTTGATCGGGACTCGATCGCTCTGGCATATAGCGGGATGAGCAGGGTCTCTGAGACCTCGGACATATCGAGAGGGAGATCCTCAGACCCATACATGACCAGTGATGCAGCTCATCAGTCCTAATAAGATTAACGCCCGAATAAATGAAAGAGGCGAATCCCGTTGATAGGACCCACAAGACCCGATTATTGATTCGGCCATGGTATCATGGGACGATGCTAGCAGATGACCGACTTAGATGAAGGAACGGAAATCGATCGGACGTACTCTAAGATCAAGGACCAATATGGCCCTGGGAATTATAATTGGTTCTAACGCAAAACCACATGTTATCGCCCAATTGAAGAAATAGTGAAATGACTGGCTAACCTTTGTTTCTAATGGAACTTGAGTTTAGCGTCAGAGCCATTGTTGACTAAGAAATAAAGGATTAGGTAAAGGGTTTCGCCGTCCAGACTCGCGGAACGGAAAAACCCCGAATTGAAGTTTTGGCCAGATGTATAAAAAGTGCTCCCGCCGGGATTAACACCCCATATTTACCGTTATTTTTGCCAGTATAAAATTAAAGCCAGCATCGAAATTTAACAGCGTTACATACTTTTTTCTTATATTTGTACTTTATGAAGAAAAACGGGTTATCAGTATTTAATGATTATTGCATGCTCATGAGTCTGCTGTGGATTCAAGGTCGAGTTTATTCAATACCAAATATCGAGATTATCCGTGATTGGCAGTTGCTACCAATTATTAAAAGTACATAACCTTAAACCGCGCCGGAGATTGAGGCGGCATCTTGATAGCTTTCAAAGTCCTGCTCGCGCGATCTGAGGCACACGTGACTCAAAATTCGGTTCTGTCAAACCTGTTTCTTCTTGGACCTCAAAAATAACCATACGATGCCGATAACAACACCAGCGATTATAGCCACGATCAGGTAATCTATGGCGGGGTTGCTGGAAGCTTCAGTAGAACTTGTTACCAATGGAATGGTTGGCATCGTCAACCCTAATGCACATTATGATTATTTACGATACTTGCATACCTGCGCTCCATTTCCTTCTTATCCTCCTCCTGGAATTTCGCCATCATCTCGCCCTTTTCCTTTCCCTCGAACTCTAAAAAATTTGCCATAGCCAAATAGCAATATTGAGACGGTATCGTACCTTCTGCTTCCCACTTCTGCATACTCATGTTGACAATTTTCCATACTGCATCGTTAACGGAGCAAGGAGCTTTTTCCCGCATCTCCCCGGTAATACTTTCCAACTGCTCAGCTGTCATCCCAAATGGCCACATACATTTAACAGCGAACCTGATGGCTTGCAGGTCCTTCTTTCTAGCATCTAATCTCGCAGCTCCTTCTTCGGTAACGAAAACCCTCTTTTTTGAATCAGGATCAGTCCGAGCAACAATGATCTTTTTGCATGATGGGCAAACCCTCTTGGTCTTGGGAGGTTTGGTTAGATTGTTACAATACGGACATGGGATCTGCAATTCAGACTCATTGTCCATTTGTATATCACTAGATTTTTCAGCCTTTCTCGATTCCTTCACTCTTTCCTTAACAACATCATGGGTGTCCAAGAGAAGCCGATATACTAATGCATGAAACGCCTTATTCTGACTCAGATCGGGGATATGGACCACACGTTGTTTATCCGGTAATGAAAAATTTGCTGAGAACATCACTGGGCGGGTCGGGGTATCGTTTAACGCCAAAGGTCTCAGGTCTATCGTCTCTCTTCCCAGTACCTGCACCATTCGTCTCTTAAGTTCGTTCTCAAAAAGTGCACTTTCCCCTTCTAGATACCGTTTGTTTGTGAACCCTACTTCTCGAGCCAGTAACATTATTTCCTTTGGTTCTAGCTCCAGACCCAATGAGCGTTTCGCCAAGAGGTATATGGGGTTCACATCTTCATCGGTGATCTCCACAAGACTCTGCAGGAATCGAACGAACAGGTCTGGCCTGTTATGGATGATGCACGTTGCGATCAATGCGTTCGATGAATAGCTGAGGAAAGAGCTATTACGGTGCGCACGTCGGAGGCGCAGAATCATATCAAACGCTGCTTCATAATGGCCGAAGAAAAGATGGCGCTCCAGGCCGTAATAGAAAACGAAGACATATCCAATGTTGACTTCCTTGTCCACATTGATCAACCAACTGAGATAAACCCATCTTTGTTCCGGGGTCATTCTTTCGTAAGTCGGGTAATAGGGAGGTCTCTCGACCACCACACCATCCCCCGGGGGCCGGATGATATCGGTGATCCCTATGGCACTGGGCTCAATAGAACCAAGAAAGGAAACCTCGATTGTGAATATATCGGTCCTGTGAATAAACCGAGGCTCACGATCTATGTTCTTCATCGGGCCATCTCTAAACCACATCAATTTGATGACAT
>CAZXTA010000015.1:0-19847 GCA_964642865.1 uncultured Methanomassiliicoccus sp. | reverse complement strand
CTATGATGTGCCCTCCGAGAAGCTGATCGAAAACGTGGCCCAGAAGTTGAAGGACTCTGGAGCGGTGAATCCTCCTGAATGGGCGGAGTTCGCCAAGACTGGCGTTCACACGGAGAAGGCGCCAGTGCAACCCGATTGGTGGTATACCAGGGTTGCCTCCGTTCTGAGAAAGGTCTATGTGAAGGGGCCCATCGGCACCTCCAAGCTGTCCGCCGAGTATGGAGGTTTCGTGGACCGCGGCTCCCGCCCCAACAGGGCGGTCAAGGGAAGCCGCTCCATCATCAGAAGGTCATTGATACAGCTGGAGTCTGCCGGTCTGGTGATCAAGAACAAGAACAATGGCCGCGTGGTCACTCCCAAGGGCCAGGCCATGCTAGACAACGCCGCCAAGGAAGTCATCGACTCCAGTTGAAAGAGGTGATGGATCGTGGAAGATGCTGAACTATCAGAACTGCGCCGACGCAAGATGGCCGAGATGCAGCGCCAAGGCGAGCATCAGGCAGCGATGGAGCAGGAGGCCCAAGCAATGGAGGCCCAGAGGCAGGCCATCTTGCGCCAGCTGCTCACTCCCGAGGCAAGGGACCGCCTGGCCAACGTCAGGATGGCCTACCCGGACATCGCACGCTCCGTCGAGGAGCAGCTCATCAAGCTGGCCCAGATGGGTCAGATAGATCAACAGATCGACGATTCCACCTTGAAGCAGATACTCAGGAAGGTATCCCCTCAGAAGAGGGAGATTAGCATTGAGAGGAAGTAATATGGCACGCAACAAGCCCGCCGCCATGAAGGCGCGATTGATGAAGAAGCTCAAGCAGAACCGCCGGGTACCGGCATGGGTCATGATGAGGACCAATCGGACCTTCCTGCGCCATCCAATGAGAAGGAACTGGCGACACAGCAAGCTCAAGGAGTGATGAGGATGGCCGAGGAGACAGAGTCCGTATACAACATTCCGCTGATAAAGACCAAGACGGTGCCCACCACCGAGCGATCCAGGCGAGCTGTCAAGGAGATCCGCGCCTACATCGCCCGCCACATGAAGGCCGAGGAGAAGGACGTGTGGATCGATCCCAAGGTCAACGAGGCCGTCTGGGCCCGTGGCAAGACCGCCCCGCCGAGCAAGGTACGGGTGAAGGCGGTCCGTTTCGAGGATGGCCTGGTAGAGGTCTCCCTTCCTTCCGAGTAGGCCGAGACATGTTGCGGGTCTCGAACTACAATGGCGTGGAGTTCATAGGTGTCTACGCCGTGGCCAATGAGTCCATGGCCCTTTTACCCATGGACTCTGACGAACATTTCCTGGAGGACGTCTCCTCCACTCTGGTCGTAAACTGCTCCCAGGGCACCATCGCCAGCACTAATCTGATCGGGGCCTTGGTGGCCATGAACTCCTACGGAGCGGCGGTGACCAACTTCGCCACCCAGGAGGAGATGAAGGCCTTCTCGGATCTCAGCGTGGTCCGGCTGGAGGACCGGCTCAATGCCTGCGGGAACAACATCCTGGTGAACGACCGTGGTTGCCTGGTCAACCCAGATCTGGAGGACCGTACGATACACGCCCTGGAGGAGGTCTTCAACGTGGAGGTGTTCCGCGGTAAGGTGGCCGATCAGAGCACCGTCGGCTCGGTCTGCAAGGTGACCAACAAGGGGCTCGTATGCCACCCCGCCTCCAGCGAGGAGGACCTGCGGATGCTCAAGGACATCTTCAAGGTCCCCCCTAAGATAACCACCCTGAACTACGGCTCCCCCTACGTGGGCGCCAGTATCTTGGCCAACAGCAAGGGCGGGGTGGTCGGTTCGCGCAGCACCCCTATAGAGCAGGGGCGGGTCGAAGAGGCCTTGGACATCATCGGCTGATCACTGGGAGAACACCCAGAACTTCGTTCTTTCCGGTAGATCGTCCGCCTCGAACTCTACTTCGTTCCCTACCCTTACCACCTGGTCCTCCGTCAGGCCCTGGAGGAACTCCTCGGCGTTATGGATGGACATGGAAAGCCCCCCCACCCGGAAATGCATCGGTATGGCCACCTTGGGCTCGATCATTCTGACCAGCTCTCGGGCCTGGGTGCCATTGATGGTGAAGACCCCGCCCACCGGGACGAAGAGAACGTCGATCGGCCCCAGCCCTCGGACCTGCTGGTCTGTGAGCATGTGCCCCAGATCGCCCATGTGGCAGAACCTTACACCTTTCACGGTGAGCTTGAAGATGTTCACCCGACCACGTTTCTCCCCCTGCACGTCGTCGTGAAAGGCGCTCAGCCCCCGGATGTCCACTCCCTTGACCTTCCTGGGCGTTACGTCCTTGACCACCACGTAATCCCCCCTGACCACCCTTATGGCGTTATGATCGAAGTGATCGTGACTTATGAGCACCACGTCCGCCCGCAGGGAGGGGGGCTTTACCCCTATGGAACGGCCGTCGTGCGGGTCGATGACCACGGTTACTGAGTCATTGATCTCGAAACAAGAGTGCATGTGCCATATGACCCTCATGGGAACTCACCTAATCCTCGGGGGAGAATATGATGCCGCAGGCAGGACAGCGATCCCTGTTCTTCCCTACCGTCTCGTGGCAATTGGGGCAGATAAAGACCTCGTCCGGGTCCTTCCGCCTGAGCGAAGGGAAAGTGATCGCAGCACCGTAGACGATCATGGCCGAGGAGACCGCACCCCCGACCAGGCCGTTCACGGTGCCCAGCGCCCCCAGATAGGCTGCGGTCAATATCGTTAAATAGAGCGCGGCCCCCAGGACCAGAACGGCCATGGCCGTCCTTTTTCCCGATCTAAGCAAACGACGCCACGGTCGTTGGGCCGGCTCAGGCTCCTGCGTCGGAACAGGCTCATGCAAAGCCTGATCGAGGACCGGCCAGCTCCCCTCAGCCTGGCCCTCGACCGCTTCCCCGTTCGAGGTGCTGATGGGTCCGGGTTCCTCCGCGGTTGTAGCGACCGCAGCCTCAGGAACCATCACCGCATCGACAATTTCTGGGGGCGGTTCAACTTCGGCCTGCTCTTCCTCGGAAGGTGGCGCACGGTCCGTTTCGGGGATGCCCTCCAATTGAACCTCCTTCTCCTCTTCGATGGGCTCGATCTCTTCGATGAACATCATTGGCTCGCTGGGAATTTTCTCGAAAGCTATCGATGGCTCCTCAGAAACCTCAGACGCCTCCGTCGGCTTATCCGTGACCGCTTCATCAGCGGCGCTCACGGCCGATCCAGACTGGACGTCCCAGGATGGCGAGTCCTCCCTTTCCTCGACCTTGAGCTGTTGAATAGGCGGTACATGGTCGATCTCCTTGAGGATGCTCTCCAGGCTCCCGACCTCCACCACCTCCAGCTCCTTGTGATGGTTGGTCTCCTTGCGAATGATGGTCGACTCGATGCGCCGGAAGGTACGGTCGTCCACCGGCCTCCTGAGTTCCGTCTTGGATATGGACTCCAGGTCCTTCACGTGTTTCTGCCAGTCATCGGAGGGGATCAGGCTCTGTCCGCAGAAGTCGCACTGTACCGCAGTTGGCTTGTTTCGCAGCCCGCATTTCGGGCACTCTATGAAATCGGCCTTCCTTTCCATCGTATGGCTGTATACCCCCATCCTTGATTATACCTTTTTCTACCTGGGTTGTATCCCTGATAAGCAAGTTCGGATCGGCCAGATTCCTTTTTCAATTGTTCGAACACAATTATAATATAGAGGAACACTGGATTGATAACAAGATGAAGGTCCTAATCCTCAGTGTCGACCGCGACGACGATTTTGGCAAGAAGGCCGGGCTGAACAGTCCCTTCATAGGTCGCGAGGAGAACGCCGAGGCCGTGATGGCCTTGGGCCTCAAGGACGCCGAGGACAGCGACGTGAACACGGTCATGGCCGCCCTGGGCATCTACGACGAGATGCTCAAGAAGGGGGAGGACGTTGATATCGCCACCATATGCGGTGACGTCAAGGTGGGATACGAATCTGACCTGGTGCTGACCACCCAATTGGAGAACGTACTGGAAGTGGTCAAACCGGACCGTGTCATCCTGGTCAGCGACGGAGCGGAGGACGAGTTCATCTACCCCATGGTCTTCTCCCGGGTCAAGGTGGACTCCGTACGCAGGGTATGGGTGAAGCAGGCCCCGACGGTGGAAGGTACCTATTACATCCTGATGAAGATGCTCCAGGACGACAAGATGAGGAAGAGGGTCTTCACCCCTCTGGGAATGGTCCTTGCTGTCCTAGGGTTCTTCAACATCATCCCTAAATTCATGCAGCTCACGCAGCAGAACGCCGATCTGGAGATCATATCGAGCATGGCCTGGGGAATGATCGCTCTGGTACTGGGACTGTACATGATATTCTATGCCTTCAAGGTGGCGGAGAGGGTGGACATGTCCATAAGGAACACCGCCGAGGCCATCAAGAACGGTAGCCAGATGATACCCTTCGCCATACTTACGGTCATTCTGTTCCTGGCCGGGATATTCTTCGCCCTGGACGCCCTGTCCAAAGATAGCGAGGCCACCGCCCTCTTTCAATTCCTGAACGTATCCAGCATCCTGCTTTGGATGTGGGTCTTCTCGCTCTTCTCCTACCAGACGGGGAAGTTCGTCAACCATTACCTCTCGTTCGGCAGGATATACAGCACCAGCCTGATCGTCAGCACCAGCCTCTTCGCCATCGCTTTCATCCTGCAAGCCTCTTTCGATCTGGTGGCCCTCATATTCGGCTATCCGAACTATGGTGAATTCATCATCTTACTGCAGGTGGCGGTCGGTTTCCTGCTGGCCGGTTTCAGCGGGTTGATAAACATCAACTTGAGGAACTACGCCCGGCAGGGTGGACCAGGGGACGAAAAGGAAGGCGAGCCTCATGACTATCCCGAGGCCTGAGGATGGAGTGGGCGATCTGGAGGCCTGTGTACCTTGAGATCCTGAGGGATTTCGATTACAGCTTGGAAGCGGATATGAGATCCGCAGCGGTCCTTGCGAAAACTGTGAACATTGAACGGATCCCTTCTTTTCGTACGATCGCCGATATGATTGGCAAACGCGTATCGATATGTGGGGCCGCCAATTCCTTGGAGGACGAACTTAGCAATTTGTCGGTGGACCGCACGATCATCTCTGCAGGTTCCGCCACCGAACGATTGATGGTCAAAGGGATCGTCCCAGATGTCATGGTCACCGATCTTGACGGTGAGGTGGAACGACAGATCGAGGCGAGCGAGTTGGGCTCCCTCGCATTCGTTCACGCTCATGGGGACAATATTGATAGGATCGTGGAGAACGTACCGAAATTCAGGGGCCCGGTCGTTCCTACGGTACAATGCCAGCCTTTCGGTGTCGTTTACAATTTCGGAGGTTTCACCGACGGTGATCGAGCCTATTCATTAGCGAAACATTTCGGTGTCGAGGACATACGATTCCTTGGTTGGGACCTAAAAAGGCCGTTCCTCAAAGAAGATTGTAATCTTGATATCAAGAAAAAGAAATTGAATTGGGCAGGAAGTATTATAGAAAAAATTGAGAAGCGACCCTTATTTTGATAAAACTTGAAGAAGGATGATTTTTTTCGAGCATTGATGTCGATTTTTAAATAACATATTGTTCAAAAATTACCCATAAAACCTATCATTATGCCAATAATATTGGAATATTGTTGGATGTTTCATTAATGGAAAATAGCGGATAATGATCTCTTATTTCGTATTGCTGGGTAGTAATTTCGTACGTTAAGAATCGACAAAGATATTTATAGCTTCAAACGGTTTACAAAAGTCAATCTCCCAGTCGTTTATGGAATGGGAGGAAGGAGGATTGAGAATGGAAGGCAAAGGAGATGTGCTTCTTCCTGAAGAAAAGGGTCCAGCCAAGAAAGGCATGAATAAGATGTTGGTGATCGTCGTGGTCGCCATCCTCATCATAGCCGCGATTGGTGCAGCCCTTTTGTTCATGGGAGGAGAAGATAAAGAACCGAATGTGGCAGTTACATTGAGTGCCACTGCTATTTCGGCAGGAGAAACTGTTACATTCAACGCTTCAGCTTCTTCTGACCCGGAAGGGGGCGTTTTGAAATATGCCTGGAATTTTGGAGATGGATCATCTGACAACACAACAGGTGCCGTTGTGAGCCATCAATATGACTATCCAGGCATATATATGGTCCTATTGGTGGTGGAAAATGAGAAGGGATTGAAAGCTGATAATCTTGGAATCATCAACACCTGCAGGATAGATGTTCAGAACCCAGCTCCCCCTGATCACCCACAGAATGATACCACGCCTTTTGCGTTGATGGTCGCAAGCGAGTATATGTTCTCATCTGGATCGACCATATCATTCTATGCAAACGAGTCCAAGGGCTACATGATAACTGAGGAACTGTATGACAATGGCACGGCCATCATGTACGATTGGAACGATAACCCATCATTCAATGCGACTGGGACCGAATCGAATTGGATGCTCGTTTTCGATTGGGAATATGCATTCAATTCGACTGGTGATATTGACCCTACCGCAATCATAACTGAGTACAAGTGGAACTTCGGGGATGGGTCCGCAGTAGTAACTGGAGACCATGATGAGGCCGTGGTCGTCTCTCACCAATACACCGGTGATGGAGTGATCTACAACGCGTATCTTGAGCTCAATACCACCTACGGAGAAGCTCAGAGGTATTATTACTCCGTCCTTGTCGGGTATTCTCTGACCACTGGGGCTAAGAACCCAGATCGATTTGTATTGGCAACCATTGGAGAGCCTGAATATGTGGACCCGGCAGTTGATTACGAGACCGCTGGAGGAGAGGTCTGCCAGAATGTCTACGAGACCTTGATATTCTATGATGGCGAAAGCGCCTCGGACCTTGTTCCCGTGCTAGCGACCGAGGTCCCGACCGTCGAAAATGGTGGAATATCCGAGGATGGTCTGACCTACATCTTCCATCTGAGGGAGGATGTCAAGTTCCATGATGGGACGGACATGACCTCTTCCGATGTCTTCTACTCGTTCGGAAGACTGCTCCTCATCAATGATAGCTGGGGTCCGGGATGGATGATCGGTCAGGTATTGATCGATGACTACTATAATTGGACTGGCCGAGGTACGGATCTGACATGGGACGATGTCGCACAGGCGGTGTGGACGGTGGACGACTATACCGTTCAGTTCAACCTGAGCTACGCCTATCCGGCGTTCATATACGTGTTGGCCTTCAATGCGTGCTCGATCGTTTCTGAGGACTTCGTCGAAGCCCACGGAGGAGTGGTCGTGAACACCCACAACGACTACATGGACCGACACACCTGCGGAACTGGTCCGTACGCGATGACCGAATGGGTGCCCAACTCTCACATCCTGCTGACAAGGAACGACAACTACTGGCGCGAGCCCGCTACACTGAAATACGTCATCATCAAGAAGGTGCAGGATGTTGGTACCAGGATCCTCATGCTGAAATCTGGAGATGCCGACTCGATATATCTGCCGAGGGACCACAAGAGCGATGTCTCTACACTGTCCACCGTCAGGATCGTCGAGGGACTACCGACCTTCAACATGGACTTCCTCGGACTGAACCAGAACATCTCAAATGTGGCTGCACACGCTAACGTTCCGGCAACATTCTTCGCGGACGAGAACATCAGGAGGGCCTTTGCCAGCGCGTTCGATTACGACTTGTATATAACGAGCGTGTTCTTGGGCGGAGCTGAGCAGCCGAACGGAGTGATACCTGCTGGTATGTTCGGATATGATGCGAACATCGGTAAATACGAGTTCAATCTGACCGCTACAGCAGAATATCTGGACGCTGTGGAGAACCCGAGCAGCCTCGGTCAGAGCTATGCGGACACTGGTTTCGAAATGACGCTGTTCTTCAACGCTGGTAACTTAGCCAGGGAAACAGCTTGTCAGTTACTGAAGCAGGGTATGGAATCTCTGAAGACCGATGGTCTGATCAGTGGAACGATAAGCATAGACGTTCAGGGACTGGATTGGCCTGTGTACCTGGATGCGGTGAAGAACCGGGAACTGCCCGCGTTCTTCCTTGGCTGGGCCCCGGACTATGCTGACCCGGACAACTATGTGACCCCGTTCCTGCACTCATCCGGCACCTATGCTCTAAGGTGCTCGATCGACAACGCGACCATAACTGCATGGATCGAGCAGGCCGCGATGGAGCTGGATGACGAGGTGAGGGCCGACATATACCACAACATTTCCCAAGGTGTGTATGAAGAGTGCTACTACATCTGGACCGCTCAGGCAACAAACTTCCATGTTGAGCGGACCTGGGTAACTGGGTACTATTTCAACCCGATGTACAGTGGCCTCTACTACTACTCGTTCGGAAAGACGGCCTAATGGGAGCGATGCTCCCCTTTTAACCTTTTTTTACTTTCCAAAATTTTTTATCAAACGATTTAAGCCAAGAAGTACCGCAGATGTAGCAGAAATGGTGGATCATCATTGTCCAATTCAATATAGAACATAATGAGCGTGAAAAAAAATGAAAATGGCACCCTATATAGCCAAACGTCTGTTGCTTCTAATACCAGTGCTCATCGGTGTGTCCATATTGGTGTTCTCCCTGACCAGGATCGCTGGTAATCCCGCAGCTGCCTACGCAACAGAGAAAAGCACGGACGCCGACATCGATCTGATTCGAGAGAAGTTCCATCTCGACGAACCGATCATAAATCAATATTGGTATTGGTTAGACGGAGTGGTCCATGGGGATTGGGGATACTCCCGGACAGCACGACTTCCAGTTACTGATGCGATCATAGAATTTTTTCCAGCAACATTTGAATTAACGCTTATAAGTATGGTCATTGCTGTCATTATTGGCATAGCATTAGGGACAATATCCGCTGTCAAGAGAGACACCGCGGTCGACCACGGCACAAGGGTCCTGGCCTTAAGCGGGGTTTCGCTGCCAATATTCTGGCTTGCGTTGATTCTACAGTTCGTGTTCTATTTCCTATTAAAAATACTACCAGCGACCGCTCGTTATGGTGATACATATATATTGACGGGGGTCCCCAAAATAACCGGTTTCCTTCTAGTGGACTCTTTGATGGTCGGTAACATTGACCTATTCACTGATGCGCTGGTTCACATAACATTGCCAGCCGTCACGCTGTCCTTTGGAACGATAGCGATCATAACCAGGATCATGCGGTCCTCCATGCTGGAGGTTTTGAACCAAGATTATGTGAAGACAGCGCGAGCCAAAGGTCTTAGTGAAAGGATCGTGATAAAAAAGCACGCACGCCGTAATGCGCTCATACCCACCACCACAATAGTCGGTCTCTCTTTCGGTGGTCTATTGGGCGGCGCGGTGCTCACCGAATCGATTTTCAGCTGGCCTGGATTAGGGAGGTGGTCATCAAGTGCGATATTGAGCAATGATTGGGCTTCAATCCTGGGCTTCGTCCTACTGGTGGCGGTCATTTATGTATTTGTCAACTTGGCAGTGGATCTGATGTACGCATATCTCGATCCGAGGGTGCAGTTGGAGTGATCGAATGCGCACAAAGAATTCAACAAACATTCCTAATTGGAACGTTATGATGGGCAACCTCGCTAAATCAATCAGACCACGTATCAGAGAGACAAGAAACTCCTTGAGAATACTGAGGAAGAGCTTGCTTGCGATGGTGGGAATTGTACTAATAATGTTCGTGGTAATATTGGCCTTGACCGCACCGATATTGGCGCCGCCGGCCAACCCCGATGATCCATTGTATATCCCCCGGGATTTCCTAACTCCCAAGCCCCCGGGCGCTGAAGGTCATTTGTTAGGAACGGGACTGCAAGGCGCCGACATATTCTACGGGGTCGTCTGGGGAGCCAGAACCTCGATCATCATATCATTGTTCGTCGTCCTGAACGCTGCAATAATTGGCATAGTCCTCGGAGCGATATCCGGATATTACGGCGGGAGTATCGATAACGTGATCATGAGGATAACCGATGTCTTCCTCTCGATCCCAGGGCTGATCCTGGCCATGGCCATTGCTGCGGTGCTTTCCCGCAGCATCGACAACATCATGTTCGCCCTCATACTCGTGTGGTGGCCCCCATATACAAGACTGATACGTGGCCAGGTCCTATCCGTACGTGAGAATACATATGTGGAGGCGGCGAGAGCAATAGGCTGTAAAAGCAACAGGATACTGTTCCGTCACATCGTCCCCAACTCCCTGTCGCCCATGCTGGTGGCCATCACAATGGACATCGGATCGGTGGTGCTGGTGGCGGCGGGATTGTCATACCTGGGCTTCGGTGCGACCTCCGGGACAGCGGAATGGGGTAAGATGGTGTCAGATGGGCAACAGTTCTTCTTGAGCACTGTATACTACAATGGACAGGCATATACACCCTATTGGATGGTTACATTCCCTGGTATGATGATTTTCATTTTCGTCATGGGCTTTAACCTCCTTGGAGATGCGCTCAGAGATCTACTGGATCCAAGACTACGCAGGTGAATATCATGGAAGAGGGAAAGACAATAATTACGATTAAAGATCTTTATGTCAACTTCTATACACAGGCCGGTGTGGTCAAGGCATTAGATGGCATCAATATATCCATTAGGAAGGGAGAGAACTTCGGTCTTGTTGGCGAAACTGGGTGCGGAAAAAGCGTGACCGCGAACACGATACTGAGATTGATACCTTCTCCCCCTGGAAAGATCGAGAGTGGAAACATCATCTTCCATCCTTCCGAGATCGATGAATATCTTGCGAAGACCGAGAAGAAGATCGAGGAGATCGTTCGCACCTCCGAACAAGGGGAAAAGGACCCTGAGGTGATCAAGCTCAGAAAGGATGTTATCAGGCTTGCTAATGGATATGATCTGTTATGTGTGGACGAAATGTTCATGCAACGCATTCGTGGCAAATTTATATCGATGATCTTTCAGGAACCGATGTCGGCGCTGAACCCGGTCTTCACCGCCGGAGACCAGATCGCTGAGATAATAATGCTTCATGAAAAAAAATCCCTGATCCAGATGGTCTTGTCGAATATGAAGGATAGACAAAAGGCTCTCGAATCGTATCAAAAAGTGCACAAGGTGCCCGTGGAGAAGGGTGAGTTCCGATGTTCCAAATGCTCAGCCATGGTGACGGATGAATCGACCATATGCACTCAATGCGGAGGCAGTTTCAAGTCCCATCCGTTCAAAGCCCTCGAGCTCATCAGGATTAAGAGGATCATCAACCAGTATGAGCGTATGCAAAAGAACCCTGACGCTCGTGTATACAGGTTCATGGCCAGAATTCCTATCATCAGAAGATATCAGAGGCCGATGAAGCACGAGGCTTTGGAAAAGGCCGAGAGCCTGCTACGATTGGTGCGTATACCCGATCCAGCTAACGTGATCAAGTCATTCCCGCATGAACTGAGCGGGGGGATGCAGCAAAGGGTTATGATCGCTATCGCCTTGGCGTGCCGGCCAAAGCTTCTCATCGCTGACGAGCCGACCACCGCATTGGATGTGACGATTCAAGCTCAGATATTGAAGCTGATGAAGGAGCTCCAAGAGGAGATGGGGACTTCCATCCTCTTGATCACCCATAATCTGGGAGTTGTCGCCGAGGTCAGTGACAGGGTTGGTGTCATGTACGCCGGGACCATGGCAGAGATCGGTTCGACCAGGGAGATTTTCAAAGACCCCCTTCACCCTTACACCCAAGGCCTGATGAACTCCATACCAAAGCTAACCGTGGACACCACCCGCCTCGAGACCATCAGTGGGAACGTCCCCAATCTCACGAACCCGCCGAGTGGCTGTAGGTTCAATCCCCGTTGCCCCTATGCAATGAAGATCTGCACTGAGGACAAACCTGCGTTATTGGAGATAAGCCCGGGTCATTTTATCGCCTGTCATCTGTACAACAAGGAGGTGAACTGAGTGGATGACATATTGATCGAGGTCCGTGGTCTAAAGAAACACTTCCCGATCAGGGGTGGATTCTTCAAGAAACAGATCGGGGCCGTGAAGGCCGTGGATGGGGTAGACCTATTCATAAAAAGGGGGGAGACCATAGGTCTTGTCGGAGAATCGGGCTGCGGAAAGACCACGGTTGGCAGGTGCATGCTGATGCTAACCAAGCCCACCTCCGGCCATATTTACTATAAGATGCCCAAGGATGTCCGTTCCCAGCTGATTTCGTTGGAAGGTCGTATGGATGATAATTCCACATCAGAGGCTGAGAAGAATACTGTTATATCGGAGATGAACGAGATCAACTCGAAGTACGCTCTCGACATGAAGCATCCGGAAAATATGCGGATGCTGCGCAAGGACATGCAGATCGTATTCCAGGACCCGTACTCCTCGCTCAATCCCAGGATGCTGATCAAGGATATCGTCGGAGAGCCGATCACTGTACATGGTATAGTATCCGGTGATGAAGCCAGGATGCGAGTACAGGCCATCCTGGAAAGGGTGGGTCTAAATCCTGAGCACATGTTCCGTTTCCCCCATGAGTTCAGTGGCGGTCAACGTCAAAGGATAGGGATCGCCAGAGCGTTGGCTTTGAATCCCAACATGGTCATCCTCGATGAGCCAACATCAGCATTGGATGTTTCAGTGCAGGCCCAGATTTTGAATATGCTGAATGACCTCCAGGCGGAATTCGGATTGACCTACATGTTCATCTCCCACGACCTGTCGACGATCAAATACATGTGCGATCGGGTCAATGTGATGTATCTGGGCAAGGTCGTGGAGTCGGGGAAAAAGGAAGATATCTTCGATCACCCGTTGCATCCATACACCGAAGCGCTACTTTCTGTGATCCCGGTGGCTGATGTGGATGTAAAGAAGGACCGCATTGTGCTGAGCGGGGATGTACCGAGCCCTTCGAATCCACCAAAGGGATGCCGCTTCCATACCCGCTGCCGTTATCGGGAGGCCATTTGCGAGGAGATGGAACCGGTCCTGAACGACAAGGGCGGCGAGCACTTCGTGGCTTGCCACTTCCGGTGAGTGATGGCAAAGAAACGAATCATCAGGACCGGGATCCAAGATGATGATGTGAACGCCAAGGCGGAAGGTGGAAGGCCGAATGCGGACCCCACATGGTCGGAGTGGTGTAAAGGGACCTATCTGCTCTATTGGTATGCCATCACAGTCATCGCCTTAGACATTTTCATCATTCTGCAGGCGAATGCGTCGTTGGACTGGCCAGTCTCCCTTTATGTCGCTTCACTTACCTTAGTGGTTCTGATATTCGTCCAATATAACATTTTTGTAAGGCTTTGGGGTCGGAATGGGAAATGGATTTATTGAGCTCAGTGTAATTATTATATCCGAACACAACCCTTGCCGTCCAGGGTGGAAGTAGTGACGGTCGTGAGCATGAAGGACGTGGTGAGGGCGCTGTCCAACACCATGGGCAAGAAGGGCATGTCCCAGGAGGACCTTGAAAAGCTGGCAGAGTACATCCTTTCCTTCTTCGGTTATACTGACGAGGTCATCGACAATCGCCTCACCTCCGAGGACCGGGACGTGTTCTACATGTTAGAGGAGGAGGGGTTCCTCACCACCACCCAGGAGGAGGTGCACCTCAAGAAGGGGAAGCTGTGGCGCATCCACTATTGGATCCTCAAGAAGGATCAGATCCTGAGGATGGCCAATCAGTCCGACGATACGGCGGTCTGCGCTGAGGACCCCTCCGAGGTCTACGCACAGATGGACGAGGACGTGTGGAAGAAGCACTAGCATTAGGTATTTTATACCCAGCCTCCCTTCCCGCCAAGTGATGTACGAAGACATGCTCTTGGTCCTGCTGGCCATCATATCGTTCGTCGTTCTTGTGCGCACGGCCAACCGCAAGGGGTGGATCGAGAAGTATGGAATGAGCGTCTACGGACCGTTCCTCATGTGGAGGACCCAGCGGGGCAGGGACCTCATAGACCGCCTGGCCAAACCCAAGAGGTTCTGGGAGTTCTATGCCTTGGTGGGAAAATGGCTTTGTTTGGTGGTCATGATCCTAATGATGGCCCTGCTCTTGTGGGAGGCCACCATCGTTTCTAGCATACCGGCCGAGGCCGCTCCTGGTCCAGAGATGATACTGGGCATACCGGGCATCAATCCCATCATACCTCTCTGGTACGGGATATTGGGGCTGGTGGTGGCCATATTCATACATGAGTTCGCCCATGGCATTCTGACCAGGGTGGGAGGTATGACCATCCGGTCCATGGGCGTGTTATTGTTGATAATACCCATGGGCGCCTTCGTCGAACCGGACGAGGAAGCTCTGGTCAAGACCGATAAGCGCAGGCGCATGAACGTTTACGCGGTTGGACCGGCCACCAACATCATCGTCGGCCTGGTCTGTGCCCTGATCTTCTCCTCGGCCTTGATGGCCTCGGTGGAGCCGGTCCGGAACAACCCCATCGTGGTCAACATCAGCGAGGACGGCCCTGCCTACATGGCCGGGCTGAGGTTCGGCGCGCAGATAGTGGAGATCGATGATCAGGAGATCTCCGGGTACGAGGAGTACTTCTCCGTCGTCGCGCCAGACCCAGGGGAAAAGGTCGATGTGACCTATCATTACAAGAGCGAACTATACACTGCCCAGGTGACCTCTGGCGTGCTGTTGACCCAGACATCCAAGGGATACCCTGCGGACCAGGCTGGATTGAAGGCGGGAATGATCGTCTACTCCCTGAACGATACCCTGATAAGGAACGACAATGATCTGACCGACACGCTCCAGCAGACCGTGGGCGGACAGACGGTGAACGTGACCGTACTGTACTACGATCAGGACCTCCAAGAGTATGTGGTCGATCCCTCGGTCAACACTCTCACCCTCATGAGCAGGCTGGATTACTATAAGGCCGTGAGCCCGGGGTCCATCGGCGACGGGTTCCTGGACTACGGGTTCATGGGAATCAATTCCGCCTACATGGGGGCCAGCGTCAACACCCCGGAGGTCATACTGGACCGGTTGGCCACACCCTATAAAGGAGCTGACGACCTTAATTCCATAGTGACCGCATCGCTGCGTTACATAGCCATGCCCTTCGCCGGCCTGGCCCCGGTGCAGAGCCCGGTCACAGACCTGTTCGAGGCCCAGGGCGCCTGGGGGGCGTTGCCCCCGGACGTGTTCTGGGTGCTGGTGAACAGCGCTTATTGGATATTCTGGATCAATCTGATGGTGGGTATGACCAATGTGCTTCCGGCCGTACCACTAGACGGCGGATTCCTGTTTCGGGACGGTATAGACTCGCTGGTCAGGCGTTTCAAGAAAAGAGCGACCGACGAGGAGAGGGTCAAGTACGTGGGGACCATCACCTACCTGTTCGCATTGCTTGTCCTATTCCTGATCATATGGCAGCTCATAGGGCCTCGGCTGTAGGGTCGATCAGGAACGGCAGATCAGGGTCATACCGTCCTTTTCCTTTTTCGTATGGTTGCATCCGGGGCACAGCTCGTAATCCAATGAACTGAAGTTCTGATAGAGGTCATAGATCGTCCCGCATTCCTTACATTTCATAAAAACGATGAACAGCGGTTTGAACTCCCTGCATTCCATCACCCTGCTGCCGTTGAAGTTGGTGCAACCTCTCACCGAACAGTTGTCGCACAAGCTCCTCCTGCGGGTATTGACCATACGATGTTCGGAGACCTGCACGTGCACCAAGCTACTAACCTCCGTTCGATATATTTCGCAGTGACCTGTAATTATACCTTTTCAGGAATCGCATCTAAAAGATAGAGGAACGACCGCCGAGGTCCTCTTTTATTACCTGGGTGGAATAGTGAAAAGGTAGAATTGGGGTACGGCCCCTTGACCTTCAGGAGATGATGTTGCGGGTCCTCTCCTTCAGCTCTCCTAGCTTCCCCTTGTTCCACCCAGAGGTCTTGGAGAAGAACCCGGTGACGCGGGTGATCCCCTCGACGTTCGGGGAGTGGCAGTTGGGGCAGGTATCCCTCAGTCCGCGGGCGGTCTTGCCGCAGTTAAGACAGGAGGTGAACTCCGGGCTGAAAGCTATCTGAGAGTTCTGGGTGTTCTTGAAGGTCTTGACCACGAAAGCCGCCAGGCTCTCTGCCGGGGGCTTGTGTTCGCCCAGCCAGACATGGCTGAGCGCACCGGCCTCCACCAGGGGGTGGAATAGGCCTTCGGCCTTCACCCTCTCGATGGCACTTATTTGGGCTCCCACGTTCAGGTACGTGGAGTTTGTGTAGTATATCTCCCCGGCGCTCTTGTTGCCCCTGATCACCGTCGGAGCCTGCAGTGGGTAGTACTTCATGTCCAATTTGGCGAAGCGATAGGCGGTGCTCTCGGCTGGGGTCTGCTCTAGGGGCATCTTGATGCCGTACTTTTTACCGATTTCTTCGGCGTGCTTCTTCATCACCGAGATGACCTTGAGGCCGAACTTAGTGGCCTCCTTGCTCTCGTGCATCTGCTGTCCAGTGTGATACTGCACCAATTCGTTCAGCCCGACCATACCAATTAGGAATGATGCCTTGTTGAGACGGTAGTAAGGCTCGCCGTCCATGTTCATGGTCAGTAAGGCCAGGGGACCGTACTTGCCCATGCCCAGTAGCTTACCGATGAACTCGCGCTTCTGCAGGTGGGCCTGGGCCACGAGCTCAATCTTCTCTTTCAGCAGGCAGAATAGCTTCTCGTCGTCCTGATGCGCGTCGTAGGCGATGCGCGGCAGGTTGATCGTGACGTTCTGCATGGCAGAGTACCTCATCTTCCAAGGGGTCTTGGCGTCATTGAGGTCGTTGTCGTCAAGCCTGAATGTCAGGCGGCAGCACTCGGATATCTTGGCCGTTCCACCGCGATCGAACACGAAGTATGTATTGCCTTTCTCCGTGGCAGTGAGGCAGATCTTGTTCAGGAACTCCTCGTGACCCTCGGTCCTGAAGAACTTCTCGGTCATGTGCACGTTCGGCTTGGGGAAGAAGAATGGCCTGCCCATGGCATCTCCTTCCATATACACGTCGAACAGCGCGTTGACGAACCGCTGGCTCTCTTCCGCGTAATCTCCGTACACCTTGCCTGTAAACTTACCGCTAGGGCCGATGGCCTCCACGTTCTCGAAGTGGTCCGGGACCTCCCAATACAGGTTCAGGTCGCTGAAGATGGACTGACCGCCGCGGGCCACGGCCTGCTGGGCGAACTCGAATACCAGTATCTGAGCCAGCTGCTTCATGCGATCGTCATCCACGTTGGTCAGGTATGGTGCCAGGAACAGGTTGAAGGCATCCCAGCCGATGGCACCGGCGAAGTTGCCCTGCAACGCGGCAGAGAACTTGACTACCTGCTCTATGAGCACCTCGGGGTGCTTGGCCGGTTTGGCGATGGATATAGCGTTAGGCAGGTTGAGGCCGAACTTCTTAACGTATTCGATGGACTGACCGCTGCAATAGGGACGATCGACCATTCCCAGGTCGTGCAGGTGGATATCACCCCTCATGTGGGCGTCCGCCAGGTCCTGACTGAACACTTCCAGCAGGGCAAACTCCTTTTTGATCTGCTCGGCCAGGGTAAGATTGGTGGCCTCTGGCCCATGGGGAACATTGGCGTTCTCCTTGTTCGGGCTCATGATGATCTGACGGGCGTCATATAGAGGCACTCCCAGACGAGTGTGCTGTCGCCTGATCTTGGCCAGGCCATACTCCACTAACTTGGCGTTTGTCAATTCGCGTATGAGTGGGGCGGTGATGACATCAAGCTGCAGCTCCCCAATCAACTTCTCTACCTCTCTGGCGACTATGGCGGCGGCATCTTCACTGATGTCGGTCTCCCTTATTAAAGCCTCGAATATCCGGCTCTTATCCCATTTCTTGATCTCCTCGTCCGAAGTACGGACGAACAGGGATAGTTCGGTCGACTCTCTATCATTATTATGGGTAATTCCTGATTCCGATGTTCTCGCATTCCGGGGGGCTTCTGCGCTTTTCATTGTCTCACTGTCTCTCTACATTATCAAATTTAGAAAGGAGGACCTATTTAGAGAGTCCGTTTACCTTCATTCAATCTTATCTTGGGAAGATAGCACTCAGCATATAGGTTTAAATGAATTTTTGAACCTATTCCGTTAACAATTAACACACTTTAATCGGTCGTGAAAAGGTATATTATTACCATATTTGTTACCATATCTGTTAATATATGTTCCATCCAGATAGAGATCTTAAACATAAGATTATATCTCTGATTACGGAAGACGGAAAATCCATAAGTTATCTTTCCAGAGAATTGAAGAAGCAAGGCTTCGACATGCACCGCCTGACCTTGACCGGTTACCTGCGAGCTATGACCGATCTGAACGTCCTCAGGGAAAAGGAGGTCCCTCCGGCCAAGATATACACGCCAGTGTGGGGAAAGGAGAGGGACATATATCTGAAGTTAGCTGAACAGGCCAAGGTCATCGTAGGAGACAGGTACGCGGAACTTACCTTGTACGCCCTCAATAAGTTGTTCCGAAGACCGATATTCAAAGAGGAACTGGAAAGAGCTGGAATATGGGAAGCGTCACCCGGAGTTCAGGCGAGGGATGAGGAAATCGCTGAGACCCGCAAGTTCATGTTGAAGGCGGGTTTCAAGATCCCCACCAGTAGCAAGGCGTACGTACCTCTGAACGACGATCTGAATGAGACCTTTCAGGGCATGCTCATCCAATTGATCATCGACGATTCCGAGGTCAACTATTTGGTCAGAGAGACCAAGCAGACCAAGTTGAAATTATGATGTTTCGCGAATAATGTATTTATTCCCCAATGGCTTATCGGGACGTATGGACCTGAATGGCCTGGTCGAAGCTCTTAGGAACTTTCCCGGAGTGACCAGGAAGAAAAGCATATCGTCTGTAATCAACTTTTTTCCCAAGCAAGCGTACACCAAGATACTCGCCTCCTACGGGGAGGATGCCGCGGTCGTGGAGCTTGATGGCAAGCTACTTCTGTTGGCGGCAGATGGCATCATGCCCGCACTTATGCGCGCCAATCCTTTTTTTGCTGGTTACTACGCCGTGCTTGTGAACATTCATGACATCGCGGCCATGGGCGGCGTGCCAATCGCCATGCTTGACATACTGTCCGTTAAGGACAATCAGGTATGCTCCCAGGTCATGAAAGGTATGGAAGCGGCGGTCCGGAAGTATGGCGTACCCATCGTTGGCGGACACACCCACCCGGATTGCGATTATGACGCCATTGATGTAGCCATCATCGGTAAGGCCGAGATCGGACAGGCCATTTTCAGCCACACCGCCGAAGTTGGGGACGATGTCATCGTAGGCATTGACCTGGACGGTTTCTATCCTGACGCACTGCCTTTCGCCTGGGACACGACATCTCGAAAGGAGGCACCGATTCTGCGTCGGCAGATGCTCATCATGAACAAGATCGCCAAGCAGGGGCTGGTGCGATCGGGCAAGGACATCAGCAACCCTGGCACCCTGGGCACCCTGGGAATGCTACTGGAGACCAGTGGTAAAGGGGCGGTGGTGGAGCTGGACCATATACCCCGGCCGAAAGACGTCGACCTGGCCCAATGGTTGAAATCTTATCAGGGATGCGGCTACGTGGTCACCTGTGACCCGGCCAACTCCAAGCGCATTGAGGAGATGTACGCATCGGTAGGCGTGACGGCTGCGGTCATCGGCAAGATCGTCGAGGAACGCAAGTTGATCGTCAAGCAGGGGGAGCAGAGCGCCGTCATGTTCGATTTCGATATAGACATCATCACCGGCTGCAAGCCCGCATCCACAGTTGGATGGGAATCCGTGGAACTAGGCAAGTAGAAGTGCTAGGCCACGAAGGTTGCCGCTCGAATCACCAGAGGTTATCCAACCACATGCTCAGCCCCGCTCCCCTTCGA